>JBEELT010000130.1:0-5112 GCA_041167995.1 Verrucomicrobiota bacterium | reverse complement strand
GATCCCGCGCGGGGCAGACGCCAGCGGCGGCCGCCTTCCGCGAGGATCACCGATGCCGCGTCGACCGACAGGACACCCGCGGGGATGGGCGTCTGCTTGGCGACGAACTCGGTCACCTTCGGGTCCGCCTGTTTGACCAGCTTCATCTCGGCGGTCAGCTCGTAGGCTGCGTCGGTCTTCGTCCCGCCGGCCGTGACGTCGGCGGTCAGGACGGAGAGCGTGCGCAGGTTGCCGCCGCGCGTGAGCAGGAAGGCGCCGCGGCGCGTGGGGGCCGCCGCCTCGGCGAGCCCGGCGAAGAGCGGGTCGCGCTCCGTCCCGCGCGGGTCGGCCGCCGCATACTGGAACTGCGCCGTCGCCTTCGCCTGGTCGCGGTCGGAGACCACGCGGATCCAGGCGCCGGCTTCCGCGGCGGGGAAGTGCAGCCACTCGCCGGCGACCCCGGCCGCGACCGGCACCTCGCGCAGGGCCGTCCACTGGCCGTCGCCGCGGCGGTCGACCTCGAGGGTGAAGCGGGTCGCGGCCGCGCCGTCGTGACCGAGGAACAACGCGCGCTTGGCGAAGCCCGCGAAGAGGAAGGCGTCCGACGCGACCCCGGCCTTCACCGGTTCGTCGACCCACACGCCGCCGCGGCCCAGCGCTGGCCCGAGTCTCGTCGTGGCGTCGAGCGGCGTGAACCACAGGTTGGATTGCGACTGTCCAGGCGCGCCGAGGGTGCCCTTGGCCGCGCGCTTGTTGAGGAACTCCGACTTCGCCGTGTCGTCGCAGCCGAAGACGAGGCGGTCCTGCCAGCGCGCGAAGTCGCCGATGACCTTGAGGTAGGCGGAGCGCGGCGCGAGGCCGGCGGACTGCTTCGCCGAGAAACCGGCGGGGAAGGTCCAGAAGAGGCCGTGCATCGTCATCAGGCGCGAGCCTTCCTCGCCGATATCACGGATGCGCGGCCACTCGGTGTTCCAGCCATGGGCGCCATCGTAAGAGTGGCTGCCCTTGGGCAGGCGGAAACTCGTCCACTTGCCATCCTCCATCACCATCAGGATGAGCGAGCGGAAGTCCCAGCCGATGGTCCAGAGGGGGTCCTTCGCCGGGTCGGCGTTGCCGGTCAGGCCGCCCGGCCCGGTGACTTCGGTGAACTGGTTGCGGCGGACGAGCGACCAGTTGCCCGTGCCGTTCCAGGAGCCGAGGCCGCCGCTCACGATGGTCGGATCGACGAGCGCCTTGGCGGAGAGCTCCCCGTTGTTCGCGAGGATGACCTGGCCTTGGCCGGAATAGAGGCCCTTGCCGTGGTAGCCCGGGAGCGTGGAGGTAATCGTCGCGGGGCTGACCTCCGCGGTCTGGCCCGGCTTCGGCGTGTTCTTGATCTCCTTGATCAGGCCTTTCACGGCGAGCGTGCGCACATCGACCTCGTAGAGGCCGTCCTCCATGGTCGCGAAGTACACCTTGTTCGCGGGGTCGGTCAGGTGACGCGCGTTGCCCGTGAGTCGGCCGGGCATCAGCTTCGGCGGGATGACGCGGACCTTCCGTTCGGCGTCGATGAAGTATGGGCCGATGATGAGCTGGTTGGATTCCCGGTGGATCAGGCGGTTGGCCGGCGTGCCGCCGACGCTCTCGGGTCGCACCACCAGCTCGAGTTCGGGGGTGATTTCGTAGAGTTTGTCGCTCGATCCGAACGGTTGGTGCGGAGCGTAGGTGATGACCCAGAGGCGTTCGGCCCACGGCACGACGGCGCCGGTCCCGCATTCGCCCTCGTTGTTGAAATAAGCCAGGCTCGGGTAGATGCCGGACCACTCCGCGGGCGCGGCGGCGAGGGTGAGGGTCGTCGCCGCGGCGGCGAGCCGGAGGAAAGCCGGGAGCATCCGGCGACTTTTTCGCCTTCGCCGGCCGTGGGCAAGCCTCGACCGGTCCTAGGCCAGCGCGAACCACACCAGCAGCAAGCCCGCGGGTATTCCCAGCAATCTCGCCGCCGAACGGGACTCCGCCTGCGCGAGGAAACAGCCGACGAGGAGCAAGGCACCGCTGGCGCCCGCGGTTGTCGAGACCCGCTCGCCAGTCAGGTCGGGCCAGGGTACCTGCGCCGCGAGACTCGCCAACGCCGCCATGCCGTCGAGGGCCGCCGCGGCACCGCCGTTGAGCCAGCGCGCGACCGGCAGCAGCGGCGGCCAGACGCTCAGCGCGGTCGAAGCCATGCCCAGCACCAAGGGCACCTCCGACAGCGGTACCAGGATGAGATTCACGAGCAGGCCGCCGGCGGAAGTATGTCCGAAGTGCGCCAACGTGAGCGGTGCGCCGGCGATCGTCGCGGCGCAGGAGATGCAGAGCCCCGCCCGGAGGAAGCGCCGCGCCCGCCAGCGCCAGCGCTGCGCGACCCCCCCCGCCCCGGGCGGCGTCAGCCGCTGTGCGATTGTCGGCGCGGTGGCCAGTTCCGCCGCGGGCGCGCCCGCCGCGAGGATCGCCAGCACCGCCGCGTAACTCAATTGGAAGCCCGCGTCGCCCACCGCGCCCGGGTCGAGCAACAACGTCGTCGCGCAGGCCAGCGCGAGCGATTGGAGGCCAGGGGTGTCGCGCTCGCCGACCCGTCCCGCCCAGACGAACGCGGTCATGATCCAAGCGCGCACGGCGGAAGGTGAGGCGCCGGTGACCTGCACGTAGAGCCAGAGTGCCGCGAGGACGGCGAGGCCCGCCGGGATGGCCGGCAGACGGAGGCGACGTGCGGTCCAGAGTAGGGCCGCGGCCATCCCGGCGATGTGCAGCCCGCTGATGGCGAAAAGGTGGAGCGTGCCGGTGACGCCGAAAGCCTCCTTCGCTTCCGTCGGTAGTAGCGCCGTCCGTCCCAGCATCGTCGCCGCGAGCAGCGCCCCGCCGTCCGGGTCCGCCCACGGCAGCTCGCGCAGCCAGGCTTCCAGGAGCCGCCGTCGTGCCTGGCACCAGCGGCTGAAATCCGACGCGGGCGCGAGCTCGCCGAGGATGCGGCCGCCGTTGAGCCGGAGGCTGGCCCCTTGCGAGCGGACCCAGGCGTCGTAGCCCACGGGGTCGGCCGGGAGGTTCGAGAGGTGGCCGGAGATCTTCAGTTCGGCGCCGTCCGCCGGCGTAGGCCCGCGGACCGAAAGTGCGAGTCGCCGCCGGAACAGACGGTCGTCGCGGTCCGTCACCCAGCCGAGGCCGGTCCAGCCGTCACCCTCGCGCCGCTCCTGGGCGCGTTCGATCCGCACGGAGAGTTCGACGAAGGGTCGGCGCAGTGCCACCGGCCCGGGCGGCGGTGTGCCTGCCTGATGCCAAGCAGACCCGAACAGCAGGGCGGCGAGGGCGAGGGCGGCGAGGGCGAGTGGTGCGCGAGCGACCGCCCAAGCGCCGAGCACGAGGGCGAACGCTCCACCGAGCAGCATCGCGCCGGCTTCCGGTCGCCAGGCTTGATCGAGCGCGCAGCCTAACAGGAGCGGCAGGGCCAACCAGAGCGCAGGGGCGTGGCCGAAGCGGGGAAGGTTCAGCCCGGGGTCGGGCGCCAGGGGGTCGAGCCGTGCCATGCGCGCAATCCGTCCTCACCGGCGGGGGCGAGGGGGACTTCGCGTCGGAGCCAATCCCAGACGGTCGTCGAGGCGAGGGCGGGCGCTTGGAGTAGATGCCTCAGCGGTACGGTCACGAACCCCCGCTCCATCCACCTAGGGTGGGGGAGGGTAAGCTCCGGGGCATCGACCGACCCTCCCTCCCAGAAAAGGAGGTCGATATCGAGGGTGCGGGGTCCGTTCCTATTACTAGTACGGAGGCGCCCCAAGGTAGCCTCAATCGCCAAGGTCTGCTGGAGAAGTTCGGCGGGGCTTAGCTCACAAACCATTTCCAAGCAAAGGTTTAGGAATCTTGGTTGGTCAGTAAAGCCCACCGGATTCGAGTCAAAGGCAGGGGAAATGGCGGTCACTTCGGCCTGCGAAAGCTGGCCGAGTAGCCGAATCGCTTCGTTTAAATGACCGACCCGGTCCCCGAGGTTGCTGCCCAGACCCAGTAAATAGCGCTGGCGGGCTCCGCTCACGCCCGCTCACGCCGGATTTTCACCGAAATGGCGTCGAATTCGGCCGCCACGGGGGCGAACGGCTTGGTGACCTCGACGGTCACGGCCTTCACCACCGTGAAAGTGCCGAGAATACGGGCCGCGATCTGCTGGGCCAGCGTCTCGATGAGGTAGACGGGCTTGCCGGTCAGCTGACCCTCGACGGTCCGGATGACTTCCGCGTAGTTGACGGTCAGCTTCAGGTCGTCGGCCGCGGCGGCCGGCCGGGTGTCGACCTCCAGGTCCACGGAGACGGTGAACCGCTGGCCGAGGCGTTTTTCCTCAGGCAGGGCCCCGTGATGTCCGAAGGACTTGATGCCGGCGATCCTGATGATGTCCACGGAGCGATGAATGCCGGGACGGACCGCCCCTGCAAGCGCCTTCCGCATTTGTGAGAAGTCCCCACTTGACCACCCTTCCAAGGGTCGCTGACAGTCCGCGGAACACCATGCCTAAGAGGACCGATATCCGTACCATCCTCATCATCGGCTCGGGACCGATCATCATCGGCCAAGCCTGCGAATTCGATTATTCCGGGACCCAGGCGTGCAAGGCGCTCCGCGAGGAGGGCTACCGCGTGATCCTGGTCAACTCGAACCCGGCCACGATCATGACCGACCCGGAGACCGCGGACGTCACCTACGTGGAACCCCTCACGGTCGAGTCGGTGGAACGCATCATCGCCAAGGAGAAGCCCGACGCCCTCCTGCCGACCCTCGGCGGCCAGACCGCGCTCAACCTCTCGCTCAAGCTCGCCCGCACCGGCGTTCTGGCGAAGCACGGCGTCGAGCTCATCGGGGCCAAGGAGGCCGCCATCGAGCGCGGCGAGGACCGCGAGATCTTCAAGAAGCTGATGCTCGACATCGGCCTCGACGTCCCGCGCTCCCGCGTGGTCAAGACGCTCGAAGCCGCGCGCGAGACCGTCGCCCTGATCGGCGGCGAGTTCCCCGTCATCATCCGTCCCTCGTATACGCTGGGCGGCACCGGCGGCGGCATCGCCTACAACCGCGAGGAGTTCGAGCGTATGGCGCAGGCCGGCCTCGACGCCTCGCCCGTCCACGAGGTCCTCATCGAGGAAT
>JBEELT010000129.1:0-5208 GCA_041167995.1 Verrucomicrobiota bacterium | reverse complement strand
CGCCGCTGGATCGCCCAAGGCGCCGTCTACGAAGGCCACTGGGCCTACGCGCCGCTGAAGTCGCCGACCGTGCCGGCGATGCCCGCCGGCGGACGCAACCCGATCGACGCATTCATCGGCGCGAAGCTGGCCGAGAAGGGACTCAAGCCTTCCGCCGAGGCCTCCAAGGAGCGCCTGCTACGCCGTCTCTCCCTCGACCTCACCGGCCTGCCGCCGACCCCGGAGGAAGTCGCCGCCTTCGTCGCGGACGCCGCCCCGGACGCCTACGAGCGCCAGGTGGACCGCCTCCTGGCTTCGCCGCACTACGGCGAGCGCATGGCCGTGTGGTGGCTCGATATCGCGCGCTTCGCCGACACGGTCGGCTTCCACGGCGACCAGAACCAGCGGATCTTCCCCTACCGCGACTACGTCATCAACGCCTTCAACGCCAACAAGCCGTTCGACGCCTTCACGCGCGAGCAGCTGGCGGGCGACCTCCTGCCGGGCGCGACCGAGGAGCAGAAGGTGGCCTCGGGCTACAATCGCCTGAACATGATGACGCGCGAAGGCGGCGCCCAGCCCAAGGAGTACCTCGCCAAGTACGGCGCGGAACGCGTCCGCTCCGTCTCGGCCGCCTGGCTCGGTTCGACCTTCGGCTGCGCGGAATGCCACGACCATAAGTTCGATCCGATCAAGTCGGCCGACTTCTATTCGCTGCAGGCTTTCTTCGCCGACGTGAAGCAGTGGGGCGTCTACGCCGACTACGCCTACACGCCGGAACCGGAGCTCAAGGGCGTGAACAACGACTCCCCCTTCCCGCCCGAGATCAAGACGACCAGCCCCTACCTCGTGAAGCGGGATGCGCGGGCCCGCGCGGAAATCGGCGCCTTCGCGCTGGCCAAGACCGACCCCGCCAAGCTCACCGCCTGGCTCGAGCAGACCAAGGCCTACTTGGCGGTCAATCCGAGCGGCTGGAACGAACCCGCCGGCACGTTGGAGGTGCGTAAGGCGGCCCCCGACGCCAAGGCCGCGCCCAAGAAGCCGACGCCCAATACGGTCAAGCCGACCCCGCCCGCGCCCGCGCGGGAGACCTTCGCGGCCGGCCAACCCATCGCGACCAAGCAGAAGGTCGGCCGCGGCGACAGCCTCGTGCTCGAACTGCAGCCGGGAGCCCAGCGCATCGCCGCCGTCCGCCTCAGCCTCGCCGACCTCCCCGCCGGAAGCCGCGCCAGCTTCACCGTGGCCTTTGCCGTGCGCCCCGCCAAGGGCAAGGAGCGCAAACTGAACGTGGCCTTCGCCGACGCCACCGCCAAGGACGTCCGCTACAGCAACGGCGCGGAAGTCCTCGGCCTCGGCAACGCGTGGGCGCTGACCCTGCCCGCGAACGGCGCCGCCCAGGCCACCTGGTTGCTCGACACGCCCGTGGAGCTCGCCGCCGGCGACACCCTGATCGCCACCATCGAACCCGGCGCCGCCGTCCCTTTCCGCCTCGCCCTGAGCCCGCTGGGAGGCTTCGACCCGCTCACGTTCGCCGATGACGCCCTCCGGGAGTCCATCCGCAAGGGCACGACCGATGCGAGCCTGCGCGGCCGGCTGGCGGCAGCCTACCTGTGCGCCGTCCAGCCCGCGCGCCCGGACTACGATCAACTGAAGGCGATGGCGGGTAAACTCCATGAATACCGCCGCGGGGTCGCCTGGTCCTTGGTCACCGAGGCCAAGGCTCCCCTGACCGTACGAGTCCTGCCCCGCGGCAACTTCCTCGACACCTCCGGGCCGGTCGTCCTACCCGCGACCCCGGGCTTCCTGCCCGGCCACCGCGCGAGCACCGAGCAAAAGCGGCTGACGCGCCTGGACCTCGCGGAGTGGATCACCTCCAAGGAGAATCCCATCACGGCCCGCACGGTGATGAACCGGCTCTGGCAGATTTTCCACGGCAACGGCCTTTCCGCCGCTCTCGACGACCTCGGCTCGCAGGGCGAACCGCCCAGCCACCCCGAGCTGCTCGACTGGCTGGCCCTGGAATTCCGCGACCAGGGCTGGGACCTCAAGCGCCTGGTCCGGCTCATGGTCACCAGCCGCACCTACCGCCAGTCCAGCAGCCTCCGTCCCGACGCCAAGGAAATCGACCCGAACAACCGCCTGCTCGCCTCGCAGAACCCCCGACGCCTCGAGGCCGAGTTCGTGCGGGACAACGCGCTCGCCATCGCCGGCCTGCTCAACGCCGAGGACGTCGGCGGGCCGAGCGTGAAGCCCTACCAGCCCGATGGTTTCTACGAGCCCCTGCAGTTCCCCAACCGGCGGTATACGGCGAGCGCCGACGCCGAGCAGTGGCGCCGTGGCCTCTACATGCACTGGCAACGTATGTTCCTGCACCCGATGCTCGTGAACTTCGACGCCCCCGCCCGCGACGAGTGCGTGGCCCTGCGCAGCGCGAGCAATACCCCCCAGCAGGCCCTGACGTTGCTCAACGACCCGACCTTCGTGGAGGCCGCCCGCGTCTTCGCCGCCCGCCTGCTGGCCCGACCCGCCGGCGAGGACCGCCTCGACCTGGCCTTCCGCCTCGCCACCGGCCGCGGAATCAAGCCCGCCGAGCGGGCGCCGCTGGAGAAGCTCATCGCGGACCAGACCGCCTACTACGTCGCCAACCCGGCCGAGGCCGCCAAGCTCCTCAAGGTTGGCCTCGCGCCCACCGCGCCCGGCGACGCCGCGCAACAGGCCGCCTGGACGCAGGCCTGCCGCGTCCTGCTCAACGCCCACGAGACCATCACCCGCTACTGACGCCATGCGCCCCTACGACCCCATCGCCCATGCGCTGTCGATCAACCGACGGAGCTTCCTGACCAAGAGCGCCTACGGCCTCGGCGGCGCCGCCTTCGCGATGCTCGCGGCCAAGGGCTTCGCCGCCCCGGGCCCGACCGCCAAGCCCTGGAGCAAGGGCGCCCTGCGCACGCCGCACCTGCCGGTGAAGGCCAAGCGGGTGATCTTCCTCTGCATGGCGGGCGGCCCGCCCCACCTCGAGCTCTTCGACAACAAGCCGGTCCTCAAGAAGCTGGATGGCCAGCCCTTCCCCGAGTCGTTCACGAAGGGCCAGCAGATCGCGCAGCTCCAGAACACCGTCCTCAAGGCCCGCGGCGGCTCCTTCGAGTTCAAGCGCTGGGGCAAGAGCGGCACCGAGATCACCGACATCTTCCCGCACATCGGGAGCGTCGCCGACGACCTCTGCGTGGTGCGCTCGCTCAAGACCGAGCAGATCAACCACGACACCGCGCACGCGTTCTTCAACACCGGCTCGATCATCAAGGGACGCCCCTGCATGGGTTCCTGGCTCCTCTACGGGCTCGGCTCGGAGACGGAGAACCTGCCCGGCTACATCGTCCTGACCTCCGCCGGGCGCACCGGCCAGCAGCCGATCTCGTCGCGCCAGTGGTCCAGCGGGGTGCTGCCCAGCAAGTACCAGGGCATCCAGTTCCAGTCCAAGGGCGAAGCCGTCCATTACATCGGCAACCCGCAAGGCGTCTGCCAAAGCACCCAACGCCAGGTGATCGACGAGGTCCGCCGGCTGAACGGCGGGCTGGCCGAGGAATTCGTCGACCCCGAGATCGCCACGCGCGTGGCCCAGTACGAGATGGCCTTCAAGATGCAGACCAGCGTCCCGGAGCTGCTGGACTTCAAGAGCGAGTCGCCGAAGACGATCGAAGCCTACGGCATCAAGGAGATCGGCGACGGCTCCTTCGCCTCCAACTGCCTCATGGCCCGCCGCCTTGCCGAGCGCGGCGTCCGCATGATCCAGCTCTACCACCGCGCCTGGGACCTCCACGGCGGCCTCGACAACGGCATGAAGATGGGCGCGCAGGACGTCGACAAGGCGACCGCCGCGTTGATCAACGACCTCAAGGAACGCGGCCTGCTCGAGGACACCTTGATCCTGTGGGGCGGCGAGTTCGGCCGGACCCCGATGGGCCAGGGCAGCGGCCGCGACCACCACATCGCCGGGTACAGCGTCTTCCTCGCGGGCGGCGGCGTGAAGGCCGGCACCGTCTACGGCGCCACCGACGAACTGGGCTACCATGCGGTCGAGAACGTCGTCGATGTCCACGACCTGCACGCGACCATGCTGGCGCTCATGGGCATCGACCACCACCGCCTCACCGTGAAATACCAAGGCCTCGACGTCCGCCTGACGGGCATCGGGGGCAAGGTGGTGAACGGCATCATGGCTTAAGTCGGTCGTTTACCTCACCTTTTTTCGCTTCAAAAACCCCCGGGGCGACCTAGGGTCGCTGCACCCCCATGCGCCCCACCCTCCGCCCCGCCTTCTGGTTGGCCCTCCTGGCCTCCGCGACCCTCGCCCTCGCCGCCGACGCGACTACCCCGACCGCCAAGGTCGAATTGTTCAACGGCAAGGACACGACCGGCTGGGTGGCCTTCCCCGAAGCCTCCGCCAAGGACACGTGGTCCGTGAAGGAAGGCCTGCTCACCTGCACGGGCAAGCCGAACGGCTTCCTCCGCACGGAGAAAGCCTACAAGCAGTACCGCTTCACCGTCGAATGGCGCTTCACCAAGACCGGCAACACCGGCGTCGTCGTCCACATGACCCCGCCCGACGCGATCTGGCCGAAGAGCATCGAATGCCAAGGCATGCACAAGAACCAGGGCGACTTCTATTTCTGGAACGGCGCGACGCTGCAGGGCGGCACCGAACTCAAGGACAAGAAGTCCGGCAAGGTCCGTGGCTACCGCCTCGGCAAGCAGGCCGACGCCGAGAAGCCGGCCGGCGAGTGGAACACCTTCACCACGGTCTGCGACAAGGACACCGTGACCATCCTCGTCAACGGCAAGGAAGTGAACAAGGCCACCGGGGCCAACCTCTCCGAAGGCTTCATCGGCCTGCAGGTCGAAGGCGGCGCCTTCGAGGTCAAGCGCTGCACCCTCGAACCGCTCTAAGCCACCCCTCCCCAACCCTCATGCGCTCCCTCAGCCTGCTCTTCGCCGCCGCCACCTTGGCGGCCGCCCCCAACCCGCCCGCCGGCTTCACCGCCCTCTACAACGGCAAGGACCTCGACGGCTGGCGGGGCGGCGACACCACGTCGCACCGCGCCTACCTCGCGCTGACCCCCGAGCAGCGCGCCGAACGCGACAAGGCCTGGACGGCCGACATGCTGGCCCACTGGAAGGCCGACGGCGATGAGCTCCTCAACGACGGCAAGGGCAAGTACGCCACCACCGTCA
>JBEELT010000128.1:0-5260 GCA_041167995.1 Verrucomicrobiota bacterium | reverse complement strand
GCGAGGGGGCGGATGGCCTGCGTGAAGCCGCCGCTGACGATGGCGATCCGCCAGCCGGCGGCGCGCAACTTGGCGAGGCTGGCCACGGCGGTCGGTTCGACGGTGGCGATGTACTGGGCGCCGATCGCGGCCAGCTCGGCGGCGGTCGGCTTGATGATGTCGAGGCGCTTGGCGAAGATCGCCTCCATCGGCGTACCCCCGTTCATCGCGGCATTCGTCATGTCCTCGACCGCCTTGAAGGTCGCCGGACCGCGCAGCCGACCCAGCTCATCGATGCCTTCGATGGACGAGAGGGTGGAATCGCAGTCGAGGAGGAGGAGCTTCGTGGCCACGCCGCACTAGAAAGCCTGAGGCGGGGGAGGGCAAGGAAGAGTGCGGGAGGGTAGGGGGCACGCTGGCAAGTGGGCACGTGGGCAAGGGTGTTGTGGTTGCCTCTTCGAGGTAGGGACGAGCGTCCCTACCAAACGCCTTGCCCTTGTCCCTCGATTCTTAATCCTACTCCCCATCATGGCCTGCACCCCTCCGACCTCCGCCTCCGAAGTCTTCGCCCGCGCCGCCAAGTGCAACCGCCTGATGGGCCGGGTGCTCATCGCCCTCGCGGTGGTCATCGCGATCGTCCTCGTGAAGGGCGGCGCTGAGTTCGTCCGCAATTCGACCGCCGGCCTGACCGGCACCGCCGAGCGTATCGTCGGCTTCGTCGCCATTTTCGCAGCGCAGTTCACGCTCCTCCTCACGGCCCTGTTCTTCGCCCGCCGTCGCGCCTCCGCCGCGCACCATGCCATGGTGAAGGCGAACAACCTCAAGGCCCTCGAACTGCTCGCCGCGTCCGCGACTGACGAAGCCACGAAGAAGGACCTCCTCGCCCGCGCCGCCGACCTCGTCGCCGGCAAGCCGGGGTGCTGTAAGTAAGGGAGGCCGGCGTAGAGTGCGGCGTAGAGTGCGGAGTCGAGTGCTGGATCGAGTACAGAGTGCTGAGTCGATCAATGCACGAGGGGTTGGGCTTTGCTGGTGCGAGTCTGGCTATTGCCCCTAGCCCTTTCCTGCATCTCTGTATCTCGGTAGGGATGAGCGTCCCTACTCGTCCGCGGTCAGACCCCATGTCGGCGGCCGACCGAGGACGGTCAGCCCTACCGAGACGCAAAGAGACTTTCGGGGCAGGGTCCGGGGCCAGGGTCAGGAATGCAGACTTCTCCCAAGGCCCTCGCGTTTTCTGGCGCCTGTCCCTAGCCCTGGCCCTTTCCTGCATCTCTCCTTGTCCCCATGCCCCCTTGCCAGCGTGCCAGCTCTCCATCCCCTACCTTCCGTCCCGATCCTTCTTCTCCTGTTCGAGGGAAGCCTTGATCGCGTCGTTGAAGGCCTTGGTGCGTTCGGCTTCCGTGGGTTCGGGCGCCGCGGGCGCATCGCCCTGGTATTGCCCGCCGACCCAGCGGAGCTGGCGGACGCGGATTGTTCCGGGGTTTTTCCACGGCGCCCTAGGCAGGTCCGTCTTCGCGCCATCTTTCACCACGGTGGCGTGGCCGCTTAGGCTGAGGTCCGTGAGCGTCGACCAATCCTTCAAGGGTTGAGCCCTTTTGGAGTCGATGGGCTGGAAGTCCTCGACGCCGAGGTTCACCGTGACCCAGCCGCCGTTGGCCTTGAGCGGCACCGTTGCGACGTATTCGCCGGTGCCCGCCCCGAAGGCACCCCACGCGTTGCGGGTCATGCTCACGTAGAGGACGGTGTCGTTCGCCGGGTTGATCTCGAAGGCCAGCCGGGCGCCCTGCGGGCCGCGCCAGAGCGGGTCTTTCACTTTGCGCGTGGTCGCGACCCAGTGGTCGGGGTTTCCCCAGTTCAAGCGGAACCAATCTTGCCAGCCCTGCACGCCGTTATCGATGGAGCGATCCCGTTGGGCGGAAGGTTTGACCCCCGCCTCGGCCAGTTGTGCCCCGGTCAGCACCAGCACGCGTGAGCTCAGCGCAAAGGTCTCGCTCCGGCCGACCCCGGGATTCGTCGCGACCTTGCGGTAGGCCTCGGGCGTCTCGTAGCTCACGTCGGCATAGACGAAGAGCGGGTCCTTGGCGTCGAGCACCGGTACCGTCGCCTGCCAGGACTTGCCCACCGCGGTCGTCGGTACCGTCCGCCAGAAAGCCGTCAGGGCATGGGCGTCGGCCGTGGCGTAGACCCGCACCGCTTTGACGGCACGCCCAGCTTCTGTCGTCACCGTGAACACCGCCTGGCCATTGGCCGCCTGGCTTTCGAGTCGAAGCTGCGGTGTGGTAGGGAGCTGGTAGGCCGACTTGAGGTATTGCTCGAACCAAAGCGTCGTCGTCAGGTTATGCTCGTCGGTGCTGCGGTGGTTGAAGTGGGGCGGGATGCTGAAACCCAGGATTCCTGCCGGCACGTCGCGCCAGGTGTAGGCGAAGTTGAAAAGGTGTGCGTGGAAATCGTTGGTCGGCGAAAACCACAACGTCGGCACCTTCAGTCGGTCGATGTACGGGTTCTCGGAGCGCGTCGCTAGGTCGCGGGCGGAACGCTTGCTCGGAGCCCCGCCTGGGAACGTCGCCGGGTCGCCGGTGAAGTCGCCCGAACCACCGCAGGACGGCACCGCCGCCTTCACCCGGTCGTCGATGCCCGTCAGCTGGACCGTCAAGCGACCGCCCATCGAATGGCCGGTGACCCCGAGTTTGGCCGCGTCGACCTCGGGCTGCTTCTCCAGGAACGTCAGGGCGCGGCGCGCGGCGAGCGTCACCAGGAACCAGTTGTCGTTCCGCGGCGAGTCCACGGCATCGAGCGTGTAGGCGTCGGGCTCCGTCGGGCCGGCGAAATGGTTCGCCTTGTTCCGTTGCGGCGGGTGGGTCGCGTCGAGCGCACCCCAGTCGGTATTCGGGCCATCGTACACCTTGCCATCCGCCAAGGTCATCTTGTTGCCGCCCCAGTTGAGGGAGAGGCTCGCGTACCCCAGTTTGGCGTTGGTCACGACCGCGGAGAGGCTGGCCGACTGGCCGCCGCCGTGGATCTGCAGGATCGCAGGGAGCACTTTTGCACCCTTGGGGAAGGCGTAGAAAGCCGCCATCGTCGCCGGCTGGCCCTTGAAGATCCCGATGCGGTAGCGGATGACCCGGCAGACGATGCCGTCCTGTTCCCACTCCTTGGTCACCTCGGCTTCCAGCGGCTCCGCGCGCGGGTCGTAGGCGCCCCAGAGCTCCGTCAGGTTCTGCGGCACCTTGCCGTCTTGGATGGGCGGCAGGGAGTCGGCGGCGAGGCACACGGAGCCAAAGGCCAAGGCCAGCATCAGGGGTAGGGCGGGGCGCATGGGGGCAAGGTAAGGAGATTGGAGGGAGGAGGGAAGAGGGATTAGGGAAGACGGGGTGGGGAGTAGGTGGTACGTGGGCTTGGAATTGAGAAAAGGGCCCAGGGCCGGGGCCAGGGCTAGGCGTTAGGAATCGCGAGTGCGTTGGGAGGATCCGTATTCCTGACCCTGACCCTGCCCCTGGCCCTGTCGCCTGGCCCTGACCCGAAAGCCTCTTTGTGTCTCGGTAGGGCTGACCGTCCCCGGTCGGCCGCCGGCATGGGGTCTGGCTTCAGCACGCGCAGCGTGAAGGTGCCTGACTCCGTGCCGGTATGACGTCGAAGCTTCGTCCTTCACACGAGGTCAGGCACGCCATCGCGTCGCGAAGCGAAGCCAGACCCCGTGTTTCTGGCGCGGACGAGCAGGGACGCTCGTCCCTACCTTTAAGAGGCAAACACAACACCCTTGTCCCCATGCCCCCGTGCCAACTTGCCCCCTATTACGCTCACCCCCTGCGATGCTTGCCAGCCTACCCTCTCCGCTCTTATCCCTCCACCATGATCACCCTCCGCGAACTGACCAAGGTCTTCGGGACGCAGACGGCCGTCGGCGGCCTGAGCCTCGAGATCCCCGCCGGCCAGATCGTCGGCTTCCTCGGGCCGAACGGCGCGGGCAAGTCGACCACGCTCAAGATGATCACCGGCATGCTCAAGCCCACCTCCGGGACGGCCATCATCGCCGGGCATGACTTGGCGACAGATCCCATGGCCGTGAAGCGCAGCGTGGGCTTCGTCCCGGAGAGCGGCGCGCTCTACGAATCGCTTTCAGGTCTGGAGTACCTCCGCATGGTCGCTTCGCTCTACGGGATCGCGGCCGAGCAGGCCGACGCCCGGATCGCGGAATTCATCCAGTTCTTCGACCTGACCTGGGATGTGCTGACCGAGAAGCTGCTCGCGGCCTACAGCAAGGGGATGCGCCGCAAGATCGTCATCATCTCGGCCTTGCTGCACAACCCTCCGGTGCTGCTGTTCGATGAGCCGCTGGATGGTCTCGACGTGAACGCGGCGATGGGCTTCAAGACGCTGATCCAGACGCTGGCCAAGCAGGGACGCACGATCGTCTACAGCTCGCACATCCTCGATGTGGTCGAGAAGGTTTGCGACCGGGTGGTGATCATCAATCAAGGCAAGCTGGTGCTCGACGGCGCCCCGGCCGCGGTCAGCGCCGCCAACGGCGGTCGCTCGCTCGAGGAGATCTTTACGGCCCTGACCGGCGGCGACCAGCTGCGGGAGAAGGCCGAGAACTTCGCGCGCACCTTCACGGACCATGGCGACCGACGCTGAGCGGGCGGTCATCCAGCGCCAGGGGTTGCTGGAGCTCTTCGACAAGCTGTTCCACCGGGGGCGGCTGGCCCAGCGCAACGCCCAGTTCAAGCCGGCGCTCGAGCGGCGCCGGCGTTTCTGGTCGACGGTCGCGGTGGTGTTCTTCGGCCTGGTGATGTTGGCCTTCGCCGGCGGCGACATGCCGCCGCTGGTCTTCGCGACCTTCCTGCATGCGTACACGCTGCTCATCCTTGGGCTCGGCGCCGTGCACGCCTGCGGCAACCTGCTCTTCAGCGAGCACGAATCCGACATCCTCCTGCACCGTCCGGTGACCTCCCGGGCGATCCTGCAGACGAAGGTCCAGGTCATCCTCCGGAACCTCTACCTGAACGCGGTCGCGTTCAACGTCGTGGCCATGCTCCTCGGCGTCTTCCGCGAGTCCGGCTCCTGGCGTTTCCTGCCGGCGCACCTCGTCTCCGTCGGACTCAACGTCCTCTTCGCCACGAGCGTGGTGGTGCTCGCCTACCATGCCTGCCTCCGTCTTTTCGGGCGCGAGCGGCTCAACAGCTACGTCACGATCCTGCAGGTGCTCGTGGCCTTGCTGATCATCCTCGGTTCGCAGCTGGTCCCGCGGATGCTGCAGCACGAGGGGCTCGGCCAGTGGACCAGC
>JBEELT010000127.1:0-5338 GCA_041167995.1 Verrucomicrobiota bacterium | reverse complement strand
CCTGCCGGACCTGGCCCAGGAGCTGACCGCCGCGGTGACGGACTGGCGTCAGGAGATGAACCTCGGCGCTGGCAACAAGGGCAAGGGGGCCGGAGCTGGCGGGGTCGACCCGCGTCCCCTGGGGCTCGGATACCGGGAATTCCCGATGACGATGCTGCCTGCCCGCGACGGAGCGCCCACGGGCGAGATGCGTCGCAGCGCCCAAGCTCCCAACTCCTCCTATTTCGTGAACTGGCGGAAGCCCACCGATGCCGCCGTCTGGAACGTCGAGGTGATGACGGCGGGAACCTATCTCGTGACGCTCGATTACACCTGCCCTGCGGCCGATGTCGGCGCGACGCTCGAGCTCCGCGTCGGCGAGCGGCGTCTCCGCGGTAAGGTCACGGAGGCCTGGGACCCCGCCCTGCTCACCGACCAGGATGTGGTCCCGCGGAGCACGCATGGCGAATCGCTGATGAAGCCGTTCCGGACGATGACGCTGGGCGAAATCGCCCTCGAGCCCGGGCGGGCCGCCTTGGAGCTCCGGGCAATCGACATCCCTGGACGGGGCGTGATGGACCTGCGTCGAGTGACGCTCACGCTTAAGTAACCGGCTCCGCCGACCAGCGAAGCGGGCACAAAAAAGCCCCCGAGGCCGGGGGCTGATGGAAGGTTATAGGCGGGCTTACTTGCCGCCGCAGCAGCCGCCGGAAGTCTCGGACTTCTGCGTGGAGCAGCAGGAGCCGCCGTCCTTGCTGCAGCAACCGCAGGTGCCGAGGCATTCGCCGGAACCACAGCAGGACAGGCAGCAGAAGCCCTTGCGGCCGACCCAAGCCAGGTAGAGACCGGCGAAGACCATGGCGATGACGACCGGGTTCCAGATGTTCATGATCAGCACGTTCACGAAGAAGATATTGAACAGGATGGCGCCCGAAAGCACGACACCCCAGCCGCGCGTGCACTTCACGATGAGCAGGACACCGGCGAGGATTTCGAGGCCCTTGATGATGCTGAGGTAGCCGGAGCCGGCGAGACCAGTGAAGAAAGCCTGCGTAAGCTTGCCGGCTTCTTCGCCATTGGGCGGGGTCGGCGCCGGAAGGAGGGACTTCACGGCGGGCACGAAATAGGCGACGCCGAAGAGGATGAACGCCACGCCGAGTAGGAGGGCGACGATGCAGGGGAGTTTTTTCATAGCCCCCATAGGTTAACCTAATCGAGGGCTTATGAAAGGGCGAACTTCAGAGCCCCTTGTGGGCACCATCGCAAAGGGCGCCCTTCTTCGAGTGCTTGCAGGCGCAGAAGTAGACCATGCCAGCGGCTTCGGCCTTGTAAGGCACCGGCGTGAAGGCGCTGCCCTTGTGGGCACCGTCGCAGAAGGGCTGGGTCTTGCTGTGTCCGCAGGAACACCAGTAGTAGGTCTTACCGGCTTCGACGAGGACGGGCAGCGGGGATTTCTGCGGGATGTGAGGGGTGGGCATGGGAAGTTGGGATTGGGGATTCGGGAGTAGGGAGTGGGGAAAGGTCAGGCGAGGTCGAAGAGGAGGGCTTCGACGGGGCCGGCTGACTTGAACTCGAAGTCGCCGGCTTCCTCGGAGCTGACGGCATCGCCCGGGGCGAGCTTCACGCCGCCGACCTGCACGTCGCCTTCGATCAACTGGAACCAGAGGCCGCGCCCGGCCGCCAGCGAGTGGGCGACGGTGGTCGCGGTCGCCGCCTTCACCCGATAGACGGAGGCGTCCTGACTGATGTGCGCGGAGCCTTCGCGGCCATCCTGCGAGACGATCAGGACCTTGGTGGCGGAGCTTTGCGCCACCGTGGGCGTCCACTCCGCATAGCGGGGCTTCAGGCCGGCGCGGTCCGGCAGGATCCAAACCTGCAGCAGATGGAGAGGCTCGGTAGCCGAAGGATTGACTTCGCTATGCCGGACGCCGGTACCGGCGCTCATGACCTGGATCTGGCCAGGTCGGACCTGGGCCTGGTTGCCGAGGCTATCGCGATGCTCGATCGCTCCCTTGAGCACGTAACTGAAGATCTCCATGTCGCGATGTGGGTGCATCGGGAAGCCAACCCCGGGCGCGACGATGTCCTGATTCATCACGCGCAGCGAACGAAAGCCCATGTGGGCGGGGTCATGGTAGTCGGCGAAGCTGAAGGAATGCCAGGTGCGCAGCCAGCCGTGGTCGGCATAGCCGCGTTCGCGGGAGCGGCGGACGGTCAAGTTCACCCCGGCAGGATGGCCACCCAAAGGCCATAAGTCGAATTATTGCCCCAAAAAGGCACCCCCAAGCCGATGAATTTGGGTTGAACTCCGGCAGCGGATTGGTTCTGCTAAAACCTCGCGTCGGGCTGTGGCTCAATCTGGTAGAGCGCTGCTTTCGGGTAGCAGAGGCTGAGAGTTCAAATCTCTCCAGCCCGACCAATTTAAAGGACCCCGGGGTGATTCGTTCGCCCCGGGGTCCCCTTTTTCACCCTAGGAGGCGGAGGGAGAAACGGTTTGTCACCCCCCGTACGATGGGCGGTAATGCCCTACCCCGATGCGACTGCTCTTCCTGTTTTGCACCCTGATCGGCCTCCAGGCCGCGAACCCCGACATCGAGTTCGCCGGCCCCGCCCCCGGCAAGGCTCAGTCCCAAGCGCAGGGAGACGTGGTGACGCTCGAGAACAATGTGCTCTCCGCTTCCTGGGAAGTGCGCCGCGGGCGCCTGCAACCCACGACCATCGTGGACAAGACCACCGGCGCCAAGGTCGACCAGCGCGGCGCCGAACTCTTCCGGCTCTCGACGACGCCGGTGGCGACCGGCGACGGCACCTACCAGGTCGAGATCAACCTCGAGGAGGCCCGCGTGGTCGTCCGCGGCGGCCCCAACGGCAAGTCGATGCAGGAGATCGCGACCTTCCCCCGCGCGGATTTCCCGGGCGAGCCCAAGCTGGTCCGCGTGGGCAAGATGAACCTCAAGGCCCAGTCCAAGGACCACTCCGGCGAAGCCGGCCAAGTCGGCGCCGGCGGGATCCTCGAGATCAACCCGGCGCCCGCGGGGCAAACGGGCTTCACCTTCCGCAGCGCCGCCAACCGGGCGGCCACGAACGAATTCGCCTGGCCCGCGGGGACCCCGTCCCTGACGGCCCGCATCGACCGCGGCACCGACACCGCCCTCTCCTGGTCCCCGGCGGTCGCGCTCATCTGGGAGGACGGCCAGCGCTTCCTGCTCGTCGGTGTGCGGGACAAGCGCGGCACGTTCAACGTGACGACGGCGGCGGGCGAACGGATGACCTCGCCCAAGTTCACGCCGTTCCCGGCCGGCGACCTGCCCGCCTCGGCCTTCGGCGTCGTCGGCGAAGTGCGCCGGGTGCCGCTCAAGGACGGACAGGCCCTCGAGGCCGACCTCACCTCGACCCGCGGGGTCAAGGCCCGCTGGCGGGCCGAACTGCGCGACGGCTCCCACTACTTCCGCCAGACGATCCTGCTGTCCGCCGCGGACCAGCCCTTCGCGCTCCACGGCGTCGAGTTCACCGATGTCCGCCTGCCGGGCCTCAAGCAGGTAGGCTCGTCGCCGGGCAGCCCGCTCGCCGGCGCCGGCTTCTTCGCCGGGGTCGAGATGCCCGGTTCGGCCAACCTCGTCGCCGCCTCGGGCGCCCGCACCGCCTTCGGCTGCTCGCTGACGCTCTCGGCCGAACAGTCCTACGACTTCGGCGCCGTCACCGGGCTCGCCCCCACCGGCCAGGTCCGCCGCTCCTTCCTGCGCTACGTCGAGCGCGAGCGGGCCCGCCCAAGCAGCCCCTTCCTGCATTACAATTGCTGGTACGACCTCGGCTTCGGCGTCGACGAGCCGAAGATGCTCGAGGTGGTCCAGGCCTTCGACGCGGAGCTCGTGAAGAAGCGCGGAGTGCCCGTACTCTCCTACCTGGTCGACGATGGTTGGGACCAGCCGGCCAAGGGCCTCTGGGTCGAGCACCCGCGCAAGTTCCCCGGCGGCTTCCCCGCGACCAAGGACAAGATGGCGGCCTTCGGCGCCAACCTGGGCATCTGGATCTCGCCCCTCGGCGGCTACGGCGGCGACAAGGAACGCACCGCGCATGCCCAGAAGATGGGGCTCATCCCGCCGGACGCGAAGCTCGACCTCTCCTATCCCAAGTACCGGCAATGGTTTGTCGACCGTTGCCGCGAGCTGATGCGCACCGGCGGGGTCAACTCCTTCAAGTGGGACCGCGCCGGCGACGGCGTCAGCCCGCACTTCATGGCCCTGCTCGACGTCGCCCGGCAGCTGCGCCGCGACAACCCCGCGGTCTTCATCAACGTGACGGTGGGCACCTGGCCCTCGCCCTTCTGGCTCAACCACGTCGACTCGACCTGGCGCATGCACAGCGCCGACGTCGGCTGGGCGGGCAAGGGCGACGACCGCGAGAAGTGGCTGACGTTCCGCGATGGCTACTGCCACAAGATGTTCGTGCAGGCCGCCCCGCTCTACCCGCTCAACTCGGCGATGCACCACGGGGTCGTCCATGGCCGCGCCTTCCAGGGCGACAAGGTCGGCAAGGCCGGCAATGACCTGAAGAACGAAGTACGCTCCTACTTCGCCAACGGCGCCTCCCTGCAGGAACTCTACCTCACCCCGTCGATGATGACGGCGACGGCCTGGGACCACGTGGCGGCCTCCGCGAAGTGGGCGCATGCACACGCCGACGTGCTGCGCGACGCCCACTGGGTCGGCGGCGACCCGCTGAAGCTCGAACCCTACGGCTACGCGGCCTGGAACCCGCGCCAGGCGACGCTGATGCTGCGCAATCCGGACGACCAGCCGCGGACCATCGAATTGGACGCCGACGAGGTCTTCGACCTGCCGCGGGCCACGCGCACGGCGACGCCGGCGTTCGACCTCCGCTCCCCTTACGCCGACCAGCGCTTGCGCGAGCTCAAGCTCGCCGCCGGCACCAAGGTAACCGTGACGCTACAGCCTTTCGAGGTCCTGGTCTTCGACACGGATTCCGCGCGCTGAGCCGTGGACTGGCTCGCCGGCCATACCCTGCTGCCCGCCGACGGGTGGATCCTGCTGCTGGCGCTGTTCGGCGCGGCCTGCATCGGCCTGTCCAAGGCCGGATTGGCGGGGACGGCCACGCTCAACGTCGTGCTCATGGCCAAGATCTTCGGGGCGAAGCCCTCCGTGGGCCTGGTGCTGCCCTTGTTGATCGTGGCGGACTTCCTCGGCTTCCTGATCAACCGCAAGGGCGGCAGCTGGCGGCAGATCCTCCCGATGGTGCCACCCGCCATCGCCGGAGTGGTCCTGGGCTGGTGGCTGTTGGACCGCATCGACAACAACATGGCCCGGGTGACGATCGGCTGGACCATCCTCGCCCTGCTCGG
>JBEELT010000126.1:0-5366 GCA_041167995.1 Verrucomicrobiota bacterium | reverse complement strand
GTCTGTTTCAGGCCGAGGGAGACGCGCTCGCGCTCTCGGTCGACTTCGACGACCATGACGGTGATCTCCTCGCCGACCTTGACGACCTCGCTCGGGTGGCCGATGCGGCCCCAGGACATGTCGGTGACGTGCAGCAGGCCGTCGAGACCGTCGAGGTCCACGAACGCGCCGTAGTCGGTGATGTTCTTGACGACGCCGCGGCGGATGACGCCCGGCTTGACCTCCTCGAGGAGCTTGCGACGGCTCTCGCCGCGCTGTTCCTCGATGAGCTCGCGACGCGAGACGACGAGGTTCTTCTTCTCCTTGTTGATCTTGATGATCTTGAAGTCGAAGGTCTGGCCGACGAAGCCCTCGAGGTCCTTCGGGGGGTTGACGTCGATCTGCGAGGACGGCATGAAGGCGTCGACGCCGACGGAGACGATCAGGCCGCCCTTGACGACGGACTTGACGCGACCCTGGACGATGGAGCCTTCCTGGCAGTTGGCCTCGATGCTCTCCCACTTGCGGATCTGCTGGGCGCGGTCGAAGGAGACGGTCGGGGTGCCGTCCTTGTTCTCAAGCTTCTCGAGGTAGACCTCGAGCTGCATGCCGACCTGGACTTCGGCCATGTCGGGGAATTCGGCCTGGGGGATGAAGCCCTCGGACTTGCCGTTGATGTCGACGACGACGAACTTGTCGTCGCGGATCTCGGTGACGGTCGCCGGGATGACGGTGTGGGCCTTGAGCGCGCCGAAATTGGACTCGGCGAGCAGTTTTTCCATGATGCTCATTGTATTTTTGACTGTGGGTCCTGGGCGTCGCGAAGGACGTTTCCAGGGTTTTGGTTGTTGGTTGGTTTTCCCTCCGGAGATTCCGTTGGCAGGCGCCGACGGGCCGGAGAGAGGTCGAAAACAAACGACCCAAGGGGGGCTGGCAAGCCGAGACTACTTTTCAGGGGCTTTTTCCGATTCAGGCCGGGCTGGGGTGGCCCTTTCCAGCCGCTTTTCCAACTCACCGCGGAGTTTTTGGGCTTTTTTAGTCCCGAAGCGGACTTCCACGAAGCGGGCGGCCTCCGTGATCAGCCCGCCCTCCTCCGCGGCCAGGTCCAGCGGGTCTTTCCAAGCTCGGGTGACCCCGGCCGCTTGCTCGGCTTGGGCACAGGCCAGCCGCAGGGCGAGTCGGCCGGACCGGTCGGCGGCGGCCTGCAGCCGCCGGAGGTCCTCGGTCCCCAGGGGGTGGGGGAGGAGGTTGAAATGACGGAGGAGGGCGTAGTCCCCGAGCGCCTCCTTGGCCGCCGCGGCGCGGACCTGGGCCTCCAAGGTGACCGCGAAGGGTTGGTAGAAGGGGTCCCCGAGGATGATGCCTTGCCAACTCACCGACGGGGTGGCGAACCAGGCCGCCTCGCCGGCGCTCATCCCTTCCCGCAGTCCCTTGAGCAGGAGCTCCGGCCGGACCGTCAGCGACAGGTAGGGCTCGTAGACGTTGCCGAAGGTCAGGCCGGCGCCTTGTTCGACGAGCCAGGGTGCCCAGTTCGTCGCGGGGTTGTGCAACGACGCCGCGGAGAAGCTGTGCAGGTGGAGCGCGATCGCTCCCGGCGCCAGCCGCGTCGGCTTCTGTCCGAATTTACCGGTGGGCTTCTGGCTGTACCAACCGAGGTAGAAGGCCGGCGCATCGCCACGGGCGGTCGGCGGGAATTGTTCCTTGGTCTCCTCGACGTCCGGCGGGAAGCCTAGTTCCCGCAAGGGAGCGAGGCACGCCCGGAACCAGTCATCGCCTTCCTGATAAGGTCCGCCGAGGTCCACGTAGGCACGGCCGCGTAGGCCCTGCGCCTCCGCCGTCCAAGCGCCGCGCAGGGCCGCCAGCACGGCCTCCGGCGAGGCCCCGTCGAGGCGGGCGGTACGGATCACGCCGTCGCCCCCGGCGTCGGCGCGCCCGAACCAAGGATTCGGTCGCGCCCCCTCGGGTTCGAGGTTCGGCAGGGCGAGCAGGGCCAGCTCGCTGTCGAGGCTCGCATGGTCGCCCTTCACCGGGTTGGCCGGGTTCAGGCCTTTGATGCCGGAAGGCGCCACCTTGAGCGGCACGCCGTGGACGAGCACGAGCCAGCGCAGCCGCGCGTCGCCGGTCGGGATGAAGCCGGACCGTCCCCGTGCATCGGCCGACTCCTCCCGTTTGCCCTCCAGCAGACCGGTCGCCAGCAGCCGCGACCGCAGCGGCCCGAGCACGCGCGTGGCGTAGTCCTTCCACTCCAAGGTCTCGCTCCGGCCGAGCGGCAGGGCGATCAGGTTCGCCGCGGGGATCCCGCGGTGGGTCATGAACTCCCGCGCGATCGCCAAGCCGGCGGGCTGGTCCGTGTTCACGAGCACGGCGGTGCGCGCGGGCTCCGGGCGGGCCGCGGCCAGCGTCGTCCAGCACGCCAGGAGCAGGGCGAGTCTTCCCATGCTCCGAGGCTAGCGTCGGCGGCTCCGGGCGGAAGCGCTAAATCGCCGGCTCACTTCGCGCGGAGCAGGCGGGCGTAGTCCGCGACGCCGTCAGCGATCGCCTGGGCCAGTTTCTGGCGGTGGGCGGCGTTCGCGATCTGCGCGCCCTCCACGCGGCTCGAGACGAAGCCGCCCTCGATGAGGATGCCGGGGCACGTCAGCGTGCGCAGCACGGCGAAGCGGGCCCGCCGGATCCCGCGGTCCTCGGCGCCGGTCTGGGCGAGGAGCTGGCGCTGCACATGGAAGGCCAGCTGCAGGTTGAAGAGGTCGAACCGGTTGCCAGGTTCCGCCGTCAGGTCGGCCCGGCCCGCCGCCTTGTTCGTGGAATGCTGCCCGGTCGGCGTCAGGCAGTAGGTCTCGATCCCTGCGCTCGTGGTGTCGCCCGCGGCGCCGCCGTTGTAGTGGAGGCTCACGAAGAGGTCGGCCTTGGCTTTCGTCGCCATGGGCGCGCGGTCGTCGAGGTCGATCGCCACGTCCTTGTCGCGCGTCAGCAGCACCTCGAAGCCGCGCTTCTCGAGCAGCAACTTGAGGCGCAGGGCGGTGTCGAGTGTCGCGGCCTTCTCGGTGTAGTGCAGCGTGCCGTGGACCTTGCCCGGATCCTTGCCGCCATGCCCGGGGTCGAGCAGGATGCGCTGGGAACCGGGGCGCGCGGCGGGGAGGCGCCAGGCCAGCGGCACGATCACCTTGTCGTAGTCGATGCGGGTCACCGTGAGCTTGCCGCGCAACTGGCCGATCGGGTCATCGAGGTAGACCTTCACGCCTTCGATCAGCAGGTAGTCCTTGTTGGGCTCGGCGACGAACGTCGGCAGCCCCTTGGCGCCGAAGCGTTCGCCCGCGACCGGGTCGCCCGCGACGCGGGCCACCGGAGCGAGGCCGAGCTGCCGCAGGGAGTCGCCGAGGAAGATGTCGGGGGTCGCGGCGGCGCCGAGGGCGGCCGCGGCGACGAGCAGGCAGGAGGCGAGCGCGACCAGTCGGCCCACGGCTTATTCCGCGTCGTTCTCGCCGTTGTCGAGCGCCGAGTCGTCCTCGCCGTCGTCCTCGCCGGGAGCGGCGTTGTGCACGAGCTTGCGCTTGTTCTGCTGGACCGGCGTCAGGCCGACCACGATGGCGCGGCCGGTGCGCTTGGGCTCGTTGTCGCGCGTGCACATGTGCAGCAAGGCCGCGATGGCGCGGGTGATGGTCTCGACGCCGATCTCCGGGTGCTCGAGCTCGCGGTAGCGGTACTGCAGGAGCAACTTCACCTTGTGGCCGTGGTAGAGGAAGTTCTCGGCGCGGCGGACCTTGATGAAGAGGTCGTGCGAATCGATGCGCGGCCGGAGCTTGATCTCCTTCACCTTGCTCGCGGTCTTCTGGTGCTTGTGCTTCTTGGCCTCTTCATAGAGGTACTTGCCGTACTCCATGAGTTTGCACACCGGCGGGACCGCCGCGGCGGCGATCTCGATGAGGTCGACGCCTTCCTCGCGGGCGAGCTCGAGGGCGCGGGAGATCGGCATGACGCCGAGCATCTCTCCCTTGGAATTGATCACGCGAATCTCCGTCGCGCGGATGTTCATGTTGCGCTTCGGCCCTTTGTCCTCCTTGCGGAAATCCCTGCGTTGCTGGTTGGACGAACTCGACGGTTTGGGTCGTTTATTGGGGCGATAGGGCGTAGCCATTAGGTATCTTGCGATCGGGTCTTCGGGATAAACTCCGCTTTAAGCGGCCTTGGTTCAAGCACCGATTGCACCCACCGCTCCGCCCGCGCGGCGCCTTACTTCAGTGCCACGATCGTCGCCAACAGCTGCTGGCCATGCGTCGCCGCCTCGACCTTCGGGATCAGACCGATCAGTTTCCCGTCGGCGGCGAAGAGGTAAGCCGCCCGGGCCGGTCCGAGGTACTTCTTCCCGTACATCGACTTCTCGACGATGCCATCGACCGATTGGGCGAACTGGTCCTCCGGGTCAGACACCAGGGCGAACTTGAAGCCATGCTTGGCGGCATACTTCAGGTGGGAGGCGCAGGTGTCCCGGGAGAGGGCTATAATCTTAAACCCTTGCTTACCAAGCACTTTCTCACTTTTCCCGAGTTCCGCCGCCTGCTTGTCGCAGGCCGAGGTGTTGTTGCGCATGTAGACGGAGACGATGGTCGGTCCATCGATCAGGTCGGAAAAGGGGAGGTTTTGGACCTTGCCGTCGACTAGGGCATCGACTTTGAAGCTGAGTTTCGGCTTTTTTCCTAGGGAAATCATGGTTTTATAGGGGATGCGCGGTCGCCAAGGGAAGGGGCGGGGGCACGATGTCAAACCAGGGCCAGCAAAAGGTCCCCGAGGAAACCCGGGTGCCCCAGCCCTTTCCCCTTTACAAGTGCATCGGCTCAGCCTTTGTTCCGACCCTTTCCCGCCATGCAAAAGACCCGCAAGTCCATCTCCAAGCGCTTCAAGGTGACCGGCACCGGCAAAGTCATGCGCCGCTCCCCCAACTCCCGCCACTTGCTGAGCTCCAAGTCCCGCAAGCAGCGCCGTCGCGCCAATAAGTCCAAGCGCGTCGACTCCGGCTTCGAGAAGAAGATGCTGGCTTCGATGCCCTTCGCCTAAGTCGGCGACTCCACTTTTGGCCGAACGGGTGTTCATTAAGGCGACCCCGAGGCCACTAACCCAAATCCAAACCAAATACCAACATGCCTAGAGCAACCAATGGCCCGGCCACCAAGGCCCGAAAGAAGCGCGCGATCAAAGCCGCCAAGGGCTACTTCGGAAACAAGTCCCGTCTGTACGTCTACGCCCTCGAGGCCGTTCAGCGCGCGCAGAAGTTCGCTTATCGCGACCGCCGCAAGAACAAGTCGACGTTCCGTCAGCTGTGGATCGTGCGTCTCAACGCCGCCTGCCGTCCCCTCGGCATTTCCTACAGCCGTCTGATCGCCGGCCTCAAGAAG
>JBEELT010000125.1:0-5395 GCA_041167995.1 Verrucomicrobiota bacterium | reverse complement strand
AAGAAGGTCGGCAGCCGCGCGGTCCTGGGCGCCGGCGCCGTGGTCATCGCGGACGTCCCTCCGGGCGTGACGGTGGTCGGCAATCCCGGCCGGATCCTCTAGCATGCGCCGCGTCCTGCTCATCGCCGGCGTCCTCGCGACGGTCGGTCTGGTCGCTCTCCTCCTCGCGGTCGAGGTTTTCGCGGACCATCGCCGCCGTTTCACCGGCGAGCTCCCGCGGTCCTTGCCGACCGTGGTCGCCGGCTGGGTGCGTCGCGACGTCCCCGTCGCGGTCGGCTCCGCGGCCGCCGCCAACGTGCAGGGCATCCTGAACTATTCGCAGGTCGCGCAGGCGGTCTACGCCAAGGACGGACTGCAGATCCTCGTCTACGTCGCCTACTGGGAGCCCGGCAAGGTCTCGGTCGTGGACGCCGGTTCCCACAACCCGGATTCCTGCTGGGTCAACAACGGCTGCGTGCGCACCGACCGGCGCTACGCCGTGTCCGCCCGGCTCGGCGAGCGCGCGTTGCTCCCCTACGAGGCCGGCGCCTACCTGGTGCCGCGCGGCGGCCTGCAGCATGTCGCCTTCTGGCATCTCGTGAACGGGGAGCCCAACCGTTATGAGGCGCAGGAGCAAGGTTGGCGCGACGGCCTCGTCGGCCGGCTGGAGCGCCTGCCCCTCCTGCTCAAGGACATCCGCGTCCACGGCCTCAACCAGAAGAGCGAGCAGATGTTCATCCGCCTCTCCTCGCCGACGCCCTTCCCCGAGCTCCTCGCGCGCCAGGATGTGCAGGCGCTGCTGCGCGAGCTCGAAGGGCTCGGGATCTTCCCCGACCGCCCCTGGCGCTGAACCCCTCTCCCATGTCCCGCATCTACCTTTCCCCGCCCGACGTTGGCACCGCCGAGGTCGAGTTCGTCCTGGAGGCGTTCGAGGCCAATTGGGTCGCCCCGGTCGGGCCGCACCTCGACGCCTTCGAGCGCGAGTTCGCCGACCTCGTCGGTTCGCCCCATGCGGTGGCGTTGTCGTCGGGGACCGCCGCGCTGCACCTCGCCCTCCGCCTGGCCGGCGTCGGTCCGGGCGACGAGGTCCTCTGCTCGGACCTCACCTTCATCGCCTCGGCCGCGCCGATCACCTACCTCGGCGCCCGCCCGGTCTTCATCGACAGCGAGGAGCGTAGCTGGAACATGGACCCGGCGCTCGCCTGCGCCGCCATCGAGGCGAAGGTCCGCGCCGGCCGGCCGCCGAAAGCCCTCGTGCTCGTCCACCTTTATGGCCAGTCGGCGGACATCGCCCCGATCGAGGCATGCTGCGAGCGGTATGGCGTGAAGCTCATCGAGGACGCCGCCGAGGCGCTGGGCGCCACCTATGGCGAACGTTGTCCCGGTTCGATCGGCTGGGCCGGCGTCCACTCCTTCAACGGCAACAAGATCATCACGACTTCCGGCGGCGGGATGCTGGTGACGGCCGACGCCGCGCTGGCGACGCAGGCGCGTTTCCTGGCGACGCAGGCCCGGGACCCGGCGCCGCATTACCAGCATTCGACCATCGGGTATAACTATCGCCTCTCCAACATCTGCGCGGGGATCGGCCGCGGCCAGCTGCTCCGCCTCGCCAGCAAGGTCACGCGCCGCCGCGCCCATTTCCGCGCCTACCAGCAGGCGCTCGGCGACCTGCCCGGCGTCACCTTCCAGCCGGAGGCGCCCTGGGGCCAGTCGACGCGCTGGTTGACGTGCCTCACGATCGACCCGACGCTCGCCGGGCGCGACCGCGAGGCGGTCCGGCTGGCCCTCGAGACGGTCGACATCGAGTCGCGCCCGTTGTGGAAACCGCTCCACCTGCAGCCGGTCTTCGCCGGTGTCGAGACGCACGGCGGCGCCGTCGGTGAGCGCCTCTTCGCCCAAGGCCTCTGCCTGCCGTCGGGGTCCGGCCTCACCGAGGAGCAGCGCGACCGCGTCATCGCCACCTTCCGGGCCGCCTTCGGCGCCTAAGCCATGCCGTTGCACGTCCAGTACGGCGCCGGTCTCTGCGGGCCCGAAGGTTGGCTGAACTATGATGCCAGCCCGATGATCCTCCTGCAGCGCACCCCGTTGCTGAAGTGGCTGCCGCTCGCCCGACGGGGCGCGCCGTATCCCCGGACGGTTCTTTTCGGCGACGTGGTCAAGGGCCTGCCGGTCCGGTCGGGCACGGCCGACCTCGCCTACTGCTCGCACACGCTGGAGCACCTCTCGCTGGCGGATTGCCATCGCGCGCTCCGCGAGACGCATCGCCTGCTCCGGCCTGGCGGGGTTTTCCGCGCGGTGCTCCCGGATCTCCGTTACCTTTGCGACCAGTACCTCCGGCAGGCCGCCACCGATCCCGCCGCCGCCGAGACGTTCATCCGCGACACGCACATGGGCCTAGCTGAGACGCCCCGGGGCGCCGCTTGGCTGCGCCGCTTTTTCTCCCGTGACCAGCACCTCTGGATGTGGGATTACCCGTCCCTCGAGCGCGCGCTTCGGGGCGCCGGCTTCCGCGAGATCCGGCCGGCGAAGTACCATGACTCCGCCCACCTCGCTTTCCACGCGGTCGAAGCGCCGCACCGCTGGGAGAACGCCCTCGGGATCGAGGCCCTGAAGTAACCGATGGCCTTCGCCCGTATCCTTCGCTCCAGCGCCCTGATGGGCGGAGCCTCGGTGGCCTCCCTGGCCGCCGGGTTCCTTCGGGCGAAGGTCATCGCGTGGGTCGCGGGTCCCGCGGGGGTCGGCCTGATGGGCGTCTGCGGTGGCTTCAGCGGGAACGTCGCCACGTTCGCCGGCTGGGGCCTGGGCACTTCCGGCGTACGCGCGATCGCCGCCGCCGATAAGGCGGCGCGTCCGGCCAAGATCGCCGCCGTGCGCTCCTTCGGTCAGTTTCTGACCTGGCTTGGGGCCTTGCTCACGCTCGGGCTTTTCTGGCCGGTCGGCTGGGCGACCTTCGGGTCCGCGGAGTTCGCCGGGGACCTGCTGGTCGCCGGTCTCGCAGCCCCGTTGATCATCGCGACGGCGATGTGGACGGCCATCCTCCAGGCCCATGGTCAGCTCAAGGCGCTTGCCCTGTCGCAGGTGGCCACCGCGGTCGGCGGCCTCTTGCTCGGCTTGCCGCTCATCGCGACCTATGGAATCCGCGGGATCGCCCCCAGCCTGTTGCTCGCCGCCGCCCTCACCGCTTTCTTCACCTGGCGTCAGGCCCGGGCGGTGGCGCCCCCGGACGAGGCGCCGTCCGCCGCCCGCGCGGAGATCGCTGCGCTCGTCCGGCTGGGCGGGGCCCTCATGGTGGTCGGATTGCTTTCGCAACTGGCGGCCTACGCCGTCCGCCTGATGCTGATCCGGCAGCTGGGCCTCGAAGCCGCCGGCAACTACCAGGCGGCCCTCTCGATCGCGGGCAGCCTGCCCGGGTTCGTCTTCGCGGCGATGGGCACCGACTTTTTTCCCCGGGTCGCGGCTGCCCGTGGCGAGGCGGAGGCGAAAGGCCTGGTCGAGAAGCAGATCCAGGCCGGCTTGTTGCTGGCGTTGCCTTTGCTGGTCCTGCTCCTCGCGATGGGGCGCACCTGCATCCATCTGCTCTACAAGGATGATCCGGGGTTTGACGGCGCGGTACTCGTGCTCGGCTGGATGATCTGGGGCGTCTTCCTGCGGGTCGTCTCTTGGCCGATGGGATTCTGGCTGCTGGCCCGAGGTTCCGCCTGGGCCGTGATCGTCGTCGAGGGTATCGCCTCCTTGATCACGGGTCTGCTGCCCTGGGTTTTCATCGCGAGCCATGGTTTGGTCGGTGCCGGGATGGCTTTCTTCTACGGCTACCTCAGTTACCTCGGGCTGATGCTCCTGATCGCCCGGCGCCGTGCCGGGGTCTGGCTGGATGGATTCACGTTGGCGGTCTCCTTGCTCGGCGCCGGCGTGCTCTGGCTCTCCGGTCTGGTCACCGACTGGCTAGGGGGCGGGTGGTCCGGCCTGGTACCCGTGGCGATTGTCTCCCTCGTCTGCGCCGGGCTTTACCTCCGGGCGCTGGGTCAGGAAGCCACCCCCGCTAACCCTCCCGGCGAATGACCAAGCTCACGATCATCTGTCCCGGCCGCGTCGCCGGCGGCGTCAACCTTCTCCTCGCCCGCGTCGGCGCGGAGTTGCATCGCTCCCACGGTTACCGCCTAGGCTTGGTGGATCACGCCGATGGCGCGCTCCGCCGGCTGTGGACCGAAGCCGGCGTCCCGTTCGATTTCCAGGAGTATCGGCCCGGCGAGCGGCAGACCTTGCCGCCCACGGACATCGTGCTGTGCAGCCTGCTTCTCGGGCGCCTACTCGAGCGCCGCTTCGACCTGCCGCCGGAGACCCGGTTGGTCGCCTGGTCGACCGCCCCGCAGGACGCCTTCAAATACCTGCCGACGGCCTTCCTCTTCAACCGGGCGGGCTGGGGGCTCAAGCGCCTCGCCGCCCGTTGGCTGCACCGGGCGCAGACGCGCCGAATCCACGCTTTCCTCGCCGAAGGTTCCGCCCGCGGCGGGGTCTTCTTCATGGATGCGCACAACCTTGAGGCCAACGTCGAGGTTTTCGGCCCTGGGCTGAAGCCCGCCATCATCCCGATCTGTACTGCGGACGCGGCGCGACCGCCGCGCCCGGCGCCTTTGGACGCGCGGCGCGCCTACTGGGTCGGTCGCGTCGAGGATTTCAAGACCGAGGCACTGCTGGGCTTCGTCCGCGCCGCCTTCGTCCATCCGGAGCGGCCCTGCTTTGATGAAATCGTAGTCGTCGGGGACGGAGAGGACCTCCCGAAGGTCCGGCAGCGTTGCGCCGGCCTGCCGGTGGTTTTCCGCGGTTACCTGAGCCAGACCGAACTCGCCGACGAGCTGGCGTCGTCGGCCTCGCTGGTCGCAGCCCACGGCCTGTCGATCCTCGAAGCGGCCCGCTTGGGCGTGCCCGCCTTGGTCGTCGATGGCACGTACGAACCGGTGACCGCCGAGCGCTTCCGCGGCGAGTGGTTGCAGCTCTGCCCGCCCGGCTATGTCGGGAAGATCGACCGATCGGCGGTGGCGGTGGGTCGTCCCCTGGCGGCTTGTCTGCGCGAGCTGCGCGGCGACCCGCTGGCCGTGGGGATGGCGGGCCACGAACGTTGGCGGTCGGAGCACACGCCCGCCGTGGTCGCGGCCCGCCTGGCCCAGGCCATCCGGGCCGGCTCCTATTTCATCGGCGACTTCCAGACCTCGGGCGCGGCCCGCCCGGGTTGGTTCGGCCGGTTGATCGACTGGTCGAAGGAGCGCCTTTTCGGGCGACGTTACTGATGGCGTCCGGAACTCGGACCACGGCGATCCCCGGCCTGGAACTCCTGCGCGGTCTCGCCGCCCTGGCCGTCTGCCTCGGCCATGTCCGCGCGTTGTCGCTACCGCCGCTGCGTTCGGGGGATTACGCG
>JBEELT010000124.1:0-5473 GCA_041167995.1 Verrucomicrobiota bacterium | reverse complement strand
GGCTTGGGCTCGTTGCACGCGCCGATGAGCTCGAGGAGGCGCGTCTTGTCGTTGGGGTTGCCGCGGTCGCACTCGGAGTTCGGGTTGACCTCGCTGACGAAGCCGCCGTCGTAGAGATGGCCGCGCGTGTCCTTGAAGAAGTACTTCAGGAACTCGTCGTTGAAGCCCTCCTTCAGGAGGTAGGTGCCGAGCACCTTGCCGTTCATCAGCAGGTAGGCGTGGGTGCAGCGCGAGGCCGGCACGAAGGCCTTGCGCGCCATCTCCCCGGCGATCTGCTCGTGCAGCATCGTCCCGTCCTGGGCGAAGTTGTTCAGCTGGAACTTGCCGACCCCGCGGAACTCCTGGCCTTTCTTGACCTTGTCGGTGCGGACCGAGAAGCCCGGTCGCGGGTCGTTGATCTGCCGGAAGCTGCCGGCCGAGCCCTTCAACTTGACCGAGCACTTCTCGAGCGTGAGGCCGCCGTACTCCTTGATGGAGCATTCCACGAAGTTGCGCGGATCCTTCGCCAGCTTGTCGATGTTCTCTGGCGAGATCAGCAGCTCGAGTTTGGGGACGAAGCCGGCGAAGAGCGAGTCGTTCGGGAGGTCAGGAGCCTTCGGCTTGGGGGGCGTCGCGGGGGTGGTCGGCGCCGTCTGCGCGTGGGCGGCCGCGAGGAAAGCCAGACACCCTAGCAGGCTCCCGGCGAGCAGCCCGGGAAGCGGATGAAGGGATGGCACGGAGGAGCGGTGCACGGGGTGGGTCTAAGATGTTTTCAGGCTTGGTCTAGTCAATCCCATCGGCAGGGTTTCGCCCTAAGTTATTCACCTGTCCGTCGCCGCGCCGCGGGCTCACGGGAGGCGGGTGAGTCGGAGCTTCTCGCGGTCGACCCAAGCCTCGCCGGCTTCGGCTCGGAGCTCGAGCACTAGCGCCGGATCGCCTCCGGCCACGGTGAAATCAAAAGCGGCCTCCTGCCAGTCGCGGTCACCGGAGAGCGCGGGCAGGTCTTTCCGGTCACCCTCGCCTCCGAGGCGTAGCCGGAAGCCCGGGCCGCCCGCGACCCCGCGCGTCCGCACGGTCGCGGCCAACCGATAGCGGCCCGGGGCCAGCGCGAGCGGGAGGCGCACGTCGGCCCGGCCGCCCGGCGCGGTCTTCGCGAGATGCAGGCAATCGCGGGAGTCCGCCCGGGTTTCGCGGGCCGTCGCCTGTTCGGCATTGAGGCTCCAAAGGTAGGGACCGAGACCGACGGTGCCGCCCGGCACGTCGAGTTTCGCCGCGTCCTCAAACTGAGTGCGGACGATCTCCAGCCGGCGCCGCACCTGCGCTGCGCCTTCGAGTCCGCGTCGTTCGGCCCGTCCGGCCTCCTGGGCATCGAGCGGGAGCAGCCGGGCCTTCAGGTTGGCGGTGATTTCTTCCGCGCGCTTGGGCCAGTCGCGGCCTTTGATCGCCTGGTCGTAGACGACCCGGGCCTGGCGCCGGAATCGCTCGCGCAGGGCCAGGTCCTGCTTGTCGCCCCACAGCGCTTGGGACACCGCGGTCACGCTCGCCCCCGGGTAGAGCGGGGCGACCACCGGCGACGCGAATACGTAGGCCCGCGGCGAACTCTGGCCCCAGGAGTCGACCCCGAAGACGTTGTCCATGCCGTGGAGGATGAAGGTGAACTTGCCGGTCGCCGGGTCCTCGTAGGTCCGGTAGTTGTTCGCGCGGTAGGAGTAGCCGTCGCCGTGCACCAGGATGTTCTCGATCGCCAGATGCCGCAGGTAGGCATCGATATCCAGGATGCGGCCCAGCCGGTCGCGCCGCTTGGCCGGGTCGCCCTCCCGCAGGGCCTGGGAGAACTCGGTGATGCGTGCCTGGTCCTTCGGGTCGCCCTTGTCGAGTTCGAGCCCGGGGTGGATGTCGGTGTGCAGGCCGCCGTCGTAGAGGTGTCCGCGCGTGTCCGCGAAGAACGGGCGCAGGAACTCGGCGTCGAACCCTTCCTTGACCACGTAGACTCCGAGCACCTTGCCGTTCATCGACACGTAAGCATGGGTACAGCGGGAGGCCGGCACGCCGGCGGCCCGGGCGATCTCGCCGGCGAGCTGCTCATGGATCATCGTCCCGTCCTGGGCGCAGTTGTTCAGCTGGAACTTGGTGAGCCCATGGAAGGCCTGGTCCGTCGACTTGGCCGTGCGGATGGAGAAACCTGGGCGCGTATCGTTGATCTGCCGGAAGCTGCCGATCGAGCCCTTCAGCTTGATCGAGCAATGCTCCAGGGCTTTCTGGCCGGTCTCCTGCAGGGTGAATTCGACGAACGCCCGCGGGTCTTGGGCCAGCTTCTTGATGCCTGCGTCGGGGATCCGCAGCTCAATCGCCGGCACCTCGCCCGCGAACAAGGCATCGGCGCGGGTCGGCGTCGCCGCGCGGGCGACGGCGGCGCAAAGCCAACCAAAGATGAGGACCGTCGAACGCATGTGGGGCAAGAGGGTATACCCCGTTTCCTCCGCAATGTTCCCACCACCGCTCAAGCGGTCGGAGCGCCGAACAGGGCGCCGAGGCTCTCGTCGAGCCCGCCGGGGCGCGCCCGATTCAGCCACGCCGCCTGATAGCGTTCGATCAAGGCGCCGCGCTCTCGGCGAGAAAGGGCCTTGCCCTCGGCGCGATGCAGGCCGGCGCGGGCGAGGTCGGCGCCCAAGGTCAGTTCCTCCCGGAGGTCGGCGGTGGCGATCGCCGCGAGCAGGGGTGCCGCCTCCTCCAGGTAAGTCCAGGAGCGACGGAGCTCCTCCTCGGCGACGCCCTCGGTGAATTTCGTCATCGCCTCCGGCTTCGCGGTGAGGAAATCCCAGGTGAGGCTTTTATTGCGGTTGGCTTTGGCGATCTGGCCGTCGAGGTGGCCGAGGTGAGTAAGCGCCGCGGCGACCGCCCGGCCGTCGGCGTCGGTCAAGCCGCCGAGCGCGGCGCAGCCCGCCGCCAGGTCGCCCGCGGCCCCGCCCGTCCACGCTTGCGTCAACCCCGCGACCATCGCCGGCCAGTTCGTCGGCCAAGGCTGGTGGTTACCGTTGTCGCCCCAGCTCGTCAGCAGGACGCCACGGGCGCCCTGCGTCACCGCGGCCGTGATCGCCTCGCGTTGGTTCGTCAACGCGTTGTCGAGCCGGCCCGTGAAGCTCTGCCAGGTACTCGTGCCCGGGGCCACGAGGTAAGTGCGTGCCAACTCGCGCAGGCGTCCGCATTGGGCGTCGAACGGGTGGCCGGCATCATAGCCCCAGACCACCGGCACCGCGTCGGCCGGCGCTTCCTGCGCCAGCGCCAGGTCCTCGAGCAGGATGTCGCCCCAGAACTGCGGCGTGTGGTCGCGGGCTGTGGACAGCGCGCACAGCTTGCGGAGGTGGTCGAGGTAGACGCGGTGCTTGCCGCGTTCGGCGACGGACCCCTTGCTGAAGCCTTGGCCGAGTTCCCACGGCTCGTCGCCCCCGATGTTCACCTGCCGGCTGCGGAAGCACGGGAGGTAGTCCGCCAGCAACCTATCGACGAAATCGAGCGAGGCTTGGTCGGGCCGGAGCGTGCCGGGAAACTCCTTGAACTGACCGGTCAGAGGGTGGATCCAGCCTTCGGGGCATTCGGCCAGCGCGCGGTAGCGCGGGTGGCGCAGCCAGCGCTCCATATGGCCGAAGGTGTTCAAGTTGGGCACCAGTTCGATGCCGACCGACGCGCAGGCGTCATCCAGCGTCCGGATCTGCGCCGCCGTCAACGGGGAGGCGTCGCGCCAGGCGTCTTCGTGGCCGGGCCAGGCGAACGTGTGCTCGACGTAGAGCTGCAGCTGGTTGGCGCGCAGCGCATGCAGGCCTTCGACGAGGCGCAGCAACTCCGCCATCGTCGGCACCTTGCCGCGCGAGACGTCGAGCATGAAGCCGCGCACCGGCAGCGCCGGACCGTCGGTCAGCGTGAGGCAGGGCAGGGACGAGGAATCCGCCGTCCAGAGTTGGCGGAGCGTCTGCAGGGCGTAAAGCAGGCCGGTCGCGTCCCCGGCGGTGATGTCAATCGCCGTGGGCGAGATGACCAGCCGATGGTTTCCCGAGGCCCACCGAGGATCGAGCCGCACGGACCAGCCAGCAGGGGCGCCGACCTCGAGCCAGGTCGTGACCTCAGCGAGGGTGCCGGGCAGGCGTCGAGGGGTGGTGAGGGCCAGCCGTCCTTCCCCGCGGGTGATCTCCCGGGGCGGGCACAGGAGGTCGGGCTCGGGGGCGCTCATCTTCAGGAGGTGATAAGCCGCCGCTTCCCTGGGGCAAGCCGCTACGAGGGGCGAAATATCGGTGTTCCCGCTTGGAACTTAAGGCCGAAACCCTACATCTACCCCTTCACACCCCGCATACCCATGGTCCGCTCCACCCTTGGCCTCCTGTTCCTGACCGCCGCCGCCCACGCGGTCCCAGAAGGCTTCACCATCCGCGAGTTCGTCGGCACCGCCCAGGAGCCCGAAATCTACCCGACCGCCGTGTCGGCCGCCGCCAACGGCGACGTCTACATCTCGTCCGACAAGAACGGCTCCCTCGGCCATATCAAGGGCATGGGCCGCATCCTCCTCGCCCGGGACACCAAGGGCGCCGGCAAGGCCGACGTCATGATCGAGTACACGAAGGTCGAGAGCCCGCGCGGCGGCCACTTCGTCGGCGGCTCCCTCTACCTCGTCCACCCGCCCTTCCTCTCCAAGTTCCAGGACAAGGACGGCGACGGCAAGGCCGACTATGATGACGAGCGCACGCTCCTGGTCGACGGTCTCGGCGGCGGTATCGAGCACCCCCGCGGCGCCGACCACACCACCAACGGTTGCCGCATGGGCATCGACGGCTGGCTCTACATCGCCGTGGGCGACTTCGGCGCGGGCCTCATCCGCGACAACGATGGCGCCATCGGCTTGGGCGACAAGAAGCGCGTGACCCTCTACGGCGGCGGCGTGATGCGCGTCCGCCCGGACGGCTCCGAGCTCGAGGTCTACACCGCGATGACGCGCAACATCTGCGACGTCGCGATCTCCCCGACCCTCGACCTCTTCTCCCGCGACAACACCAACGACGGCAAGGGCTGGAACACGCGCTTCCACCACTTCACCTCGCTGGCCGACGCTGGTTACCCGCGCCTGTACAAGAATTTCGACGACGAGACCTCCCGCCCGCTGGCCGACTACGGCGGTGGTTCCGGCACCGGCGGCCTCTACCTCTCCGAGCCCGGCTTCCCCAAGGCCTGGGGCGAGACGCTCTTCACCTGCGACTGGACGACGGGTACGATCCATAACCACCCGATCAAGGCCTTCGAGGCCACCTTCGTCGCGCAGCAGCAGACCTTCCACAAGGTGCCCCGCGCCACCGACATCGACGTCGACGGCAGCTCGCGCCTCTACATCGCCGACTGGCGCGCCGGCGGCTTCAGCTACCTCGGCAAGGGCAAGCAGCAGGGCATGATCCAGCAGGTCGTCGCCGAAGGCGTGAAGCCCCACCAGTATGTCTACGTGACCAAGGCGTCC
>JBEELT010000123.1:0-5588 GCA_041167995.1 Verrucomicrobiota bacterium | reverse complement strand
GCGCCGTCGGGGCCCATCGCGAGCCCGATCGGGCGGAAGGCGGCGTCGCTCGTGCGGACCACGTCCGGCTGCGCCTTGGTGATGTAGCCCGAGCGCGGCTTGGCGTCGGCGGTGAAATCATTGAAGGCGAAACGGACGATGCGGTGGGCGCGGAAGTCGTTCGTGATCGCGTTCCCCTGCCACTCGGCGGGGAAGAGCGGGCTCTGGACGATCTCGAGGCCGCAGAACTTGGGGTACGAACCGGGGCTGATGCTGCTGATCGTGCGGCGCGCGCCTTCGGTGGCGTTGAGGACTGCGCCGGGGAAGCCCCAGCTCACGCCGTTGCCATCGGCGCCGGAGGTGAGGAAGGTCTGGCCGGCGAGGTCTTCCTGCTGGCCCCAGGCGTTGACGAGGCCCTTGGAGTGGACCTCGAGGCGCTCGCGGGCGGGGTCGTAGGCGAAGGCCGCGCCGGAGTTGGCGCGGATCAGGCCCCAAGGCGTCTCGACGTGCGAGTGGATGTAGATCGTCTGGTGGAAGTAGAGCCGGCCGTCGACGCCCCAGTGCAGGCCGTGGATGATGTGGTGGGTATCCTCGGTGCCGAAGCCGCTGAGGACGATTTGGCGTTCGGAGAGCAGGCCGTCCGCGCCCGGCTTGGTCAGGTGCAGCAGCTCGGTGCTGGCGCCGACGAAGCAGCCCCCGTTGCCATCTGGCGCCACGCCCGCGGGGATCAGCAGCTTGTCGGCGACGATGCGCGAGGTCTCGGCCACGCCGTCCTTGTTCGTGTCCTCGAGGAGGATGATCTTGTCGTTGCCGGTGGAGGGTCCGAACTTCGCGGAGTTGCCTTCCATCTGCGCGCCGAGGTCGTCGGGGTTGACCTGCGGGTAGGTATTGGAGGTCGCGACCCAGAGGCGACCGAGGCCGTCCCAGCTCATATGGACGGGCTTCTCGAGGAAGGGGTTCTCGGCGAAGAGCGAGATCTCCAGCCCCGGCTCGAGCTTGAAGTCGGGTTTGGGCAGGGGCGGCAGCGCGGCGAGTTTGGGCTCGGACTTCGGCTCCGGGGGCAGCGTGCTCGGCCGGCCCGCGGAGAGCCCGATCACGTTGGCTTCGGCCTTGTCCACCAGCGGGTCGAACTTGGGGATTTCGACGGCGTTGCGACCCTGCTCACCGCGGCGGAAGCCGAAGATGTAGGTGTAGTTCGCGGGGCGGCTGCGGTGGAAGAACAGGGAGTTCTTGCGAAGGATCTCGGCGCGCAGTTCCGACTGCGCTTTCGTCTCGGCGTCCCAGCCCGCGACGTCGTCGCGCCAGCCCAGCTGACGGGCGAAGGAGGCGGCCAGCGCACGATACCCCTTCTCGTTCAGGTGGATGCCGTTGTCCGTGCCGTGCGCGAGATCCACGCCGGCTTCCTTCCAGTCCCCGCGGACGAAGGGCGCCTTGCGTTCGGCCGCCAGCTCGCGCAGCACCTGCTCATACTGGGCCAGCAGGGCGTTATGCTCGGCGGGGTCCGGCAGGCCAGGGCGCGTGGCGCGGAGGTCCTCGTGGCGGATCGGGCCGACGAACACGAAGCGGACCTGGCCCTGCGGACTGGCCTTGACGATCAGCTCCATCAGCTCGGTCAGCTCGCGGCGGAACTTGGCGGGGCTGTGGTCGACGCCGTAGCGCGCCGGATCGGGGTTGAGCACCGGGTCGTTGCGGCGGTAGGTGAGGTCGTCGAGGCTCGCGGCCATGCCATAGCCGAGGACCGCGACGGTGGGCTTCACGACGGCCAGCTGCTCGCGGAGGCTATCGACGCCCTTGGCGACGGGGTCGAAACTGGCGCGCGAGGCGCCGAGCGGGCTGTCGCCGCTGTAGCCGAGGTTGCGCACGGCGAAGTTCTTGCCGGGGAAGCGCTGGCGCATGCGCGCTTCGAGGTGGCCGTAGTTGTTCTCGCGCTCGATGAGCACGTCGCCGATCAGCAGGACGCGGTCGCCGTCGTTCAGGACGAGCGCAGGTTCAGCGGCGAGGAGACCCGTGGCGAAGGCGCACAGGGCCGCGAGGAGGGGGAGGCGGGGCATGGTCGGATTGGAAAGGATTTGGCCGAGGTGGCGAGCCGACTTTAGACCCGCGGGGCGGGAAGTTGTTGCCAAGCTGACGCCGCCAAAAAACGCCGTATAACCCGCGTCAGTCGACGAACGTCGGCCAACGCCCGCGGAAGGCCAGCTGGGCCGCCTTGTCGGGAATGACCGGCCGGGCGGGGTCCGTGAGGAATTTCAAGGGGAAGGCCGGCTTCAGGTGCAGCACGGTGACCAGGTCGCCCTCGACCTGGAAGACCGCGAACCAGGCTCCGCAGCCGATATCGAACAAGTCGCCGTGCCGGCTGCGGATCCGGCGGGTCCGGTGCGGTGAGGGGTCCCGCGTTAGTATCTCCGTCATGCGATCGCGGAAGTCGATGCCCCAGGAGTCGCGCAGCCAACCGAGGTGTTCGTTCGCCGCTTCGGTGAAGACCACGCGGAAGGCGGGTGGGGCCGCCAGCGCGGCGTCGACCTCGGCGATCCAGCCGGACTTCGCCTCGGGGAAGGAATCGTAGGCCGGGATGTAAGGCTTGATGTCAAAGACCGGGGTCCCGTCGACGAGGTCGCACGGCCCGAGCAACAGGAAGCCCTTCTTCACCGCCAGCAGTTGCACCGGGGTGATGCCGAGCGGGTTTGGACGGTGCGGGGAGCGGGTCGCGAAGACCCCGCGGCGCTTGGACGGCCCGCGCGGCGGCAAGACCTCCGGTCGCCAGTCCTTGTTGCGGTGGAACCACCAGAGCAGCCAGATGCGGTCGAAGCCGGCCAGGTCCTTCAGCGCCTTCTGAAATTTGTCGCCGGGTAGCAGCTCCAAGCGGTTGGTCTCGGCCTGACGCTCATCCGGTTGGTGGCGGGCGTCGAATTTCAACGGCTTCTTCTCCGTGCGGATGAAGCCGATGGGGCGGAGGATGAGCTCGTCGTCGGGCACGGGGGCGAATCGTTAGGAGTGAGGGCTAGGGCGGGGGAGCCGAAAGGCAAGAGCCGGGGCGGCCCGACGCGGGGTTGACCCTCTGCGCTGAGTCCACATAAAGGAGTTATGCGAAGCCCTACCCTGATCTGCCTGCTGTTGGCCGGTTCGGCCTTGGGCCTCGACCTCAAGCCTTCGCTGGCCCCTTCGAAGCCCGTGGCCCCCGCGACCCCGGTGGCTCGCCCCGCCGCGCCGGCGCCGGCAGCCCCGGTGCCTGTCGCCAAGAAGGAGACCGCCAAGGCGGAGCCGGCGAAAGCGGAGGCGGCCAAGGAGTCGGTGCCGGCGTCCGTCGCCTTGGCCAAGTTCGCGAACGAAGCGTCGGTCCGGGCCGACTACCAAGGGATCCAGGTGCTGCTCGCCGACTTTGTCGCGCGCGGACCTCGGGATTTCCTAGAAGTGAAATTGGCCGGCGTGGAAGGGAAGGCCGAGGCGCTTTGCCACGTCCGCCTCCTCAATGCCGAGGGTAAGGCAATCGGCTACCTCAAGGCCTACCTCCATGCCAAGGGTACCTCGTTCGACCTCACGACGGTGGAGCGAGATCCCGCCAAACGTCGCGCCTTGCTGGAGCGCACGCTGTCCATCCAGTTCCAGGCCGTCGACAAGAATGAGCAGGTCCTGACGGCGGTCTGCCGTCGGGTGCCCTGAGCCCCGCTCCGGTCCCGCTGTGATGACGGAAGCCATTCTCAATCTTTCCTGCTACAAGTTCACGCGGCTCGACGACTTGGAGGCGCGTCGGGAGGTCCTGCGCGAGGCCTGCGCCCGGCACGGTCTGAAAGGGACGATCCTGCTCGCCCCGGAGGGTATTAACTTCTTCCTCGCCGGCCCGCGCGCGCCGTTGGCCGCCGTGCTTGAGGTCTTGCGCGCCATGCCGGGGCTGGCCGACCTCGCTCCGAAGGAGAGCCCGTCTTCGGACCGTCCGTTCAAGCGGATGCTGGTGAAGGTGAAGAAGGAGATCATCGCGTTCGGCGTGGAGGGGGTCGATCCCGCCCGCGCGCCTTCCGCCAAGCTCAAGGCCGCGGAGCTGAAGCGCTGGTTGGACGAGGGGCGTCCGGTGGTGCTGCTCGACACCCGCAACGTCTACGAGGTGCGCATGGGGACCTTCCGCGGGGCGCTGGCAACGCCGATCTGGAATTTTCGGGATTTTCCGCGGGCGGTCGCCGACCTGCCGGCCGACCTCAAGGATCGGCCCGTCGTGATGTTCTGCACCGGTGGCATCCGTTGCGAGAAAGCCGGTCCGTATATGGAAAGCCTCGGCTACAAGGATATCCACCAGCTCGATGGCGGTATCCTGAAATACTTCGAGGAGGTCGGCGGGGCCCATTACGAAGGCGAGTGTTTCGTCTTCGACGAACGCGTCGGCGTGGACGCCGCGCTGCGGCCGACCCGCTCGGTGGTCTGTTTCAACTGCCAGATGCCCCTGACCTTCGCGGAGCAGCGGGATGAGCGCTACGTCTATGAGAAGTCATGCCCGCACTGTTTCGAGGGCAAGCCGAGGGGCCGTGGGAACACCGCCACCGAGGCGGGTTGAGCGTTCACCAGCGCAGTTCGGGCAGCCAGGACCACTCGCCGAGCGGGAGACGTTCCGTCAGTTGCGCCGGGTCTTTTCCGGCCAGGATGCCCGTACCGAGCAGCGCGCCCGCGATGCCCGCGCGGTCGGCGCCCGCCAGGTCGTGCTCGGGGCTGTCGCCGATCGCGAGCACCTGCGAGCGGTCGGGGTCGCCGGCGGCCGCCAGCGCGGCGCGGTAGATGTCCGCGTGGGGTTTGCCGAACCAGATCAGGCGGGCGCCGAGTTTCTCCAGTTCGCGCGCCACGGCGCCGGCCGAAGGGCGGACGCCCGCGGGGGTCAGCATCTCAAGGTCGGGGTTGGCGACCAGCACGGGCAAGCCGCGGCGGGCCGCGCCTGCGAGCTCGGCGACCTGTTCCGTCCAGGGGCGGTCGGGTTCCACGCTCGCGGTCAGGATAATCGCCTCGCACGCGTCGGGTCCGACCAACCTTAGGCCCAGGGCGCCGAAGCCATAATCATCGCCGGGCTTGCCGGAGAGGTGTACGCGGGCGCCGGTCTTGAACGCGCGGCCGAGTCGGCCTTCGCGGATGGCGGCCTGAGCCGCGTCGCCGGACGTGACGACGGCATCGAGGTGCTTGGCGCCAAAGCCGAACTTTGCGAGCCGGGCGCGGTTGTCCGCGCCGTTCTTGGCTGAATTGGAAAGCACCACGACCTTGCCGCCTTCCTCGCGGAAGCGCCGTAACGCCTCGACCGCGCCCGGATAGGCTTTCTGGCCGTCGTGCAGGGTGCCGAACTGGTCGACGAGCAGGACGTCGTAGGACTTGGCCAAGGCGGCGAGGCCTGGCTGCGAGCGCAGCGCTCCGACGTACCCGCCCACGGTCTGGCCGAGCGCCTGCCAGGCAAGACGCGCGACGCCGGCGGCCGCCTCCTCGCTGGTGGCTTCGCTCAACGGGAGGCCGAGCGCCTGGGCGCGGAGTTTCATCCATGCGGGGTTGCGGGCGCCGCCGCCCGCGTGCCGCACCGAGCGCAAGACGGGGCCGCCGAGTTCCCGCAGCCTCGCATAGCCGAGACGTTCGACCGCGGCGAGTCCTTC
>JBEELT010000122.1:0-5789 GCA_041167995.1 Verrucomicrobiota bacterium | reverse complement strand
TAGGAGCGGTCGCCTAGTTCAACCTGCACGGTCTCGGCCGACATGAGCCCAACGTGGCGGGCGAACGCGGCGGTGGCAAGCCAACCTAGCCGCCGAGGCCGGTGACCGAGCGGGCGTAGCCCCGCGGATCGAACGCCTGGAGGTCCTCCGGCTTCTCGCCGAGACCGATGAAGCGCACCGGGACGCCCAGCTCGCGGACGACGGCGACAAGCGCGCCGCCGCGGGCGGTGCCGTCGAGTTTGGTCACCACGAGCCCCGTGAGGCCGACGGCTTCGTGGAAGATGCGGGCCTGTTCGATGGAGTTGGCCCCGAGGGAGCCGTCGAGCACCAGCCATTTCTCGTGCGGGGCGTCGGCCTGCGCCTTGGCGGTCACGCGCACGACCTTGCGGAGTTCCTCCAGCAGGTGGGCCTTGGTGTGCAGGCGGCCCGCCGTGTCGAGGAGCACCACGTCGCAGCCGCGGGCGGTCCCCGCCTTGACGGCGTCGAAGGCCACCGCCGCCGGGTCGGCGCCGGTGGCGCCGCCGACGACCTCGACGCCGAGCCGGTCGGCCCAGGCGGAGAGTTGCTCGCCGGCCGCGGCGCGGAAGGTGTCGCAGGCGCCGAGTAGGCACGTCCGGCCTTCCTGTTGCCAGCGCCAGGCGAGCTTCGCGGCGGTCGTCGTCTTGCCCGCGCCGTTGACGCCCAGCAGCATCACGACGAGTGGCCGGCCGGTCGCGAGAGGCTTCGTCGTGGCCGGCGTGAGGGCGCGTTCGATGACGGCGGCCGCGGCCTCGGCCGCGCCGGCCTGACGTAACCCGCCGTCCGCCTTCCAGGCGGCCTGCGCCGCCGCGACCACCTCGTCGGCGGTCGCCGGCCCGAAGTCGGCCGCCAGCAGACGCTCGCGCAGGCCCTCGGCGGAACCGGTGTCCATCGGGCGGGCGAGCAGGTTCGCCACCGCGTCCGCGGTGCGGCTCAGTCCGGCCTTCAGCCTATCGAGGAAACCGCCCGCCATCCGTGGGTCAGCCGCCCTCGGCCTTGCGCGGGTCGCGGCCGAGCTCGGACATGTAGCTGTCGAGGATGCCGTTGACGAAGCGGCGGGACTCCTCGGTGGAGAACTCCTTCGCGATGTCGACGGCCTCGTTGATGCTGACGATCGGCGGGATGTCGGTACGGCGCATCAGCTCGAACACCGCCAGGCGCAGGATGGCCAGGTCGACGCGGGCGATGCGGCCGAACGCCCAGTTCGTCGCGTACTTGGTGACGACCTCGTCGATCAGGGTGACGTCGCGGATGACGCCGTGGATGAGCTCCTCGGCAAAGGCGAAGTACTCGCGACCCTGCTCGCGGCCATGAAGGAAGTCGAAGAGGGCGGTGACCAGGTCGGCGTGCCGCTGGCTTTCCCAGGCGCAGAGGAACTGGATGGCGGCCACGCGGTTATCGTGGCGGCGGTTGCGCTTGGCCGGGGCGGCGGCGGGGTCCGGGACGACCGGTTCGTCCGGCTGCACGATGGTGATGTCGATGCCGGCCGGCAGGTTGAGGCGCTGCATGACCTGGATTGTCTGCGCGTTGGCCCCGATGACCTCGACGAGGCGGTGGTGGCCGCGGATCTCGTCCTGGCCGGCGGCGCGGGCGACCTCGACGCGCGAGGGCAGCGGCAGCGGGCCGTTGACGCGGGCGCCCGTGCGGGCGGCCTGCGCAGCGATCTCCCCGGCGGATTGGTCGACCAGGCGGTGGTCGAGGCCATGAATCCGGATGCGGATCCGGGCGGAAGCGGAGGTTGGGGCGTCCATCAGTTCTGGGCGAAGGGGTCCTTGCCGTCGCGCTTCGAGCGCTCCTCGGCGTCGACCTCGTCGAGACGGGCGCCGAGCGTGACGCGGTGGAAGGCCATCGTGAGGGCGGCCTGGGCGAACTCGCAGCCGCGGTCGAGGGCGCCCTTGCAACGGAGTTCGGCCTGGGCGCGGTCGTTCGTCACGACAATCCCGTTGATGATGGGCACCTCGGCGCGGAGGGCGGCGTCCTGGAGCGCGTGGGCGGTGGAATGGGCGATGACCTCGTGGTGCGGGGTGTCGCCGGCGATGACCACGCCGAGGCCGATGACGCAGTCGTAGTCCCCGCTCATCGCGCTCATGTAGGCCGCGTAGGGGATCTCGCCGGAGCCCGGCACGCGGACCACGACGATGTTGGCTTCCGGCACGTTGCCGTTCCGGAGGGTCCGGTTCACCCGGCGCAGCAGCGCGTCCACGAGTTCCCCGTTATAGCCGGCGGCGATGACCGCGAAGTGCAGTTCGGTGCCGTCGATGGCGTCGGGGATGGGCTTGTCCTGGCTCATGGTGGGAAGAACGAAAGACCGAGAGAAGGGGTTCGCCCCGCGGCTTCAAGCGGAAACGCCGGGCCTAGAAGGGCACCTGCTCGACAATCTCCAGCCCGTAGCCGCCGAGGCCCACGACCTTGCGCGGGTTGTTCGTGATCAGGCGGATGCGGCGCAGGCCGATGTGCGAGAGGATCTGGGCGCCGATGCCGTAGTCGCGCGCATCCATGCGTCCGAGCCGGATGCCGTCCGCGTCGGCCTGCAGGCCGCCGTGGGGTTGGTCGACGTGGACGACCACGCCGCGGCCGGCCTTGGCCACGGCCTCGAAACTGGCGGTGAGCGAGGAGCCGGAGCCGAACTCAGTGCCGCGGAAGAGGTCGCCCAGGACGTTGGCGCGCTGGACGCGGACGAGGGTGGGCGACGCATCGGGCTGGCCGCGGACGAACGCGAGGTGCTGGCGACCGTCGGGAAGGGAGCGGTAGACCCGCAGGGTGAAGTCGCCCCAGACCGAAGGGAAGGGGCGTTCGGCGATGAGCTCGACGAGCTTCTCGCGGCGGTGGCGGAACTCGATGAGCTGAGCAATGGAGACCATGCGCAGGCCGAACTGCCGCTTGAGCTCGACGAGCTCGGGTAGGCGCGCCATCGAACCGTCCTCGTTCAGGATCTCGCAGATCACGCCGCTCGGGTGCAGGCCCGCGAGCGTCGCGAGGTCCACCGCGGCCTCGGTGTGGCCGGCGCGCTGGAGTACGCCGGCCGGGCGGGCCAGCAGCGGGAAGATATGGCCGGGCTGGACAAGCGCCTCCGGCTTGGCGGCCGGGTCGGCGAGGATCGCGATCGTCTTGGCGCGGTCGTAGGCGGAGATCCCGGTGGTGATGCCCTCGGCCGCGTCGACGGAGACGGCGAAGGCGGTGCGCTGCGATTCGCGGTTCTCCGGGACCATCTGCGAGATGCCGAGGCGGCGCAGCTGGTGCTCGACGGTCGGCACACAGATGAGACCGCGCGCGTGGCGGATCATCATGTTGACGGTCTCGGGGGTCGCCTTGGCGGCGGCCATCACGAGGTCGCCTTCGTTCTCCCGGTTCTCGTCGTCCGTGACAATCACGAGCTTGCCCGCGGCGATATCCGCCAGGGCGGCCTCGATGCTGTCGAAAGGATCGGACATGGGACGGGAGGGAGGTTGAATTTGTTGGCCGGCCCCGCCGGCGCAAGCGGGGAGATGCGTTGGCGGGACCGAAAAGCCCGCCAGAGCTCTTATTTCGCCGGTTCCGCCGCCGGCTTTGCCTTGGCTTTCGCCGCCTTGGCCTTGGCGGCCGCCGCGGGCGCCGCCGGCTTCGGGGCCGCCTTCATCGCCGCGGCGATCTTCACGCTGGCTTCCTTCCACGAATCCTTGGGCTCGGCCTTGGCGCTCCAGATCACGAGGTGGCGGAAGGTGGCGGACTGACCGGCGCAGGTGAAGCCGGGGTTGGCCTTCTCGGCCTTGAAGAGGTCATCGCGGCCGAACGCGCTGATCTTGCCGTCGATCGTCGCGACCAAGGTGTCGCCGACCATCTCGAGGACGACGCGATGCCAGGTACCCGCTTCGAACTTCTCGGCCTGATGCAGGAAGAGCACCGACTTGTCGGGGCCGTCATGGTCGTGGTCGTCCTTCTGCACGCGCAGCGCCGTCGGCGTGATGAGCACGCGGGCGACGTGCTCCTTCGCGTCGTTGATGCTCAGGGAGATCGACTTGGCCCCGTCTAGGCGGAACTCGAACGCGGCAACGAAGTCCTGCAGCTTCGTCGGCACGCGGCTGGCGGCGCCATGGTTGTCGGCGGGTAGCTCCTCGACCCGGATGCCTTCGGCGGTCCGCTCCCACTTGCCTTTGGCGATCTTCCACTCGGCGCCCTTGGCGTCCTTGAGCAGGGTGTCCCCGACGATTTCCTTGTCCGGTTGGGCCAGGAGGGTGACGGGGGCTTCGGCGGCGCCCGACGGGGCGGCGAGCAGGACGAGGAGCGGGAGGAGTCGGAGCATGGGGATAGGATTGATACCCCGCCGGACGGCGGAGGTTGCGGCGGGGCGGGGGTCCGGTTATTTCGCCGGGGCCGGCTTGGCCAAGGTCTCCCGGCGGGCCTTCCAGTCGGCCTTCGGTTCGGGGCGCGCGGACCAGAGCGCGACGTTGCGGAAGGTGGCGGCGGTGCCGTCCACGGTGAAGCCCGGGCTGACCTTGGGTCCGCGGAAGAGCTCATGCGTCCCGACCGCCGTCACCTTGCCGTCGAGCGTCGCGACGAAGGTGTCGCCGACCATCTCCACGACGAGCGAGTGCCAGATGCCCGGGTCTAGCTTCACGGTCTCCGTCAGGTAGGTGATCGCCACGTCGGGACCCTTCTTGTCGCGGTCGTCCTTGCGGGCGGTGAAGCTCGTCGGCGTGAGCAGCACGCGGGTCAGGTGCTCCTTCGGGTCGTTCACGGAGAAGTTGATCCCTTGCGCGCCGTCGAAGCGGAACTCGCACGCGAAGGCGAAGTCGCCCAGCGGCTGGACCAGCCGGTTCACGGCATTGTGCTTGTCGGCCTCGACCTCCTCGGCCCGCAGGCCGTCGGGGCGCCGCTCCCATCTGCCCTTGGAGGAAAGCCAGCGCCCCATCTCCGCGCCCGCAGTCAGGCTATCGATCACGAGGGGCGCGAGCGGTTGCGCCAGCAAGGTGGCCGGCGGCGTCGGCGCGGGCTTGGGGTCGGCCGCGAGCAACGGGGCGGCGAGGGCGAGCAGGAGTAGGTTTCTCATTCGTAGGTGAGTTGGCAGGTGAGGTCGGCGTCCTTGTTCGAGACCGCGCGCGCCCAGTAGGCGTTGAGGCCTTCGGGCAGTTTCTCGTGGATCCGTTCGCCCGGCTGCAGGCGGAACGTGCGCCACGGCGCGAAGCGGCCGTCGCCGGCCGCGTCGAGCTCGAGCGTGATGCGCACGGTATCGTCGGAGTGGTTCTCGAGGGACAGCGTCTTGCGGTCGTAGCCCGTCATCAGGTAGGGGTCGGACGGGACGTCGGCCTTGGCGGCGGTCTTCGCCCACGGACCACCGTGCCCGCGCGGCTTGCCGAGTTTCCAGAGGTCGTCGGCGGCGCCCACCCACACGGCGGCCGCGCCGTCCTCGGAGCGGATCACGTGGCGGTTGGTCGCGCCCGCGGCCAAGTCGAGGCCCGAGAGGACCAGCAACCCGCGGTAGGAACAGTAGTCGTGCACGGCGAGGTCGCTCGTGGCGACGGGCCGCAGCCGCGCCGCGCCGCCGGCGTTGAGCGCGGGCAGTTCGTAGAAGGTGCCGTGGGCCTGCAGGAGGTCGCGCTCGGTGCAGACCTCGCGCGCCTTGCGCAAGGCGCCGGCCGTCAGCAAGGCGTCGTGGGCCGCGTCCTGCGATCCCGCGCGGGGCAGACGCCAGCGGCGGCCGCCTTCCGCGAGGATCACCGATGCCGCGTCGACCGACAGGACACCCGCGGGGATGGGCGTCTGCTTGGCGACGAACTCGGTCACCTTCGGGTCCG
>JBEELT010000121.1:0-5793 GCA_041167995.1 Verrucomicrobiota bacterium | reverse complement strand
GTAGACCGCGCCCCAGACGCCACTCGCACCGTCGTCATCGATGATGTCGGCCGAACCGCCGCCCCAGGTCGTGCTCGGGTGCGTGAAGGCCATGCGGTGCTTCGGCAGGAACGCCTTGCCGCGGTAGTGCGACCCTGGACAACGCCGCTCCATCTGGGAGCCGTCGAGGTTGGAACCGTAGGCGAAGTAGAACCGACTCATGGAAAAAAGTAGTTTGGTCGGCGCCCCCGGGAAAAGCAAGGGGATGGGCGCGAGGGGGCAAGAGACTGAGATGCAGATGAGTTAGGCGCCAGGGCCAGGGCTAGGGCCAGGAAATGCATCTGGTAGGGCTGACCGTCCTCGGTCGGCCGCGGACGAGCAGGGACGCTCGTCCCTACCTAGAGACAGCGGTGCAACAGGCGCCAGAGGTAGGGCTAGGGGCAGGCGTTAGGATTGAATCCAAGTTCCTGACCCTGTCCCGGTCTACTGACCCTGGCCCTAAATCTACATCCTCCCTTGCCCACGTGCCAGCCTGCCAGTTTGCCCCCTTCTCTTTCGAGGAACCTTCCCCCTCAAAAGCACTCCTATACGGTGGACAAGAGGACGGGGCTGGCTCAAATCGAGCAAGCCCCACCCCCGGGTCCTCCCCTTTTACCCTCCCTCCTATGACGACCCCCCGTAACCTGCTCACCCTCGGCGCCCTGGCGCTGTCGGTCTTCACCGGTTTCGCCGCCGACGCCCCCAAGAAGGCGGAGGCCAAGAAGCCCGAGGCCAAGAAGGCCGCCAAGCCGACCGGCAAATACATGGACATGGACTACGGTCGCTTCCTGAGCGCCTCCATCGACAACGCGCTCGGCAAGAATCCTTTCGAGAACAAGGGCTGCGCCGCCAATAAGGCCGTCCTAGTGAACCTCGGCAAGGAGGACGCCGGCTACGCTTTCGACACCGAGACCCTGCGCGGCGCCGGCCTCTGGTCCGGCGGCTGGTTCAAACGCAAGGGCGTGACCTTCGACGGCGCGCACGGCCCGAACCCGGCCCCCGCCGAGGGCTCTGACCTCTTCGTCGAGACCAACCCTGGCCCCGGTTGGAGCCAGAACGGCAGCTTCGCGGAACCCCGCAAACTCCCCGTCGGCCCCGCCGGCGTGATGTCGCCGATCCCGCTGGGTCCCCTGCCCCGCGAGCACTCCAAGTACCTCGGCCTCTACCTCTCCGGCGATCGCGTCACCTTCGCCTACACCGTCGGCGGGGCCAGCCTGCTGGAAAGCGCCGAACTCGAGACCATCGACGGCGTCAAGGTCCTCAGCCGCTCCTTCACGGTCGTCTCCGGTGACCTCGCCGAATCCGTCCGCCTCGCGAACCTGCCCTACGGCGGCTCCATGAAGGCCGAAGGCCTCACCGCCGCGCTCACGCTCTCCAAGGGTAAGCCCGGGGACGAACTGCCCACCGCGGTCGCAGTCCACGGCGTCACCGGTGCGCTCTCGACCGAAGGCAACGTGCTCACGCTGAAACTCGGCAAGGTCGCCGCCGGCACGAGCTTCAAGATCTCCTTCGCCCATGGCGGCAAGGACGCCGGGGCGCTCGCCAAGGCCGCCGCGGCCGTCGCCAAGTCCACCGACCTGCGCGCCTTCACCAAGGGCGGCGCGTCGCACTGGAAGGAAGAAGTCGTGACCGAGGGCGTGCTCGGCGAGGTCGACCAGGCCAAGCAGGCCGACTCGGTCAAGGAGCAACTCGCCAAGGCCACCGACGCCAACAAAAAGGCCGCGCTACAGGACAAGCTGGCCGAAATCCTCAACGCCCCCTACCTCGTCGACAACGTCACCGTCCCCGAGACCAACCCCTACAAGGCTTGGATCCGCGTCGGCGCCCTCGCGTTCTTCAAGGATGGCCGCATCGCCTTCTCGACCTGGAGCGGCGACGTGTGGATCGGCAAGGTCGCCGACGCCAACCTCTCCAAGATCAGCTGGCGCCGCCACGCCACCGGCATCTTCCACGCCCTCGGCCTGACGGTCGTCAACGAGGAGCTCTACGTCCTCGGCCGCGACCAGATCACGCGCCTCAAGGACCTCGACGGCGACGGCGAGGCCGACTTCTACGAGAACTTCAACAACGACGTCCAGGTGACCTCAAACTTCCACGAGTTCACCTTCGACCTGCAGACGGATAGCCAGGGCAACTTCTACTTCCTCAAGGGCGGCCCCGTGAACCCGGGTGGCCGCGGCTGGGGTCCGCTCAGCGACCACCACGGCTGCATCTTCAAGGTGTCGCCTGATGGCAAGAAGTTCGAAGTCTACGCCACGGGTATCCGCGCCCCGAACGGCATGGGCGTCGGCCCCAACGGCGAAGTCTCCAACGGCGACAACCAGGGCACCTGGGTGCCGGCCGACTACATCCACCTCTCCAAGCCGGGTGAGTTCATCGAGGTCCCCGACCTCTCCCACCAGACGCCCGCGCCCACGAAGTACTCTCCGCACCTGTGCTGGCTACCGTACGACGTGGACAACTCCAACGGCGGCCAGACCTGGGTCACCAGCAAGCAGTGGGGTCCGTTCGAGGGCCGCATGCTCTACCTCTCGTACGGCAAGTCCTCGCTCTTCGGCGTCCTCCAGGAACGCGTGGGCGACGTGGCCCAGGGCGGCGTGGTCAAGTTCCCGCTGAAGTTCACCACCGGCCTGATGCGCGGCCGCTTCAGCCCGGTCGACGGCCAGCTGTACACCTCCGGCCTCAAGGGCTGGCAGACCAACGGCGTCAAGGACGGCGCCCTCCACCGCGTCCGCTACACCGGCAAGTCCGTGACCATGCAGGAGACGCTCCATGTCACCACACAGGGCATCACCATCGGCTTCACCGGCGCCTTGGACAAGAAGTCCGCCGGCGACCTGCAAAACTACTCGATCGAGCAGTACAACTACCTGTACTCCGGCGCCTACGGCTCCGCCGACTACAAGGTCAGCAAGCCCGGCGAGAAAGGCACCGACCCCGTCGCGATCAAGTCCGTCAAGGTCTCCGACGACGGCAAGACGGTCTTCCTCGAGGTCCCCGGCCTGAAGCCTGTCGAGCAGATGCGCATCAAGATGAACGTGAAGGCCGTCGACGGCACCCGCGTCCCTGATGAGGTCTGCAACACGATCAACGTGGTGCCGGCGAAGCAGGGTTCGGATTACCGCAGCTTCGCCAAGTAAGCCCGCCCCCAGGCGTCCGCGCAGGCCCGGCATCCGCCGGGCCTGTTTGTTGGGTTAGAACAGAAAGGGGGTTAGGGGGTAGCGGTTGGGGGTTAGGAGCATCCCCCTATACGCCATCCGCCAACCGCTATCCCCTAACCGTCATCCCCTATCTTCCCCCTCCTTGCCACGCTTGCCATAGCCCGGGGAAGTGACGCAATGGATGGCGTAGTCCCGCGACCATGCCCCGCCTCCGTCCCCTGCTCCTCGCCCTGCTCCTCCTCAGCGGCCTCCGTGCCGCCGAGCCGCAGGCCGGCCTCGCCGTGACCTTCACCGCCGCGGGCAAGTCCGACGTCCGTTCCGACCGCCTTCTCGCGCTCTACGTACCCGCCGGCCAAGCCCCCACCCCCTTCCTCCCGGTGGGTCCGTTCGTCGCCAAGTGGGAAGGCCGCATCCTCTCGCCCGTCCGCGGCACCTTCACCTTCGCGGCGGAGAACTCCGGCGGCTTCAAGCTCAGCCTCAACGGACAGCCGCTGCTCGACGGCGCCACCGCCCGCACCATCACGCTCAACCAAGGCGAGAACACCCTCGTCGCCGAACTGCCGAGCGCCGCGCAGGGCGACACGTTCGTCCGGCTCACGTGGTCGTCGAAGGACTTCCTGCCCGAGCCAGTCCCGCCGACGGTCCTCGCGCACACGCCCGCGGAGGCCGAACTCGCCGCGACCCGCGTGCGCGAAGGTCGCCTACTCTTCGCCCAGCTGAATTGCGCCGCCTGCCATGCCGATGCCGCCAAGATTCCGGCCAAGGGCACGGGCATGCCGGAGCTGGGCCAGAACGCGCCGGTGCTGGCGGAACTGGGCAACCGGTATAACCCGCACTTCCTCGCCGACTGGATCCACGACCCGAAGTCCGTCCGCCCGGGCACGCTGATGCCCAAGGCGGTGACCGGGCCCGACGCCGCGCAGCAGGCGGCGGACATCGCCGCGATGCTGACGCAGGGCGCGACGCCGCCCGCCGGCAAGCTCGACGCCGCGCAGGTCGCCCCCGGTGGCGCGCTCTTCGCCAACCTCGGCTGCATCGGTTGCCACCAACGCCCCGATGCGGAAGCCGACGGCAAGCCGGAGACCCTCGGCCGCATCCCGCTCGCGCACCTGTCCGACAAATACCAGCTGCGCACGGAGGCGCTCGCCGCCTACCTGCGCGAACCGGCCAACCACTACCCGGCGACCCGGATGCCGAACTTCCGCCTGAGCGAGGAGGAGTCCAGCCAGCTCGCGAACTACCTGCTGGCCAACGGCCGGATGATCAAGCGCCAGCCGCTCAAGGGCGACCCGACCCGCGGCGCCACGTTGCTCGTCTCGGCCGGCTGCCTCAACTGTCACGCTGGCATGCCGCCGACCACCCAGCCGCCCCTGGCGAAGGTCGTGGCCGCCGGGCCCAAGGGCTGCCTCGCCGCCGACGGCGCCACCCGCGCGTCCGCGCCTGACTTCGGCCTCGCCCCCGCCCAGCGCGAAGCGCTCCTGGCCTTCCTCGCCACGGACCTCGCCTCGCTCAAGCAGGACACCCCGGCGGAGTTCGCTGAACGCCAAGTACGCAACCTGAACTGCGTCGCCTGCCACGCTCGCGACGGCCAGGGCAGCGCCTGGTCCAAGGTCGACGGCGAGTGCAAGAAGCTGCGCGATGCCTTGCCGGCCAAGGAGCACGTCGAGGGCGAGCCCGTGCCCGACGCGCCGATACCCGCAATGACCTGGTTCGGCGAGAAGTTGCAGACGGCCTGGATGGCCAAGTTCATCGCCGGACAGGTCGAGGCCAAGCCCCGCCCCTGGCTGATCGGCCGCATGCCCGGCTTCGCCCACGTGGCGACCGGCCTCTCCCTCGGGCTCGCGCACCAGCATGGACTCCCCGCCGAGGAACCCAAGGAAGCCGCGCCGAAGGCGGAACTGGCCGCGCTCGGCGAGAAGCTGATCGGCGTCGACGGCGGCTTCAACTGCATCACCTGCCACGCCGTGGGCGATACGCCGGCGACGGCGGTGTTCGAGGCCCCGGCCATCAACTTCAAGGAGACCGCCGAACGCCTGCGCCGCGGCTACTTCCTGCGTTGGGCGCTGGCACCCACGCGTCTCGACCCCGAGACGAAGATGCCCAAGTACGCCGACGCCGAGGGCATGACCCAGCTCACCGACATCTTGGACGGCAAGGGCACCGAGCAATTCGACGCCGTCCGCCAATACCTCCGCACCCTCGAGGCCAAGTAAGCCCTCCGGACTAGGCCGACCCTGGCTCGGCGCCGGCGGCGACGTTGGCGAACTGCGCCCGTCGCAGCTGGCTCCAAGTCACGCCATTCTGGTAGAAGGATGCCGCCACTCGCAGTTCGGCGCAGGGACGCGCCTCCGGCCGCGCAGGCCCGGAGAGGCGCTGCGGGTTGAGCACACCTACTGGCAGACCGGAGAACTGCCGGGCCAACCGGATCGGCAAGGCCAGGTCAGGGTTGCCGGTGACCACGATCGCCGCGTCGAAGCATCCCAACATCAGGTCGGACAGCAGGTGGGCCGTCAGGTTGACGTCGCTTCCGCGCTCCTCCACCCGGTAGCCGTCGGCCCCGGGTAGTTGGCGGCGCCGGAAACGGCCTTCGATCAGGTAGAAGTTAGGCAGGATC
>JBEELT010000120.1:0-5793 GCA_041167995.1 Verrucomicrobiota bacterium | reverse complement strand
CCGGCCAGCCTTGGTTCTTCTGGGCGGGACCGATCGAACCGCACCGCGACTACGAGGCGGGCACGGGCGCCCGTCTGGGCGGAAAGCAACCGTCGGACGTGGACCGGGTCCCCGGTTACTGGCCCGACAACGCGACGGTCCGCCATGACCTGCTCGACTACGCGTACGAGGTGGAACATGCCGACCGCCATCTGGGCCGGATGCTGGCGGCCCTGGAAAGCGCCGGTAAACTCGACGACACCTTGGTGATCGTGACGAGCGACAACGGGATGCCCTTCCCGCGCATCAAGGGCCACATGTACGAGAACGCCAACCACCTGCCGCTCGCGGTCCGCTGGCCCAAGGGCATCCGCGGGCCGGGCCGACGGATCGAGGCCTACGTGAGCTTCATCGACCTCGCGCCTACCTTCCTTGAGGCCGCCGGCATCGCCTGGAAGGACGGCGGGCTGGCCCCCACGCCCGGGCGAAGCCTCTTCGACGCCTTCGCCGACGCTCCCGACCTCGCCCGAACCCGCGACCACGTCCTCGTCGGCCGGGAACGCCACGATTTCGGCCGGCCCAACGACGCGGGCTACCCGGTGCGCGGTATCGTCAAGGACGGCCGCCTCTACCTCGAGAACGCCGAACCGTCGCGTTGGCCGTGCGGCAATCCGGAAACCGGCTACCTGGATACGGACGCGAGCCCGACGAAGAGCTTCATCCTGCAGGCCCGCCGGGACAAGGGCGCGGACCCGCATTGGGACCTCTGCTTCGGCAAGCGCCCGGCCCAGGAATTGTATGACCTACGGACCGACCCCGACTGCGTCCGCAACCTACTCGCCCCCCCGACCACCGCCCCCGGCGCCAACGAGCTGCGCACGCAGCTGTGGGCCGAGCTCAAGGCCCTCGGCGACCTGCGGGCGCTCGGCCGCGGGGCCGAATACGAGGCTCACCCGTCGGCGGATGTGCGCCGCCGCGGCTTCTACGAGAAATACCTGCGCGGCGAGAAACTCGACGCGAACTGGGTGATTCCTTCCGACTGGGAGCCCGCCCCCTTGAAATGAAAGCGCTGCCACTCTGCCTGCTGGCCCTCGCGGCCCCGTTCCTCCCCGCGGCGGAGGTGAAACGGCCCAACATCCTCTTTTTCTTCGCCGACGACTGGGGTCGCTTCGCCCGCATCTACGCCGAGGCTGACGGACGAGGCGGGATCAACGACGTCGTCCGTACCCCGCACTTCGACCAGCTCGCCCGCCAAGGCGTGCTCTTCCGCAACGCGCACGTCAACGCGCCCTCCTGCACGCCTTGTCGCAGTTCGCTGCTCTCCGGTCAGTACTTCTGGCGGACTGGCCGCGGCGCCATCCTGCAGGGCGCCGTCTGGGATGCCTCCATCCCCTCCTACCCGCTCCTGCTGCGCGATGCCGGCTATCACCTCGGCAAATCCTACAAGGTCTGGGGTCCCGGCTCCCCGGGCGACGCCCCGTACGGGGGCCAAACCCACGCCTTTGAGAAGGCCGGTCGACAGTTTAACAACTTCTCCGAGAACGTGACCGGGATGGTGGCTAAGGGCGCCACGATTGAAGCGGCGCGCGAGCAGTTGCTCGACGAGGTCCGCCAGAACTTCCGCGCGATGCTCGCCGCCCGCCAAGCGGGGAAACCCTTCGCCTACTGGTTCGGGCCCACCAACGTCCACCGCGCATGGGTCCAAGGCAGCGGCCAAAAACTCTGGGGCATCGATCCCAACGAACTCAAAGGCAAGATGCCGCCCTTCCTCCCCGACGTACCCATCGTCCGCGAGGACCTGGCCGACTACTTGGGTGAGGTCCAGGCCTGGGACGCCGCCATCGGTGCCATCCTCGCCGAACTGGACCGCACGGGCGAACGCCAGAACACGCTGATCGTCGTCAGCGGCGACCACGGCGCCCCGGGCTTCCCGCACGGCAAGTGCAACCTCTATGGATTCGGTACGGGCGTGTCGCTCGCCATCACCGGCCCGGGCGTCCAAGGCGGCCGGGTAGTCGACGACTTCGTTAATCTACCCGACCTCGCGCCGACCTTCCTCGAGGCCGGCGGGCTTAAGCCGCCGGCAGTCATGACGGGCAGGTCGCTTTGGCCGGTGCTACGCTCCGACCGCAGCGGACTCGTCGACCCCACCCGCACCTATGTGATCACTGGGCGCGAACGGCACGTCGAGGTGGCCCGCCCGGATTACTCGCCCTACCCGCAGCGTGCGCTGCGCACCAAGGACCATGTGCTGATCGTCAACTTCCACCCAGAGCGCTGGCCACTGGGAAATCATTACCGCCTCGACCGCGCCGACGAACCTACCTTTGCCGAAATCGGGCGGACGACCTTCGTGACAATCCCCGACGACGACGCGGGCCCGACCAAGGCCTGGTTCGTCGGCGCGCGCAAGACGGCCGAGTGGTCCGCACTCTTCACGCAATGTTATGGCCGTCGGCCGATGTTCGAACTCTACGACCTCGGTAAAGATCCGCACGAGATGAAGAACGTCGCCGAAGATTCCGCCTACGCCGCAATTCGCGCGAAGCTCACCGAACAGCTCTTCGCCGAGCTGCGGTCATCGGGCGATCCACGGATGGTGGACGAGGGTAAGTATTTCGAGACCCCGCCTCTCGCCGGTCCGTTGCCCGGACAAGAAAACATGCGGCTCCCGGGTGGCCTGCCGGTCAAAAAGACTAAGAAAAAATAAGGTCGGCGCGGCCCATCGAACGCCCTGATCGTTACACGCTTAGGCACGTCCTCTCCGGGGGCATTAGGACGACTTTTATCCTATAAGATACATACACCACGCTCGCCCACCCGCGGGCAGAGGCCATCGTTTCAGGCATGGAAAATCTCCGCGCACTCTGGCTAAACCATCGGCTGGGCTTGCTCTATGGCGCCCTGTGGGCCTTGGCGCCGATGATTATCCGTGAGCAGATTCCCCTGTTCAATTACGACAACGGTCCGGACGATTTCAAGCGGCTGCCGATACAATGGGGCGGGTGCTTCGTCATACTGTTAGCCAGCCTGCCGACCGGCGTCGCGGTGACCTGGCTCTTTCGTCGCCTCTTAAAAGGTAGTAATGCCATGAAACTGTTCTTGTGGAGCCCCTTGGCGCTGCTCATAGGCACCACGCTCTTCGGCTTCCTCTTCGCGCAGTTTGGCTGGCTCATACTTAATGGGACGGAGCCCTACGGCCAGCTGACGCTGGCCAGCATGTGGCTACACCCCATACTTTCGTTCGGCTCATTCGCCGGCGTTTTTCTGATTCCGCTGGCTGGCCTCAACACCTGGGACCTCTGGAGGCGCGTCAACGATTCGTCTGCGCTCTAAAGCAACCTCACCATCGCCACCGCAATCATCTCGCCGCCCAACCTCAACCGGCTCGGGGTCGTCTAAGGATTGCGCTGGGTCGGCGGCGCCTTCGTGATGCTAAAAGACCTTGGCGGCGCGGAGGGCGGAAGCGATAATCGCACGGAACTTGCCCGCTGCAGGCGCATCAAGGCTTAGGTGATTCATCCTATCGCCGACCCGCGGGTTGGGCCGGAGCCGGTGAAATTCGAGCTCCCTCCCTGCACGCAGGCGGGCAAGTAAGGCGGACGGGTTGATTTGAGCGAAAAAGGCCACGACGTCCGCTTGTCTTCCGACGCGACGGCGGTTTAGGGTGCGCCATGGCCAAAAAATCCTCCGCGATCACCGACTACCCTGACTTCCTCAAGGACCTCCTCATCGCGAAATCCCCCACGGGCCATGAATTCGCCGCGCAGGCGGTGGTCGATCGCTACGTCGAGAAGTCGGCGGATACCTACGCGAAGGACGCCATCGGCAATCGCATCGCGACCCTCAAGGGCAACGGCGGTCCGACCCTGATGTTCGCCGGCCATATCGACGAGATCGGCCTCATCATCTCCCACGTCGACGACAAGGGCTACCTGTATTTCGAGTTCCTCGGCGGCCACGACCAGATCATCCCCTCCGGTCGCCGCCTGCACATCCTGACCCGTGAGGGTCCGGTGCTCGGCATCACCGGCAAACGTGCCGTGCACCTGCTCTCGCCCGAGGACCGTAAGCGCGTCCCGGAGCGTCATGACATGTGGATCGATATCGGCGTGAACAACCGTACCGACGCCCTGTCCATCGTGCGCATCGGCGACCCCGCCGTGTACGCCGACGGCCCGGAGATGCTGCGTGGCAGTATCGGCGTCGCCCGCGCGTTCGACGACAAGGCTGGTGCTTACGTCTGCATGGAGGCCTTCCGGCGCCTCGCCAAGGAGAAGTCCCTCGCCGCCACCGTGGCCTCCGTCGCCACCACGCAGGAGGAAATCGGCGTGCGCGGCGCGCAGGTCGCCGCCCAAGCCGTCAACCCTGACGTCGGCATCGCCGTCGACGTCGGCCATGCGACCGACCATCCTGACGCCGACAACCGCAAGTTCGGTCGCTTCAGCCTCTCGGGCGGTCCGATCATCGGCCGCGGTCCGAACATCAACCCGATCGTCTTCGACCACATGGTCGAGGCCGCCGAGGAAGCGGGCATCCCCTACCAGGTCCAGGCCGAGCCTCGCCCGACCGGCACCGATGCGCGCGCCATGCAGATGGCCAATGCCGGCGTCGCCTGCGGCCTGCTCTCCATCCCCCTGCGCTACATGCACACCCCCGGCGAAGTCGTTGACCTCGCCGTGGTGGAGCAGTCCGTCCAGCTCCTCGTCACCTTCGCCCGCCGGATCAAGAAGGGGCAGAAGTATCATTGGTGATTGGGGTTGGGGGGTGGCGGTTGGAGAGAGCCAGTACCAGGGTCAGTGCCAGGCGAAGGGCCGGGGAGAGGGGTCGGTGTTAGCCATGTGACGTGCGCATCTATCAATCGCTTGGGGCGGCTTGCACCCCAAGCCCTGCCGCTTTTCCTGCTCGATTACCGGCCCCTGACCCTAAACCTGACCCTGACCTTTCCTTTGATGCCCTCACCATCCCTCGTCTGGTTTCGCCTAGACCTGCGGCTCGCCGACAACCCGGCGCTGCAGGCGGCCATCGCGGCGGGCGGGCCGGTCATCCCGGTCTATATCCATGACCCTGCTGCCGAAGGCGTCTGGCAGCCGGGCGGCGCCTCAAACTGGTGGCTGCACCACGCCCTGAACGACCTCGCCGCCCAGCTGGACAAGGCCGGATCGCCGCTCGTCATCCGCCAAGGCGATTCCCTCGCCGAACTCCAGCGACTGGTGCAGGAGACCGGCGCAGGACTCGTCACCTGGAACCGTCGCCATGAGCCGCTGATCGTCGAACGCGACACCCGGGTGAAAACCTCGCTGCGCAACGCCGGGCTCAAGGCCGAGTCGTTCAACGGCAACCTCCTGCACGAACCGCACCGCGTGAAGACCCTGGCGGGCAATCCGTTCCAGGTCTTCACGCCGTTCTGGAAGAACTGCCTCGCGAACCTGAAGTTCGGGATCCCCTTGAAGGCCCCGAAGAAACTGCCGCCTAGCGAGCAGCCCCTGAAGTCGGTACCGGTCGCGAAGCTCGGCTTGCTCCCAAAGATCAAGTGGGACGGTGAGTTTCCGGTGAGCTGGGACCCGACCCGCAGGGGAGCCGAAAAACGTCTGAAGGATTTCGTGGCCGCACCGGTGAAGGATTACCCGACCAACCGAGATATCCCAAAGCTCGACGGCACGTCGCGTCTCTCCCCTTATCTGCACTTTGGCCAAATCTCGCCGCTCGAGATCGTCGACGCCGTGCGCACGGCCGGACATCTCGGGGTCAAGGGCGGCGATAAATACGTCGCGGAAGTCGGCTGGCGGGAATTCTCCCAGCACCTGATTCATC
>JBEELT010000119.1:0-5828 GCA_041167995.1 Verrucomicrobiota bacterium | reverse complement strand
CGCAGTCTCTGGCGGAACTTTCGCGCCTCGACGTCGACCTCCACCATCACGTGATGACCCGCAGCGGCAACACCCGCCTACTGCAGCTCTGGGAGCCCCTCCGCTGGCAATACGAGGCCTATTTGGTCGAAATATTTAAGCGCCAATCCATGGGCGACTATCGCCCAGAGACGGAAACCGTCCTCGCCCACCGCAAGCTGCTCAAAGCGCTCTCCTCCGGGACGCCGGGCGAAGCCGCGGCAGCGATGATGGAACACGTCCTCTTCAACATCACCTGGGCCGACTAAGAGCCATGCCTCGCCTCCGCCCCATCACCGCCCTTCTCCTCGCGCCGCTCGCCCTCCTGGCCGCCGGCGATGACGACGTATTCTTCGAATCGAAGGTACGCCCTGTGCTCATCAATCGGTGCTATGAGTGCCACTCGGCGGAAAAGAAGATTAAGGGCGGCCTGAACCTCGACAGCCGGGCCGGCTGGCAGGAAGGCGGCGACAACGGCGCGGCGATCATCCCCGGTGACCTCGCGAAGAGCCTCGTCATCAAGGCGGTGCGCTACTTGGACGAAGATTTTGCGATGCCCCCGAAAGGCCGCCTACCCGCGGACGAAGTGGCCATCCTGGAGGAATGGGTGAAACGCGGCGCCCCCGATCCGCGCACGGGCGATGCGAGCAAGGCCGCCAAGCCGAAACACGGCCTCGACCTCGAAGCCGGACGCAAGTTCTGGGCCTTCCAGCCGGTCGCTAATCCGGCCGCTCCCGCCGTCAAAGACACCGCCTGGCCGAAAGATCCGGTCGACCGCTTCCTCCTCGCTAAAATCGAAGCCAAGGGACTCAAGCCCGCCGGCGACGCCGACCGACATACTTGGATCCGACGCGTCAGCCTCGACCTCACCGGCCTCCCGGCCTCCGCCGAGGAAGTCCTCGCCTTCGCCGCCGACAAGTCCGACGACGCCTACGCCAAGGTCGTCGACCGCCTCCTCGCCTCACCTACCTACGGCGAACGCTGGGCCCGCCACTGGCTCGATCTCACCGGCTATGCCGATATGATCGGGACCTCTAATGACGTCTTCGCTGAGTATGCCTGGCGTTATCGCGACTACCTCATCCAAGCCTTCAACCAAGATAAGCCGTTTGATCAGTTCATCAAGGAGCAGCTCGCCGGCGACCTCATGCCTGCCTCGTCTCCGGAGCAGCGCGTCTCCCAACTCGTCGCCACAGGCTTCCTGATGGTCGGTGACATCGAGATCGTCAATCCCGACAAGGCCAAGATGGAGGCGGACCACATCGACACCCAGCTCATCAAGATCGGCGGAGCCTTCCTCGGCATGACGATGGGCTGCGCCCGTTGCCACGACCACAAGTTCGATCCCGTCGGGGTCGACGACTACTACGGCATGGCCGGCATGCTGCGCAGCTCGCCCTCTTCCGAGAAGCTGGAAGGGGTCGGGGTCTGGAGCACGATCCGCAGCGTCCCTCTCCCGGAAACGCCGGCCCAGTTGGCCGAACGCCAGAAAGCCGAAGCCGAGCACGCCGCTAAGATCGTGGCGCTCAAAGCGGAGCAAACCAGACTGACCGAAGAGAATAAAGTCGTCGGCGCGAAACTCTCTGCCCTTGAGAAAGCCGCCAAAGCCAAGACCGCCGTTCCGGCCGACAAGGCCACGCCCGTCGCGACCACTCCGACCCCTAAGCCTTCCCCGGAGCAAGAAGCCCTGACCAAGCGCCGCGACGAACTCACCACCCTGCTGAAGACCAAGAACGACGAGATCCAGCATGCGGAATTCTTCAAATCGAAGACGCCCAAGGCCTATGCCATGCAGGACGCCGCGAAGCCTGCCGACATGCCCGTCTACGTGCGTGGCAACCCCTACGCCACCGCCGCCGTCGTTCCTCGTGGCGCCCTCCGCGTCGCCTCCTGGGACAAGTTCCCTGCCATCCCGGCCGGCCAAAGCGGCCGCCTCCAGCTCGCCGAATGGATCGCGGACCGCCGTAACCCGCTCACGGCCCGCGTGACGGTGAATCGTCTCTGGCAGAAGCTCTTCGGCGAAGGCCTCGTCCGCAGCGTCGATTATTTCGGCGATCGCGCCGATCGCCCTTCCCACCCTGAGTTACTGGATCACCTGGCGACACGCTTCATGTCCGAGGGCTGGTCGCAGAAGCGCTTCCTCCGCGGACTCGTCCTCAGCCACGCTTATCGCCTCAGCAGCGCCAACCACGCCTCGGGCCTGAGCCTCGACCCGGAGAACCGCCTGTTCTGGCGCATGAACCGCCAACGCCTCGAAGCCGAAGCCATCCGCGACTCCCTGCTCAAGGTCAGCGGAGAACTCGCGACCAAGGCCGGCGGACCAGCCTTGGTCCTGGAGAACCCGGAAAACACGGGAGAATACAAGAGTCACGTCAATCCCCCGACATACAAGCATCGCAAGCCCCGCCCCTCCCAAGAATTCGAACGCACGGTCTATCTCCCGGTGATGCGCAACAATCCGACTGCGGGGGACAAGATCCGGAGCTTCTTCGACTTCGTCGATCCGGCCGGCCTCACCGGTCAGCGCAACCAGACCGTGATGCCCACGCAATCGCTCTTCCTGCTGAACAACGACCTGGTCCGCAAACGTGCGGGCACCCTGGCCAAAGAATTGATCGCCGCCCACCCGGATGAGAACGCCCGCCTCGAGTCGCTGTGGCTCCGCGCGTGGAATCGCCCGATCACCGCCGAGGAGCGCACCAACGCCCGCGCCTTCCTGCAGGAGATGACGCCGCTGCTCAAGACGCCGCGTGCGCCCGCCGCCCTCGAAGCCGCCCGCTGGCAGGAACTCTGCCACAGCCTGCTCGCCTCCAACGCCTTCATCTACCGCCTTTAACACCCCACACCCATGCTCCCTCCTATTAGCCGACGTCAGATGCTGCAGCGCACCGCCTGCGGCTTCGGTGCCCTTGCTTTCCATAACCTCCTCCAAGCGGCCGTCGCACCGGCCGCGCCCCACTCCAACGGTGTTAAGCCCAAGGCCAAGCGGGTTATCTTCCTCTTCATGCAGGGCGCTCCGTCCCAGATCGATCTCTTCGACCCGAAGTCCTTCATCAACGAGCGACACGGCAAGAGCATCGACTCGCCCCTGCGCAAGGAAGTCACCCAGATCGGCACGGAGAAATTTCTCGCCCTGGGCACCCAGGCGCCGGTCCGCCCCCGTGGCCAGAGCGGCATGATGATCTCCGACCTGATGCCGCACCTGGCGACCGTCGCGGACGACATCTGCCTACTCCGCGGGATGAACGCCGATAACCCCCAGCATAACGGCGCGACGCAACAGTTCCACACCGGCACGTTCACGGAGATCCGCCCCTCGATGGGCTCCTGGATCAGCTACGGCCTCGGCACCGAGAACCAGAATCTCCCGAGCTTCGTCACCATCCACCCCGGAGGCATCCGCACCTACGATAACGCCTTCCTCCCGGCGACCCACCAAGGCACGCCCCTGACCGTGCCGGCGAGCGCCCAAAGCCTGCCGGTCGAGAACCTCCGTAACGTCTCTGAGAGCGAAGCCATCCAACGTAAGCGCATCGACCTCATCCAACGGATGAATCGTCAGCTGAAGAGCGATGTCGTCGGGGACGAAAGCATGGAAGGCATGATCAAGAACATGGAACTGGCCTTCCGCATGCAGACGACCACCCCCGAGATCGTCGACCTCTCCAAGGAATCCAAGGCCACCCTCGACCTCTACGGCGTCGGCGGCAAGGACACCGACAAGTTCGGCCGCGCCTGCCTCCTCGCCCGCAAGCTCAGCGAATCCGGCGTCCGCTTCGTGCAGGTGAGCATCGGCGGCTGGGACCACCACGGCGACATCCGCGGCAACCTCCCCAAGCTCTGCGCCCAGACCGACCAACCCGTCGCCGCCCTCCTCAAGGACCTGAAGTCCCGCGGCCTCCTCGAAGACACGCTCGTGCTCTGGAGCGGTGAATTTGGCCGTACGCCGTGGAGCCAAGATCTCAGCGGTAAATCACCCATCGATAAGCACGGCCGCGAACACCAACCCGAGAGCTTCTGCTCCTGGATGGCCGGCGGCGGCGTCAAGGCCGGCCTCACCTTCGGCGAAAGCGACGAGATGGGCTTCCGTACCGTCGCCGGCAAGGTCCACGTCCACGACCTCCACGCTACCATCCTGCACCTGCTCGGCGTCGACCACCTGAAACTGACCGCCCGTCACCTCGGCCGCGACTTCCGCCTGACCGATGTCTACGGCGAAGTGGTGAAGGAAATCCTCGCCTGAACTGTCGTGCGGACCCTCCTTCCAGTTCTTTTATCCGTTACGGCCGGTCACGCTGCCGAGTCCGTCCAAGACCGCATCGCGACGGTGACGAACACGCCGGGGCTGGTGGCCTTCTGGGACTTCACGAAGCGCGAGGCCCCGGGTAAGCGCTTCACGGCCCACGTGCCCGCCGGCGCGAAGAACGACTACGCCCTCGACGCGGGCAATTACGTGAAGGACCTCTGGAATGCCGGCCCCTCCGCCAGCTACGCCGACTTCCCGATGCTCGGCGCCGGCCCCTTCGGCCAGGCGATCCGTATCAAGGCCGAGACCAATCCGGACTTGCGCCCGCTTCTGTACATTCCCCGCGCCCGCCTGCATGACTCGCCGCTCGACATCAAGGGCGCCGGCAAGGCCGTCACGGTCGTCGTCTGGGCCATCCGTGAAAGCGGTAACCACGCCCTCGCCGGCATCTGGCACGAAGGCACCGACCTTAAGGAGAAGACCACCGAGACGATCGCCAAGGTCGAACGTGGCCAACGCCAATACGCGCTCTTCGCGGGCCTCAACAAGGAAGGCGCCGCCTGCGGCCACGTCTCCGAGAACGGCGTGAGCTCCTTCACGAACAAGTATGCGCTGCATAAGTGCAATTCGGCTGAGCAATCGCCCAAGGTGCCGCATGACGCCGCCCCCGAGGTGCTGGCGAATTCCTGGCAGACGTTCGCGATGACCTTCGACAGCAAGACCCAGCAGCTCACAGGCTGGCTTGACGGACAGAGCGGCGACCGCTGGCAGGATAACCCCCAGAAGGACCGTCTCATCTCCTTCGCCGCCAACGCCTGGCTTCAAGGCTGTCTCGCCAAAATCCCCGGCCAGCAGGAAGGCGAAGACCCCAAGTTCCCGGCCGATCAGTATTACAACCCGCCGGAAGAGACCGCGGTCAAGGTCACCGTGCTCAGCGAGAAGGAAGCCAAACGCGTCGAACTCCGCGAATATGCCTATACCAAGGTCAAGGTCACGCTCCTCGCCGGGCAGGAGACCGAACGCGAACTCGTCTCCCTGCGCCTCAACCCCTGGTGGTATCCGCACGGTATCTACGAGCCCAAGAACGACGGTACCGGCGGGCCCTTCACCATCGGCCGCGTGATCCACAGTTCCCGCAGCGTCGGCTTCACCGGCTGGATCGGCGGCGTCGCCGTCTTCGACCGCGCCCTGACCGCCGAAGAGCTCACCAAGTTTCATTCGCTGGCGAAGGCCTCGGTGAAGTGATCCGCGATGCGCGCCTTCATCATCCTGATCCTCTTCAGCACGGGGCTCTCCGCGCAGACGATCACCATCGCCCCGGCCCCAGTCGACCGCGCCGCGCTGACGGTCGAGTTCAAACTCCCGGCGGATGCGCCGAAGATAGGGCGCGCCACCAAGAAAGACGGCGACGCCCTCCCCGTCCAAGTCGACGAAGACGGCAAAGCCTGCCTAGTGGTCGGCTTCCTCCGTGCCGGTGAATCCATGACACTCAGCCTCTCGGGTGCGAATAGCCCTGCGACCGAGAACGTGCGCATGCGCCCGGGCAACGACGGCCTGAGCCTCA
>JBEELT010000118.1:0-5868 GCA_041167995.1 Verrucomicrobiota bacterium | reverse complement strand
GGCGGCACCGGACTTGGCGGCGACCGGGCTGGTGACCGGCGAGGGGGGGGGTACGGCGGTGTCCGGCTTGGCGGCGGCCGGAGCGGCCGCGGCGGCGGGAGCATTGCCGGCGGCGCCGGCCTCGATGCTGGCGACGACCTGACCTACCAGGACTTCGGTGCCCGCCTCGATGGTGATGGTGATGCGGCCATCGACCTCGGCGGTGCCTTCGGAAGTGACCTTATCGGTTTCGTAGGAGAAGAGGGGCTGGCCTTTGCGGACCGCGTCCCCGTTTTTCACCAACCAAGCAGCGAGCAAGCCGCCGGTGATGGATTCTCCCATGGGGGGGATTTTGACGTCGACAGCCATGAAAAGTGAGTAGGTCTCGAAATTGGAACCCCTTTCGAGGGGTTTCAACGGGTAAATCTGCCTTTAATCGACCTAGGACGTGCGTTTCAGGGTGGAAGGTGGTCAAAATCGACCACCCGACCCCTTCGGTTGCCGACTTAGGCTTCGAAGGCCTGCCGGATGAGGTCGGCCTGCTCGATCTTGTGGACCGAAAGCGAACCCACCGCCGGGGACGCGCCCGCGTCGCGACCCGCGTAGGTCGGACGCAATTCCAGCGTCTCCTCGATGAGGGGGGCGACGAAGGACCAGCCGCCCATGTTGCGGGGCTCGTCCTGCACCCAGACCACCTTCTTCGGCTCGCCGTACTGGTCGTGGAGCCGGGCCAAGGTGGTGTCGTCGAAGGGATAGAACTGCTCTACGCGCACGATCGTCGTGGTGGTGTCCTTGCGGGTGGCGCGTTCGGCCTCGAGCTCGAAGTAGACCTTGCCGGAGCAGAGGAGCAGTCGCTCGGTCTTCGCGGCCGGCGTCGGGTCGGGGAGGATCGCCTGGAAGCCGCCGGAAGTCAGGTCCGTCAGTTTGCTGACGCAGGCCTTGTGACGCAGCAGGCTCTTCGGGGTCATGACGATGAGCGGCTTGCGAAGCTCGGCCTTGACCTGACGGCGCAGGGCGTGGAACAGCTGCGCGGGCGTGGAGGGTTGGACGACCTGCAGGTTGTTCTCGGCGCAGAGTTGGAGGAAGCGTTCCAGGCGGGCGGACGAATGTTCGGGGCCTTGGCCTTCGTAGCCATGCGGCAGAAGCATGACCAAGCCGCTGGTCTGTTTCCACTTCGACTCCGCCGAAGCAATGAACTGGTCGATCATGATCTGGGCCCCGTTGGCGAAGTCGCCGAACTGGGCTTCCCAGATGACGAGCGAGTCGGGCGCCTCGAGCGAATAACCGTAGTCGAAACCGAGCACGGCGTACTCGGAGAGGGAGGAGTTCACGAGCTCGATGGCGGCGCCTCCGACGGCGTTGAGCGGGCAATACTCGGCGTCGTTGGAGGGGTCGTGGAGGATGGCGTGGCGGTGGGAGAAGGTGCCGCGCTCAACGTCCTGGCCGGAGATGCGCACGGGGTGGCCCTCGGCGAGGAGGGTGGCGAGCGCGAGGGCTTCGCCGAGGCTCCAGTCGAAGTTCGCGCCGGACTTGAAGGCCTCGGCCTTGAGATCGAGCTGTCGCTTGATCTTCGGGTTCGGGGCGAAGTCCGGCGGCATCTGCCAGAGGTGCGGGGCCACCTTGCCGAGCAGCTCGGCGCTGACCGCGGTCGGGACGAGGTGCTCGTAAGGGGAACGGAAGGGACGCACTCCGAAGGGGGCCTGCTGGCGTTCGGCGATCTCGGCCTTGATGGCCTCGAGGGCGCGGGCCTGCGACGCCTCGAGCAGGACGTCATTCTCGGTCCGGAGCTTCGACAGTTCGCCATCGGGAGCGGAGCCCGCCTGGGTCAGGCGCGAGGCGTAGAGCTCGGTGACGGAGGGATGGGCGGCGATGTTGCGGTAAAGCACCGGCTGGGTGAAGAACGGCTCATCGGTCTCGTTGTGGCCATAGCGGCGGTAGCAGACGATATCGACGACGGCGTCAGCGCCGAACTGCTGGCGGTATTCCAGCGCGAGCTCGGTCGCGAGCACGACGGCGTCGGGGTCGTCACCGTTGGCGTGGAAGATCGGCGACTCGGTGAACTTGGCGATCTCGGTGCAATGCCGGCCGGTGCGGGCCTCGTCCGGGTTCGTCGTGAAGCCGACCTGGTTGTTCGTGACGAGGTGGAGGGTGCCGCCGACACCGTAGCCCTTGAGGCCGGCGAGGTTGAGCGTCTCCATCACGATGCCTTGTCCGGCAAAGGCCGCGTCACCATGGAGGAGGACCGGGAGGATCTGGGAGCGCGACGCCTTGTCCTGGAGGTCCGTGCGTGCGCGTGCGCGACCGAGGACCACGGGATTGACGGCCTCGAGGTGGCTGGGATTGAAGGCGAGCGTCACGGCGACGGGCTGTCCGTCGACGGTACGTTCCCCTTCGTAGCCGAGGTGGTACTTCACGTCGCCGTCGCCATGGGTGGTATCGGGGATATGGTTCTCGTTGAACGCGCGGAACAGGTGCTCGGCCTTCTTGCCGCACAAGTTGACGAGCACGTTGAGGCGGCCGCGGTGGGCCATGCCGACGACGAGGTCGGTGATCTTCAGGCCCGGCGCGCGGTGGAGGAGCTGTTCCAGGGCGTTCATGACGGTCTCGCCGCCTTCGACGGAGAAGCGCTTGGCGCCTACGAAGGTTCGATGGAGGAAACGTTCGAACTGCTCGGCCTGCACGAGGGTGCGGAGGAAGCGGCGACGGGTGTCGGCGTCATAGGCCGGGCGGAGGCCGCAGGACTCCGTGCGCTCCTGCAGCCAGCGGCGGCGGGCGCCGTCCTGGATGTGCGTGAACTCGACCCCGATGGGGCCGCAGTAGATGGCCCGGAGCTTCGTCAGGATTTCCGACAGGGCCAAGGTCTTGCCGCCAAGGAAGTCGCCCGTGTGGAAGGACCGGTCGGGGGCGATGCCGTCAAGTCCCAGGGCCTTGTCGGTCAGGGCGAAGTGGGGCTGAGGGTCGAGCAGGGGGTTGATGCGGGCTTGGAGGTGGCCGAGCACCCGATAGGCCTCGATGGCGGCCAGAACCTTGAACTGGGCCACGGCATCGACGGAGCCGGCCGGGCCGGGGGCGGACTTGCCGGGCTTGGGCGGCAGGCTGAGCCCCAGTTCGAACCCTTCGAAGAAGGTACGCCATTCGGCGTCCACGGACAAAGGATCCTGCGTCCAGCGCTCATGGTAAGAGGCGACGAGGTCGGCGTTCCAACGGGTTCCTACGCTCAAGTGTTTCATTTTGGTGACCGATAAAGGTAACGGATATTAGGCTTCCGTCTCTCGGGGAAACAAGTCCAGACCGTGCCCAGTTATGAGCGTTTAGTGGCAAGATTGGGGATTGTATCGAGGAAATCGGGCAGGTTTAATGCCGTCCCGTCGATGTCTACCCCGCGACCGGCCAATCGTTCGTATTCCACGGAAGCCTTGGAACGGTGGTTCGCGTCTCTGCCTGAGTCCTGGGAGAAGACGTTCCGCAAGGCCGACCTCGAGGAAGGTCGCCGCATCTACACCGAGGGTCTCGTCCGTTCGCTGGAGTTGAAGCCCCACGCCGCCGAGGCGGTCACCCGGACGGAGACGCAGACGGTCCGCGCCGTCATCGAACTAGGGGAAGGTCGGATCGAATGGCGCACCTCGCTGCCCGAGGAGGAGAACGGCGCACCTTACGCCGTCGCCGGCATGTACGAGGTTGAAGAGTTGCTCGCCGATGAGATTTCCCCCGTCGACGACTCCGCTCCCGCGGCGGCGCCGGCGGCCCCCGTCGAGCCGGAGCGCAAGGATGCCGGCGCGCGGGCCGCGCTGAAGCTGCAGGTGGCGTTTGAGCTCTCCCCGGGCGGCCTGACGGCTTCCGCCTCGTGGTCGGGCCGCGGCGGCCATGCCTGGAGCTGTTTCGGTCCCGGCGCGGTGCCGGGCGACGAGCTTTCCGACGAGCAGCGGCAGACCTTATTCCGTTTCTCCACCGTGGCCCACCGCGCCGGCTTCGCCTATGGGAAGGCTGCCGGCACCTGGGGTATCGATAATATCGGGCGCATCGAGCGGTTCGTCCGCGAGGAGCTCGCCGAGTGGCGAAAGCGTTTCCGGCTCGTCGGCGAAGAGGCTCTTGAGATCTTCCGCAATGAGCAGCTACAGGTCGAAGTCGACGCGGACGCCGAGTCCGGCGCGGACGGAAAGTCCTTCCGCCTCAACTGGCGGCTCAAGGCGGGCAAGCACCGCTTGCTGGCGGAAGAACAGAAACTACTGCTCAAGGCCGGCGGTCGGCCCGTGATCCTGCCGGGCAAGGGCGTGGTCGCCTACAACGCGGCCGTGGCGGACTTCTCGGAGGATTGGCGGGCCAAGGAGGGTGAGGTGCCGCGCTACCTGCTGCTTTCGCTCTTTGATCACGCCGCCGTCGGTGCGCTCAAGCTTAACGACGAGCTCAAGGCCTGGAAGGACCGCCTGCTGCAGGAGCCCGTCGCGCCGGACGACCTGCCCGCCCATCTCCGCCCTTATCAGGCCAAGGGCGTGGCCTGGCTGGCCCGCCTCTGCGAACTTGGTGCGCACCCGCTGCTGGCGGATGAGATGGGCCTCGGCAAGACCGTCCAGGTCCTGGCGCTCCTGGTCTCGCGGCCAGTCGGCGAGCGGACCATCATCGTCTGCCCAGCCAGCGTGATTCCCGTTTGGATCGGCGAGATCAAACGCTTCCACCCCGAGCTGAGCGCGGGCGTCGCGGTCCTGACGGCGGACGACGATTTTGTGCGCAACCCCGCGGCCCGGTTATGGATCTCGAGCTACACGCAGCTACGCCGGCACGCCGACCAGTTGGCGAAGACCAGGTTCGGCTACGCGGTCCTCGATGAGGCGCAGGCGATCAAGAACCCCGAATCCAAGACGACGCAGACCTGTGTGGCTTTGCAGGCGACGCACCGTATCGCGATCACGGGTACGCCCCTGGAGAACCGTCCCACGGACATCTGGACGATCTTCCGCTTCCTGATGCCCGGGCTGCTCGGCAAGCGCGCCCAGTTCGAGCGGATGATGCTCCGCGACCCGCAGGCGGCGCTGGGCAAGGTCCGTCGACAGGTCTCGCCGTTCGTGCTACGGCGCCTCAAACGCCACGTCGCCGCCGATATCCCTCCGAAGATGGAGGTGGTCCTACCGTGTCCGCTCACCCACGAGCAGAGGGCCCTGTACCAGCACCTTACGCAGGGCAGCGGGCTCTCGGGCGAGCTGGCGAGCCTGCTCTCCCGCGACGCCACCTCGGTGCTCACGCTGCTGATGCGCCTGCGCCAGGTCTGCTGCGACCCCGGGCTGCTGCCGGAGAATTCGGGCTGTCCGTCGGCGCACTCGGGCAAAATCACCCTGCTCGTCTCGAAGTTGGCGGAGGTCGCCGCGAACGGCTCCAAGGCCGTCGTCTTCTCGCAGTTCGTTTCGCTGATTGAGCGCGTCAAGTCCGCCCTGGCCCGCGACCTGCCGCACCTGCCGGTCTTCGAGCTGACCGGCGAGACCAAGGACCGTTCCGCGCCGGTGGAGCGCTTCAAGGAGACCAAGGGGCCGGCCTTGTTCCTCGCCTCCCTCAAGGCGGGCGGCACGGGCATCACCCTGAACACCGCCGAGTACGTCTTCCTGCTCGACCCCTGGTGGAATCCCGCCGTCGAGGCCCAGGCCGTCGACCGCGTGCACCGCATCGGGCAGAAGAATCCCGTGCTCATCTACCGCATGATTGCTCCCGGCACCGTCGAGGAACGCATCGAGGAACTTAAGCAGGAGAAGCGCGAGCTCTTCTCGACGGTCGTCGGCGACATCCCGGACATGACCGACTGGACGCGCCACTTCTCCTCGCTCGACGCGCTCATCCGGCTCAGCGACTCGCCCGCGGCCTCGGCCTCGGCGGAAGCCGCCGCCGCGGAGCGCGAGACGGAGG
>JBEELT010000117.1:0-5886 GCA_041167995.1 Verrucomicrobiota bacterium | reverse complement strand
CGCGTTCGCCGGACTGGTCGCGGCGCATGCCGGTGATCCAGAGGTCGAGTTCGAAGAGTTTCTTCCCGAGCGAGTCGACCTTGCGGAGCTCGCAGCACTTCTCCGGGTCGCGCTTCCAGAGTTCGGCGCCGTACTGGGCGGCCTGCTGTTCGACGGTCTGGGCGGGGAGGACTTCCTCGACCTTGATGCCGAGGTGCGCCTCGAGCTTCGCCTTGAACTCCAGGGTCTCCGGGAAGAGCAGGCCGGTGTTGAGCGTGAAGGCCGGGAGCGGCAGCCCGGCGGTCTTGGCGAGGTGCAGGATGACCACGCCGGCGGGCTGGAAACTCGTGCCGATGCCGGCGCGCGCGCCGAAGGTCTCGTAGGCCCAGCGCAGACGGTCCACCGGCGCCAGCGTCGCGAGACGGGCGTCGAGTTCCGGGATGCGGGCTGGGTCGAACTCGGCCATCAGCGGGCTTAGGCGGACGGGGCGACGGGCCAGACGGACGCTTGGTCGACCCAGTCGCCGAAGGCCTGACCGTTCTTGCGTTCCTTGGCGTACTGCTGGAAGAGGGCGCCCACCACGACCGGGATCTCGTCAGCCGGGACGGATTCCTTGAAGAGGCGCGCGAGGCGCGTGCCTTCGCGGTTGCCACCCAGCATGAGGTTGTACTTGCCCGGGGCCTTGCCGACGAAGCCGATCTCGGCGTTGTAAGGGCGGGCGCAGCCGTTGGGGCAACCGGTCATGCGGACGACGAGTTCCTCGCCGCCGAAGCCCGCGGCCGCCTGGGCGTCCTCGAGCTTGCCGAGGATCGTCGGGAAGACGCGCTCGGACTCGGCGAGGGAGAGACCGCAGGTCGGCAGGGCGGGGCACGCCATGCCGCGGCCCTTGACGAGGCCCGGGTTGAAGACGATCGCGCAGCCATGGTCGCGGAGCACCTGCTCGAGCGCGGCCTTGTCGGCGGCCTTCACGTCGGAGAGGATGAGGTTCTGCGTGGCGGTGAGGCGGAAGGTCGGGCTGAAGCGCTCGGCGATGACCCGAAGGGCGGTCTTGAGGCGGTAGTCGCCGGCGTCCTTGACGCGGCCGGTCTCGATGAAGAGGCCGAGGAACCAGTTGCCATCACGCTGCTGGGCCCAGCCGAAGGCGTCGCCCTGGCCCTTGAATTGGAACGGCTTGGCGGCCGGGAGCGCGGCGCCCAGCTGCTTGGCGAGCTCGGCGCGGAACCACTCGACGCCCTTCTCCTGAAGGACGTACTTGATGCGGGCGTGCTTGCGGTCGGTGCGGTCGCCCCAATCGCGGTGGATCTTAATCACGGCTTCGCCGACGGCGACGACCTGCTCGCGGGTGAGGAAGCCGATGACGTCGGCCAGGCGCGGGTAGGTCGCCTTGTTGCCGTGGGACATGCCGAGGCCGCCGCCGACAAGCAGGTTGTAGCCGACGAGCTTGCCGCCTTCGACGATGGCGACGTAGCCCATGTCGTTGGTGAAGATGTCCACATCGTTGTTCGGCGGGAGCGCGAAGCCGGTCTTGAATTTGCGGGGCAGGTAGGTCTTGCCGTAGAGCAGGTCGACGGGCGCGCCGCTGTCATCATGGTCGGCGGGCGGAGGGAGGTAGGGGTTCGTCTGGTCGACGGAGGCGCGAGCCTTCGCAATCTTGTCGCCGAGCCCGAGGTCGAGCTGCACGCCGTCCACCCAGATGGAGTGGTAGGCCGTGGTCTTCGGCAGCAGCGCGCGGGTCACCGTGAAGGCGTCGTCCTCGATCTGCTGGGTGACTTCGTCGACGGGCGGGTTGGAGGGTGCGGTGACGTTGCGGTTGACGTCGCCGCAGGTGGCCAGGGTGGAGGAGAGGGCCTCGTTGATCGACTTGATGAGGGAGCCGACGCCCTGCTGGGCGACGCCGTGGAACTGGAAGGTCTGGCGCGAGGTGATGCGCAGGGTGCCGTTGGCGAAGCGACCGGAGAGTTCGTCGTACACGAGGTATTGAGCGGCCGGGACGATGCCGCCGGTCTGTCGCGTGCGGACCATCACGGAGTATTCCTTGGCGACCTTGCGCTTATCGCGGTCGTCCTGCTGGTAGATGCCGTGGAATTTGATGAACTGCTCGTCGTCACCGCTGAAACGGTCGGCGGCAGGGTTGGCGAGGGTCTCGCGGATCGTCCCGGAAAGGTCGGGCTTTTCGGCCTTCATGACCTCGTTCTTGGTGAGCGGCTTTTCGGAGGGTTTATCCATGGCGTTTTTTAACTTGATAAGATGACTGATGATTACATAAATAGGGTCAAGTTTAAATAAATGGTAAATTATGACATCGGCCGGGTGGTCTTTGTCGGTGCCGGACCGGGGGCTCCCGATCTGATCACCGTCCGAGGGCTGCGTCTGCTCAAGCAGGCGGATGTCGTCATCCATGACGCCCTCCCGGGAGATGCCCTGTTGGCGGAGATCCCGGCGACGACCAAGATCGTGCCGGTCGGCAAGCGTTGCGGCGTGCACTCCATGACCCAGGACGAGATCAACGCCGTGCTCGTGCGCGAATCACGTCAGGGCGGTTTGATCGTCCGGCTCAAGGGCGGCGACCCGGGCGTCTTCGGTCGGCTCGGCGAAGAGATGGACCATCTCGCCGCGCATGGGATCAACTTCGAGGTCGTCCCCGGCGTCACGGCCGCCACCGCTGCCGGCGCGGATGCCGCGTTCCCGTTGACGCATCGCGGTAAGGCGGCTTCCGTCACCTTCCTCACCGGTCATTGCGCCGACGGCACCGACCAGAATTGGCAGGCGCACGTGGAGACCGGCGCCACGCTCTGTCTTTACATGGGCGCGAAGGCGCTGCCGTCCGTCGCCGTGAAGCTCATCGCCGCCGGCGCCCAGGCCGATTTGCCGATTCGCCTGCTGTCGAAGGTTTCCCAGGACGGCGCCTCGGATGTGCTGACGACGTTGACCGACCTCGCTTCAGGTAAGGTCGACGTTTCGGTGCTACCTACGCCGCTCATCGCTGTGGTCGGTGCCGTCGTCGCTCCGCCTCGCCTTGCCGGCCTGATGGGCCGGATCGCGGCGTTCGCCTGAGTTTAGGCCTTCTTCCAGACCTTGGCCCGTAAGAAAAGGAACAGAGCCGTGCAGATCACGGCGACTCCGCCGAGCCACATCATGAGGCGCTCGCCAAGCCCTAGGTCCTTAGGTGCGAGTACGCTGACCAGTACGGGCAGTAATCCCATGGCGAGCACCGTCGTGATGGCCGCAATCTTGGTGGTCTTGAAGCTGGGGGAGTAGAGGTGCCGGCGGAAGAGCAGCGCCGGGAGGGCGGGGTGCGTGCCCAGCAAAGGGCTGAGTTTCCAGCGAAGGCCGGCTGGCGCGCGCTCCTTGGCGATGGTCGCGACGTCGCCATCGCCGCCGGCATGACGGCCGGGCAACAGGAAGAGCATCAGGATGACCGCCTCGCCCTTGGCCTGTTGGAGGGCGTCTTCGAGCAGCGGCTCGTTGAAGGCATACTCGGCGCCCTCTCGGCGCTCCATCGAGCAGGCGATGAGCTCGTCGTCTTTAAGTCCGAGTTCGGTGCGGATCGCGACGGCGAAGAAGTTACGGCAGCGCGTCACCTCTTGGATGGGCGAGCCGTGGTCGCAGAGCAGCACCGTACCGCTGCCCTTGGTCCAGCCGGTCGACTTCAGGTTATCGATCAGCATGCTCAGCAGTTCCGGTCCGAAAAGCGGCTCACGGATACTCAGCTTCATCGCGCCGGCCTGGGCTTCGGCGAAGACCTTCGGCAGGTATTCCGTCAGCGCGAGGCTGGGTCCGATAAACAGCGGCAGCAAGATGAGCTCGGCGATGCCGTCGACTTTGGCTTGCTGCACGGCCTGCTCGAAGATGACGGCAGGTTCGTCGGTGAGCAGGGCTGCGGCGATTTTATGCGAATGGAGGACGGAGACCGGATGCACGGGCTGCCCCAGCAATTGAGCGACTTCCGCCGATAGTCGACGTAGCTCGAGGGTGGCTTCCGGGCGAAGGGAGCCATTGTCCACCAGCAGGATGCGGGTTGCCGCCATGGGTTGGAGGTATGGGGGTGACGGGCCTTTTGGCAACGCAGGGTTGGTTTTGTGGTTTGCCAACCTTGGGCTTATCGAGGGTTATCGAAGGATGCCCCGCAACCTTGCCCGCCTCGGCCTGTCGGTCCTGGCCCTCCTCGCCACGCTGCCTTCGCTCTTCGCCGCGGACACCTGGCTCACCGATCTCGACGCCGCGAAGAAGCAGGCGGCCGCCGAGAAGAAGGATATCCTTGTGGACTTCACCGGTAGCGATTGGTGCGGCTGGTGCATCCGCCTGAAGAAGGAGGTCTTCGACCAGCCGGAGTTCGCCGAAGCTTCCAAGAAGTTCGTCCTCGTCGAGATCGACTTCCCCCGCGCCTCGAAGCAGTCGCCCGAGGTCAAGGCGAAGAACGCGGCCCTTTCGAAGCAGTATGCAATCTCCGGTTTCCCGACCATTCTGCTACTGGACGCCCAGGGCGAGGTCTACGCGCAGACCGGCTATCAGGAAGGCGGGGCCAAGAAGTACCTCGAGCACCTTGGCACCCTTGCCAAGCAGAACACCCCCGAAGTCAAGAAGACCCTCGCCGCCAAGATGAAGGCGGAGGCGCTTGAGCATGAGATCGAGGAGCAGCTCGGCCCGGTGCTGGATCCGACGCTCTCGAAGAAGGACCTCGCGGGCGCCGAGGCCGCGATGAACAAGTTCTTCAAGGAGAAGGGCCTCTCGGGCGACTTCCTCGTCCGCATGACCCTCAACGTGCGCGTCGGCATCACCGCCGAGTGCAAGCGCGGCGACCACGACGCCGTCCTCAAGGTCGTCGACGAGGTCGCGACCCTCACCACGAGCAAGGAAGTCCTCGCCGAGATCGCCGAGCTCCGTGAACGCGTCCTCAAGGTCCGCGACCAGGATGCCGAGCGCAAGAAGACCACGTCCAAGTAACCCCTCTCAACCACAATCATGCGTACCTCCAAGACCCTCGCCACGCTCGCCCTCGCGTTGCTGGCCATCCTCCCCGCCGCCGCCGCCCCCACCTGGCTGACGGACCTCGACGAAGCCAAGAAGGTGGCCGCCAAGGAGAAGAAGGATATCCTCGTCGACTTCACTGGCAGCGACTGGTGCGGCTGGTGCATCAAGCTGAAGAAGGAAGTCTTCGACTTGCCGGCCTTCGAGGCCGCGACCAAGAAGTTTGTGCTCGTCGAGCTCGATTTTCCGAACAAGAAGCCGCAGTCCGATGAGGTGAAGGCGAAGAATCGCGCCGCCCAGAAGACCTACGGCATCACGGGTTTCCCGACGATCCTCCTGATGGACGCCCAAGGTGAGGTCTACGCCCGCACCGGTTATCAGGCGGGTGGTCCGGAGAAGTACGTGACCCATCTCCAGGAGCTCTCGAAGAAGAACACCCCGGAAGGCAAGAAGGCCCTCGCGGCCGAGGCCAAGAACGCTTCCGAGGCCGGCGCCAAGCGCGCCGCCGCCTCGGCCAAGGTGAAGGCCGCCATCGAGGCCAAGGATTTCGCCGCGGGCAGCGCCGCCTACGACGAGATGTACGGCGCGGTTTCCGGTCCCCAGAAGGCGATTCTCAGCATGAACAAGGCGATCCTTTCCCTGCGGATCGACGCCGATAACAAGGAGCGGGCGCTGAAGCTGATTGACGCGGCCCTCGCCGACGCCGCCGGCAACGAATCCTTGGTCAGCCGCATCAAGGCCGACCGCGAGAAGGTCGCCGCCGGCGAGAATCCCTTCGCCCCCAAGGCCGGCGCCGCCCCGGCGGCCAAGCCGGCCGCCGAGGCCAAGAAGACCGCCCAGGGCGCCTGATCACCTCCCCATTTCCCAATCAGCCGGAGGACCACCTCCGGCTTTTTTGTATCTACAGTCAAAGGGAGGCAAGGGGAGCGGTCAGGACTT
>JBEELT010000116.1:0-5972 GCA_041167995.1 Verrucomicrobiota bacterium | reverse complement strand
TCGAATAGCGCCGTCTGGGCGGCGTTCAGCGGGGCGATCTTCGGCTGGGCGGGGGCGCCGGGCTTGCCGGGCCAGGCGATGCGCACGAGGACCGCGGGGAGGGCTTTCTGGCCCTGCAGGCCGGCGAGGGCCGCGGGCTCCTGACCGAACCAAAGCAGCTTCGGCGGGGTCGCCTTGGCGTTCTTGCCTTTGGCCGTATTGCCGTCCGACGCGAGGCCGCGGAGCAGGGCGGACTGGGCGTCGCGGTTGGCGCCGAGCGAAGCCGCGAGGGTGAGCATCTCCTCGAACGGGCCGGCCTTGTTGGCCGCCGCGATCAAGGTCGCCAGCGATTCCAACGCCGCTTGGGCGGGGTCGCCGGCGCCGCGGGCGGCGATCGCCTTGGCCAGGGAAGTCTCGCGCCCGCGGATGCCCGTGAGGGCCGCCTCGCGCAGCAAGGCCACGTCGCCGTGGCGCGTCAGCACATCGGCCAGGGCTGCGTCGGCCGCCGGCTGGTTCATCGCCGAGAGGCGCATGGCCACATGCGAGAGGACCAACTTGTCGGACTCCTTCGTCAGCGCCGCGAGCGCCGGGAGGGCGTCGAGCGGGGCCAAGCGGGCCGCCGCCGCGCGGACCTGCGGGTGGGCGTCGCGCAAGGCCGACTGGATCAGGGGTGCGTCGACGAGGCCGAGGCCGTCGAGCGTCCAAAGCGCGTGCAGGCGACCCAGCGCAGGCGCTTGGGCGTCGGTCGCGAGGGTCTTCAGGGACGGGCCGATGGCACTATCGCCGGCTTCCACCAGCAGGCGCTGGGCCGTATCGCGCACCCAGCCGTCGGCATGGGCGAGCAACTTCACACGGCTAGCGGCGTCGGCCGGGATCGCGGTCCGGGCCACCTTGCGGCCGCCTTCGGGTACGATGCGCCAGATGCGGCCCTGGCTGATGGGCTGCTCCAGCTGGCGGGCCTTGATGTTCGCGACCAGGTAGTGCGTCAGGAAGGCCGTGTGCTGGACGATCCCGCGGTACATATCGACCACGTAGAGGCAGCCATCGGGACCGTTCACGACCTGCACCGGGCGGAAGCGCTCGTCGGTCGAGGTCAGGAACTCGCGGTCCTTCGCGCCGTCGGTCGCCTTGACGATGCCGTCCTGCTCGCTGAGCAGCAGGCGCTTGATCAGGTTCACCGACGGCTCGGGTACGAAGGCGTTGCCGCGGTACTCGGCCGGGTAAGCGTCGCCGCGGTAGACCGCCGCGCCACAGGTCGCGGTCGCCTTGGCCAGCTTGCCGTCGGCGCGGAGCGTCTTCGGGTCGTAGCCGCGGTTCACACCCGGGGTCGGGTGGGAAGGGTAGACCGACTGGTCGAGCATCACCTGGTGGTTGAGCCCCGCCGCGTTGCGCAGGAGCGGGTTGCGGGCGTAAGCCGGCGCCGGCAGCAGGTCGGTGCGGAGCAGGTCGGAGTTGTAGTTGAAGTACAGGCGGCCGAAATCGTCCTGGCACAGGCCCCACTGCCCGCGGCCGAGGCCCGGGCCGCGTTGCCAGGCGCCCGCCTTGAGGCGGAGCCCGGTGCCGTAGCCCGCGGCGTAGATCGTATTATCGAGCGCCCAGATGGGCGTGTTCGCCATGTGCTCGGGCTGTCCGCCCGCCGTCCCGAAGTCGAACGCCACCACGGTGCGGCTATCGGCGCGGCCGGTGCCCTGGGTGTCGCGGCAGAGGATGAGCTCCGGCGGCACCGCCACCAGCGCCCCGCCGTTCACGGCGAGGACCGAGCGCGGCATCACCACGCCGTCGACGAACGCGGTGGCCTTGTCCATGCGGCCATCCCCGTCGGTGTCGGTCAGCAGGGAGACGCGCCCCGACGGTTCCTTCTCGGTTGAGCCGGTGAGGTCGCGCATGTAGCCGCGCATCTCGACCACGAACATCCGGCCTTGCTCGTCGAAACTGATCGCCACCGGCGTCTCGATCATCGGCTCGCTGGCCACCAGCTCGATGCGGAAGCCCTTCTCCAGCCGGAACGTCGCCAGCTCCTCGGCGGGGGTCAGCGGCATGGGCGGGGGGAGGTTGAACTTGATCTCCACCTGGTCGGGGCCGGCGTTCCCCTTGTTGAGGGCGTAGGCGGCGGCGCCAAGCAGGAGCGCCAAGGGAAGGGCCAGGGCTTTCATGGGGTCTTAAGACGATTAAGACAGCCCAAAGACCCGGCGGTTGCGAGGGGAAATCCGCCCGCGCGGACTACTTGGCCGCGGGGTCGGGCCAGGTGTCCGTCCGAAGGCTCGTGGCGGGCAGGCCCGCGCCGTTAACGAGATGGGCGTCGGGGTTCTCGGCCCAAGCGTAGCGCGCGGCCACGGGGGCGGGAACGGCGGCGGAGCGGACGACCACCGAGGTGCCGTCGATGCGGGCTTCGGCGGGCTTCCAGGCCTGGTCGGCGCCGGCGAGCAGCCAGCCGCGCGGGGCGGCGCCGTCGCGGGTCTTGAGACCGTCGGCGTGGCGGAAGGAGACGCGGAGCGCGTCGCCCTCGACCTGGCTGCCGGTGGGCAGGGGGCCGCTGATCGCGGGGACGGTGCGGCCGTAGACCGTGGCCAGCGCCCAGTAGGAGAGGCGCTTGCCGACGTCCTGCTTGTTCTTCGGGTGGATGTCCTGGGGGTCGCCGATGTCGAGGGTGATGGCCATGCCGGTCTTGGGCAGCGCGAGCACCTTCATCATCGACTCACGGAGGCGCGGCCAGCTCTCGGAGTTCGAGGTGCGGTAATTCGGGAGCTGCACCCAGGCGAAAGGAACTTCGTCCTGCCAGAGCGTGCGCCAGCTCGTGACGAGCTGGGTGAGCTGCGTCTCGTAGAGGCCGGGGTTGCCGGCGTTGCCTTCGCCTTGGTACCACAGCATGCCACGCAGCGTGTAGGGCGCGAGGTTCACGACCTTGCCGTTGTAGAGAGCCGCCGGGCCGCCCTTGAATTTGCGGTTGGCGATCGGGTCGACCGGCTTGCGCGGAACCTCCTTGCCGGCGGCCTTGGCCTTTTCCGCCGCGACCTTCCAGACAGCGACCTGCTTCTCGTGCTGGGCCGTCGCCTTGGCGGCGTCGAATTCCAGGTGGGCCTTCAGCTGGGACTCGTAGCGCGCTTTCGTCGCGGGGGCCGACGACTGGACCTCGGCGGAGACCCAGGACTCGATGGGCGTGCCGCCGACGGAGGTGTTGACGAGGCCGACGGGGACGCCGACTTCGCGATGGATCTCGCGGCCGAAGAAGTAGAGCACCGCGGAGAAGCCGCCGACGGTCTCGGGCGCGCAGGCCCGCCACTGGCCCTTGCCCTCGGCCTTGGGCTGGTCGGCGGGAGCGGAGGATTCCTGGTAGTGCCGGATCAGCGGGTACTTCGCGGCGGCCTTCTCGGCTTCGAAGTTCTGGGAATTCTGCACAATCATCGCCATGTTGGACTGGCCCGAGCCGAGCCAGACCTCGCCGACGAGCACGTCCTTCACCTCGAGGCGGCGGTCGGCTTTGCCGGTGACGACCAGCGAGCGCGGTTCGGCGGAAGCCGGAAGCGCATCGAGGCGGAGCAGCCACTTGCCCTCGGCGTCGGCGGTGACCGTCTTGGATTGGCCCGCGAAGGCCACCGTGACGGCTTCCCCCGCGTCGGCCCAGCCCCACACGGCCACGGGCTTCTCGCGTTGCAGCACCATGTGGTCGGAGAGCGGGGACGCGAGTCGGAGGTCGGCCGCCAGCAACGACGAGCCGAGCGCGAGGCAGGCGAGGAGGAGGGTGGGGAGGCGCATGGGGAGAAGGGGAGGGAGTAGGGATTAGGGAGCAGGAAGTAGGGAGTGGGAGGAAGTAGGGAGTAGGTTTTAGGGAGTGGGGAGTTGGGGTGGGGGTGGGAAATGGGGAGTTGGGCTAACACCTAACACCTAACACCTAACACCTAACACCTAACACCTAACACCTACCGCCTAGTACCTTCAACCTGCTTTCTGCCGCCTACCATCTACCACCTGCTGCCTACTCCCTAATCCCTACTCCCTAACACCTAATCTCTTCCACGGTTACTTGGCGGAGCCGATGCGGCGGGCTCGGATATTGGCGCCGCCGCGGAGGATGAAGTCGGGGACGGCGCCGACGTTGCCCTTGACCGCCCAGTAGTTGATGTCGGCGGTCGCGAGGTCGCGGGGGTCGTCGACGTCGCATTCGAGCGTCTGCCAGGCGTTGCGGGGGTCGGTCTGCCCCTTCCCCGGGAACTCGGTATTGAGCTGCGCGATCGAGAAGCCGTGCTTGCCGGTCACGGCGACGTGACAGCTGTTGCGGTAGGCGCCGACCCGGCCGAGCCGCGAGGCGTGGTGGGCTTGGGCGAACTCCAGGCCACGCACGTTGCTCCCGACGACCAGGTTGTCGGCGTCGGTGTGCTCGTTGACGACAATCCCGGTATGGTAACCGGTCACGACGACCTGTCGGAGGATAGTCAGTGCCGCGTTATTACAGGCGGGGGTGATGAGCCCTTTGGTCTCATGGGTCGGCCGGGACGTCTGCACATTGTAGACGCCAGTGTTGATGAAGACGTTCTCCAGCTTTGCTTGCATCGCGAAACGCAGGTCGACCCCGTCGATGCCCGGGTTGTCGGACGTGCGTACGTCAAGGTTGCGCAGGACGACGAATACGGCCGAGAAGCCGCCGTACAATGACGAGGGAGCCCGCGGGACAGAGATGACCCCGGGGCCCGCATCTGCGAGGCACTTCACGATGGTGCCGTGATTCTGTAGGGGGAAATCACCGATCGTGCCGAAGACCGGCGTCGGCTCCGTCTCGCCGACAATCTCGATTGAAACCCAGCTGGGGGCGGGACGGTTGATGGGTGGAACGATGATCCGGCCGCGAAAAACGCCGGTGGGTAAAGTCATGCGACCGCCCCCGGCGGCGACCACGGCGGCGAGGCAGCGAGAAAAAGCCGCGGTATTGTCTGTGGCGTCGTCACCGACGGCCCCATAGGCGCGGGCGTCGAAGACGACGGCGGGGGCCTCGGCGGCCTGGAGGCCGACGAGGGGGCTGATCAGGAGCGCGGTGAGCACGAGGAGGTGAGAGAGAGGCATTGGACTAAAAGGGCTAGGGCTAGGGGTAGGGATGCGAGACTAAGTCCGCGCCTTGGCGTGGTGCGAGACTAAGGTGGGCGTGTGGAAGTTGGTAGGGCGAGATTCAGTTGATCGGTTGATTCGTTGATCGGTTGGCCAGAGGCGGACCGCTTGCTTCACACTTTGTAACTTCTGGCCCTAACCCTAGCCCCATCCGCAGCCCTAAAGCATCCCTGTCACTCGGTAGGGACCAGCGTCCCTGCTGGTCCGCGGACGCGCGATGGGTCGGCATGAGGTCAGGCACGTCATCGCTGCGCGAGACGAAGCCAGACCCCATGCCTGCGGCCGACCGGGGACGGTCAGCCCTACCGATTGCTCACTTGGCCTTCTTCCCAGCGGCCTTCGCCTTGGCGCGCGGTTGCTCGTCCTGCGTCAGCTTGGCCAGGGCGATGGTCTCGTCGGTCTGCTTCTGCCAGAGGTCTGCGAGTTCCTTCGCCTTGTCCGGGAACTTTGCGGAGAGGTCGTGTTGTTCGGCGCGGTCGGTACGCAGGTCGTAGAGGGACCAAGGCTGGTCCTTGGCCGCGACGAGTTTCCAGTCGCCGACGCGGATGGCTTTGTTGCCTTCGTGCAGCCACCAGAGGCTGTCACGCGCGATCACGACGTCCTGCGTGAGCGCGGGCACGAGGCTCGTGCCGGGGGCGGGCGGGATGGGTTGGCCTTGCCACTCCTTGGGCTTGGTCGCGCCGGCGAGCTCGAGGAGGGTGGGGACGATGTCGACGAGGTGGGCCGGCGTCTGGCGGAGTTCGCCGCGGGCGGCGATGCCGGCCGGCCAGTGCGCGACGAGGGGCGTGCTGATGCCGCCTTCGTGCACCCAGGTCTTGTGCCGGCGGTGCGGGGTGTTGCAGGCGCTGGAGAAGCCGGGCCCGAGGCAGAGGTAGCTCGCGGCGCTGCCCATCGGC
>JBEELT010000115.1:0-6006 GCA_041167995.1 Verrucomicrobiota bacterium | reverse complement strand
GCCGCCGCCGGACCCTGCTCCGCTGGGGCTCCGGCCTGACCACGGCCGCCGCCTGCCTCCTCGCCGCCTTCGTCCTCCAAGGGCGCGGCGATGATTCGCTCGCCCAGCGGGCCGACGCCCTCGCCGCTAGCGACGAATCCCGCCAGCTCAGCGACATCCTCGGGTTCGCCGACGAACTTTCGTTCCTCACCCCGGCCATCGACCCGCATTCGGTGGTGGAAGCGCTGATCAACCCCGAACTGTGACCACCATGCGTCCCGTCCTGTCGCTGGCCTGCCTCCTGCTCGCCCTCGTCGCGGTCGCCGCCGAAGGCGACGCGCCCGCCCGCCCGCCCGGCCCGCCCTCGCGGGGTCCCGAGGCGCTCCCGTCCGTGGAGGAGATCCAGACCATCCGTCGGATCATGGAGCTGCCGCCGGAGCGCCTTTCCCGCATCCGCCTCGCGATTGAGAAACTGGAGCGCATGTCCCCCGAGGCCCGCGCCGACTACGCCGCCCGGCTCGTCAAATACGAGCAGGCGCCTCCCGAGGAACGGACCAAGATCATGAAGGAGATGCGCGAACGCGGCTTCAGCGCCCGCATCCTCGAGCACCATTTCAAGACTATGCCGGCGGCCCAGGCCAACGAGGAACGCGCGCGCTTCTTGGCCCTGAGCGCGGAGGATCGCCAGGACTATGTCCGGAAGATCGCCGAGAAGCACGGTAGCGACTTCGGCAAGGGTAAGAAGGACGACGCCAAGAAGGATGACCCCAAGCGTCGCAAGGATGAACCCGCGGTCCCGTCCGCTCCGGCCGACGGCGCGAAGTAAGTCCTGACCTCAGAGTTCCTCGTGCCAGGGGGCGTCGCCGTAGCGCCACCGGTCGTGGGCCCACAGCCAATCCGCGCAGGCCTCGTCGGACGAGCGCAAGCGGGTCTCCAGCCAGGCGTTGGATTCGCGGGTAAGGCCGGCGGTGTCCGTCGACCGCAGGACGGCGCTCCGTAGCACGCAGCGCCAGAAGCCGGTCCGCTCGGCCCAGAAGATCCGCGTGGCGGCCTTGTGCCTCTGCGCGAGGAGCCCGGGCAGGTGGGTCACGGCGGCGGGGCGGCCGAGGAAGGTCAGGCGCCGCCCGGACTGGATCTTCTGGTCGAAGAGGATGCAGCTGGCCCCGCCGGCGCGCACATTGCGCATCAGCTCGCTGAACCCTTCGCGGCGCGAGGCCAGCCGCATGCCGAAGCGCTCGCGCGCGGCCTTCACCCACGCGTCGGCGGCCGGCTGGTTCAGCGGGCGGTAGAGCGTGACCCAGGGTCGGTCGCCGAGCGCCGGCGCCGCCAAGGTGATCGCCGTCATCATCTCCATCAGCGTAAAGTGCGGGACGAACAGGACCAGGCCGCCGACGTCGGAGGTCAGCCGCGCCTCGCCCGCGAGCGCCTCCGGGTGGACCTGCACCCGCGCGCGGATCGCGTCGTCCGATAGCCGCGGCGAGACGATGGAGAAGAGGCCCATCTCGGCGGCTCGCCGGCAGGAGAGCCGCCCGATGCGCCGGACCCAAGCCTCGTCCCGGTCGGGGAAGGCCGCGCGGAGATTGGCTCGAATCACCCGGCGACGCAGGCCCCAGAGGAGGAGACCGAGGCACGCGGCGTTCGCTCGGGCGAAACCCTCGGGCAGGCGGGCGAGCAGCCAGGCGTAGGTGGCGATCAGGGCCCGCATGCGCGACTCAGGACCGCTGCTCGCGGCGCAGGACCTCGCCTATCTCCGGCACGTTGAGGATCCGCCGGCCCAGTTCGTCCCGCGCGAAATATTTGTCGGGTTGGCGGACCAGGTCGAACGGTTCGTCCGGGAGGTTGTCCTCGTCGAACTCCATCTCGTCGACCGCGTCGATATCGTCGAAGATATGCGTGCGGCGCAGCGGCTCGCCCTCGATCAGCATCGCCGGGTTGGTGAGCGTGCCGTGCTTCAGCAGGTTCACGACGAGGCACGGATAGAAGTCGGCCTCGTACGGCTCGAGGAATTTGTTCACCCACTGGCCCGGGACCTCCCAGCGGCGGTTGAGCACCACCACGTCCGCGAAGTGTACGCAGGGCACGAGCCACTTGGCCACGTCGGGGTGGCGCTGGGTCAGCGGGCAATCCACCACGGTCACGATCCGCTGGACCTGCCAGCCCGAGGCGGGGAGCGCGCGGTGCAGGGCCTCCATCTGGTCCACGGCGGACAGGCCGCCGTGCGTGACGAGGATGCCCGCGTCGGCGTCGCCGGGGGCGGGCAGGGTGGCTGCGCCGGCGGCGAACGCCCACGTGTCGGCCGCGCCGGACTCCGCCTCGCGGGCCTCGCGGAAAGTCCGGATGCGCTTGCCTTCCGACCAGCCGTTCTCGGCGAGTTCCTTCGCGACGGTGAGCCGGCCGGAGCCGCGGAGTCCGAGGATGATGATCAGGGGCTTCATGCCTTGCGTCCGCAGCGGCCGAAGGGCGCGTTCTGTCCGCGGTCGCGGAGCCAGTGGTCGACGGCGACGAGCGCGGCCATGGCCTCGACGATCGGCACAGCGCGCGGGAGCACGCACGGGTCGTGGCGGCCCTTGGCTGTGAGCTCGGTGGCGCGGCCGTCGGGCCCCACGGTCCGCTGCGGCTTGAGCACGGTCGCGGTCGGCTTGAAGGCGACGCGGAAGACGACGGCCTCGCCGTTCGTGATGCCGCCCTGCGTGCCGCCGGAACGATTGGTCGCCGTGCGGATGCGTCCGCCCTTGCGCACGAAGGTGTCGTTGTGCGCGCTGCCGCGCAGCAGCGTGCCGGCGAAGCCGCTGCCGAGCTCGAAGCCCTTGGTCGCGGGGAGCGAGAGCATCGCCTTCGCGAGGTCGGCCTCGAAGCGGTCGAAGACCGGCGAGCCGAGGCCGGTGGGTAGGTGCTCGATGGCGCAGCAGATCACGCCGCCGACGGAGTCGCCGTCCGCGCGCGCCGCGCGGATGAGGGCGTCGATCTTCGCGGCGGTGGCCGGGTGCGGGCAGCGCGTCGGCGTGGCCTCGACCTGCTTCAGCGTCGGGGTCTTCGCGGGCGCCGGCATGCGGACGTCAGCGACGCTCTCGACCCAGGCGGTGATGCGCGCGCCGCAGGCGTGGCTCAGGACGGTCTTGGCGACGGCGCCCGCGGCGACGCGCGCGGCGGTCTCGCGGGCCGAGGAACGGCCGCCGCCGGCGACGGCGCGGATGCCGTACTTGGCGTCGTAGGTGAAGTCGGCGTGCGAGGGGCGGTAGGCCGTCCTCATCTCGGCGTAGGCCTCCGACCGCTGGTCCGTGTTGCGGATGACGATGGCGATGGGTGAGCCGAGGGTGAGGCCGTCGGGCGAGATGCCGGAAAGCACCTCCGGCTCGTCGCCTTCCTTGCGTTGCGTGACCAACGCGCTCTGGCCGGGCCGGCGCCGCGCGAGCTCGGCGCGGAGGAAGGCCTGGTCGAAGGGGACGCGCGGCGGGCAGCCGTCGATGACGACGCCCAAGGCGGGTCCGTGGCTTTCGCCGAAGGTGGTGATCCGGAAACTGTGGCCGTGGATGTTGCCCATGAGGGAAAGGGAGGTGAGGCTTAAAAAAGGAACGCCGCCGAGCCTGGGGGCCGGGCGGCGTCCGTGGAGCGGTTCCGCCCGACGCTTAGCGACGGAGGTTCTGGGAGATGATGGAGACCAGCTTCTGGCTCTGCGGCAGGTTGCCGAAGAAGCCGTACTTCACGGAGACGGACACGAAGGCCTGCTTGGAGATGGGGTCTTCGGCCTTGAGGATCTCGACCTTGACCTCGAGGTCGCCGATGGCGCGGGCGATGACGACGACGCCCAGGAGGTCGTTGCCGGTGGCGTTCTCGGGCTCGGGGGTCTCGCCCATGCGCTTCATGTCGGCCTGGGAGTCGATGGCCCGCTTGACGGCATTGAAGACGCTGTCGAGGTCGGCGGTGTTGTAGCGGGTGACCAGGGTCCCGGTCGCGTTGGAGAAACTGGCCTCGCGCTGGTCCGGGTTGTCGACGCCGATTAGGGTATTGCAGCCCGTGACGGCGAGGGCGGTGGCGAGGAGGGCGAGGGTGGTGGCGAGCTTCATGGTCAAGGTCGTGGTTGAGTGGCTTCAGACAAAGCACAGCGAGGGCGGCAAGGCAACCAGTTTCGCCCCGGCGGCGGCAGGGCGGAGGGGCGGAAAAACGTAGTTGATTTATAGATACATCGGCCCGCGCGGCCTGTGTCCCGGGCGGTCTGGCCAGGGGATCGGCTCGACCCGACGGAGGGGGTGTTTCTGCCTAAAAACACGCATAAATCGTAAAACACTAATAAACAACAACTTATATTTTAACGACTTAAAACAATCAATTAACAGGATCCTGGCGCATGTTAATAACAAAATGGGGCAAATTTCTTGACCAGTGGGGGGCTGTGGCGAAAAGTGGGTCGATAGGGGGCTTTACCCCACGAAATGTCCAATGGCACTCACATCGGTCTCTTCACCGGCATCCATCACGGAAAGCTGGACGAGAAGAACCGTGTCACGATTCCGGCGGCCTGGCGTTTCGAAGGCGGCGGCGAGACGAGTTTCCTCGCGATGTTCCACCCCGCGCTCGGCTCGATCGTCGTGTTCCCGCCCGCGATGGTGCGGCGCATCTTCGACGCCGCGACGCAGGTCACGGTGAGCGACCCCGACAAGATGGACGCACTGCGGCTACTCGGCGAGAACAGCGTGGAGGTCGCGTGCGACAAGGCCGGACGCATCACGCTCAACGAGCACGTGGTGGGCCAGGCGGCGCTCGGCCGCGACGTCGTGTTCCGCGGCGGCTTCACGACGTTCCAGATCACGTCGGTCAATCCGCCGGCCGTCGATCGCGATTCCGAGCGCACGCTCGTCATCCTGCGCGCGCTCAAGGAGCTCGGCATCTGAGCCTGTATCCAAAAGTTACTGACACAACTCACACCTTATTCACAGCCCGCATGACCAGCCACGTCCCCGTCCTGCTTGAGGAGTGCCTCGCACTCCTCGACCCGCGGGACGGGCGCGCCTACCTGGATGGCACGTTCGGCGGCGGCGGGCATGCCGCGGCGCTGCTGGACCGCGCCCCGGGCGCCACGGTCGACGCGCTGGACCGCGACCCGGCCGCCGGCGAACGCGCCGCCCCGCTGCTCGCGCACTACGCCGGCCGCCTGCGTTTCCACGCCGAGAACTTCCGCGAGCTCGACCGGGTGGCCGGCCGCTTCGACGGCGTGCTGCTCGACATCGGCGTCTCCTCCTTCCAGCTCGACGAGCCCGCCCGCGGGTTCTCCTTCCGCCACGACGCCCCCAACGACATGCGCATGGACACGCGCGTCGGTCTCAGCGCCGCCGAGTTCCTCGAGCGCGCCGACCGCCAGGAGCTCGTCCGCGCCGTGCGCGACTACGGCGAGGAGCCGCGCTGGCACCGCGTGGTCACCGCGATCGAGCAGGCGCGCGGCTCGGGCCGTCTCGCCCGCACCGGTTCCTTCGCCGAGCTGGTGGCCGAGGCCGCGCCGCCCGCCCCCGGCCCCCGCGGACCGCATCCCGCCACCCGCACCTTCCAAGGCGTGCGCATCGCCGTCAACGACGAGCTCGGCGCCCTCGCCGCCGCCCTGCCCAAGGCCTTCGCCAAGCTCACCGCCGGTGGCGTGCTCGCCGTCATCTCCTTCCACTCGCTGGAGGACCGGATGGTGAAGCGTTACATGAACGGCGTGGCCGGCCGCCCGGTCGACCGCGACGACAACACCGCCCAAGACGACCGCGTCAAGCAGGCCGACCTCCTCACCCGCAAGGCCGTCCAGCCGTCGGACGCCGAGCAGCAACGCAACCCCCGCAGCCGCTCCGCCCGGCTGCGCGCCGTCCGGAGGCTCGCCGCATGAACCCCCGCCGCCTCTGGACCTGGGCCTTCGTGGCCGCGACGCTCGCCGTCGCCGCCGTCGGCACGATCAACATCATCCGTCTGCGCATCCAGGGCGACGCCGTCGGCCAGCAGATCGTGCGCCACGAGCGCGCCGCCGTCGAGACGCGCAAGGAACTCGATGGCCTCAAG
>JBEELT010000114.1:0-6041 GCA_041167995.1 Verrucomicrobiota bacterium | reverse complement strand
CCAGCCCCGATCGCCACGAAGATCGAGGGCGAGCAGGTCTTCTGGAGGGCCGAGGATTACCATCAGAAATATTACGAGCGCAACGGCAAGAAGCCTTACTGCCACCTGATTCCTTTCGCGGAGGAGAAGTGAAAGGTCGTGGCTGAGCGGCGCACCGGGACGGACGCCCCGCTGCCGGGCTTCGGCCCGGCGGAGGAGCCGGCCTTGCCTCCCGCCCGCCGCCCGCTGGCCGCGCGGATGCGCCCCCGCTCGCTCGCGGAGGTCGTCGGCCATGCGGCCTTACTCGGGCCCGACGCCCTGCTGCCGCGCCTGCTCCGCGCCGACACCTTCGGTTCCCTCCTGTTCTATGGGCCGCCGGGTTGCGGAAAGACGACCCTCGCGGAAGTCATCGCCGCCGAGACGAAGTCCGAGGTCGTCCGCGTCAACGCGGTGCTGTCGGGAGCCGCGGAACTCCGCGAGGTGCTCGCCGACGCCCGCCGCCACCCCTCGCGCAAGACCGTGCTGGTGGTCGATGAGATCCATCGTTTCAACAAGTCGCAGCAGGACTTGCTGCTGCCGGACGTCGAAGCTGGCGTGGTGCGCCTGATCGGCTGCACGACCCATAACCCCGGGCTCTACGTGGTCCCAGCCTTGCTCAGCCGCAGTCATCTCTTCCGGTTGGACCCGCTCTCCGTCGAGGAGGTGGCGGCCTTCCTTGGTCGCGCGCTCGCGGACGCCGAACGCGGGCTCGGTGCCCTCGGCATCAAGGCCGGCGAGGCCGTCCTGCGGCAGGTGGCCGAGATGGCCGGCGGCGATCTGCGCCGGGCCCTCAATTGCCTCGAGACCCTCGTGCTTGCCGCGCCCGTGCTGGGGAGCGTGACTCCCGCGGCCGTGGCCGCCTTCGCGCGGGAACGGCGCATCCGTTATGACGACGGCGGCGACGACCATTACGACACCGCCTCCGCCTTCATCAAGTCGGTGCGCGGCGGGGATCCCGACGCCGCCCTCTATTGGCTGTTCCTGATGCTCGAAGGCGGCGAAGAGCCGCGCTTCATCGCCCGCCGGCTCGTCATCTGCGCGTCCGAGGACATCGGTCTGGCCGATTCGCGGGCTTTGGGCGTGGCCACGGCCGCTTTCCAGGCGTGCGAGATGGTCGGGATGCCTGAGTGCGAGTTCGCCCTGGCCCACGCAACGCTGTTCCTCGCCCTGTCCCCGAAGAGCCATCGCACGACCTTGGCGATCGCCGCCGCGAAGGATGCCGTCCGCGGCCAGCCCCGGCAGGAGGTCCCGCTGCATCTCAAGGATGCCCACAACGCCACCAACAAGCGGTTGGGGCAGGGTGGGGGCTACCGCTACAGCCACGACTACCCCGAGGGCATCAGTGGTCAGGACTACCTCGCCCGCCCGCTCTCCCTTTACCACCCCGGTGAGGCTGGCGCCGAACTGGCGATCGCGGAGCGGCTGGCCCGCTGGCGCGAGCTGAAGGCCGCCCTGAAGAAGCGGGAAGGCGCCCTGTGAGCCGGACCGCGCCGCGCCTGCCGTGGTTCGGCCCAGGGCGCTTCCCGCTCTACCTCGCCCCGATGGCGCGGCGGACCGACATCGCTTTCCGCCAGCTCTGCAAGGAGCAGGGGGCCGATGTCATGGTTACCGAGTTCGTACAGTCCGAGGCCCTCATCCGCGATAACGCCAAGGCCTGGGAGATGGTCGACTTCACGGAGACCCAGCGTCCGATGGGCGTGCAGATCTTCGGCGCGACGCCGGCCTCGATGGCGCGCGCCGCCCGCGAGGTCTGCGACCGCGTCCGCCCGGATTTCCTCGACCTCAACTTCGGGTGCCCGGCGCACAAGGTGATCGAGCAGAACGCCGGTTCCGGCCTGCTGCGTTGCACCCCGTTGCTGTACGATCTCGTCAAGGCGGTGAAGGACGCGATCCCGGATGTGCCGCTGACCGCCAAGATGCGGCTCGGCTGGGACCAGGATTCGATTGTCGCCGTCGAGGTCGCCGGTCGTCTCGAGCAGCTGGGCGTTGAGGCGCTCGCTGTGCATGGTCGCACGAAGGAGCAAGGTTACGCGGGCGCCGCGGACTGGGCGTGGATTGCCCGCGTGGCGGCCGCGGTGCGCATCCCGGTAATCGGCAACGGCGACGTCCAGGATGGCGCCGGCGCGCTCCGTCGCCGCGACGAGTCCGGCGTCTCCGGGTTGATGATCGGCCGGGCGGCTCTGGGGAATCCGTGGATCTTCGCCGACGTCAAGGCCGCCTTGGAGGGTCGGCCGTCCGCGGTCGGCGCGATCGGCCCGCGGCAACGCTGGGAGGCGATGCTGCGGCTGGCGGAACTCACCCTGGAGGTCCACGCCAGCCGATTAGGCTCGCGCGATGTCCGTTGGATGTTGGATCGGCTGTTGCCGCTGACCCAAGGTTTGCCCGGTTCGCGGCGGATCCGCGACCGTTTGCGCTACTGCCTGACTTTGGCGGACCTGCGTCGGCTCGGTGACGAACACTTGACAGAGCTCGCGCGCGACCTCTGAGGCCTTTGTTCATTGGGGTTCCTTGGCGTGTGACGAAAGTGCAACCGTTTACTTCCGATTCTTATCAACCCCTGGATGTGAATATCCTGTGCAGGGCTTCCGCTTGTGCCGCCCGCTCGGGGGCACATCAAGGTGCCTGTTCCGCACCCCACGGATCCACCGGTGTCCCCCCTGCGGGCGGCCGCCAGTCCTTTCCTTTTTTGCTCTCCTCCAACCTTCATCCCGTCAACGACTTGCGACCACCCTCGCACCCCCCTTTCTCCCTCCATTCCGGGCCTCTCCGCCTCCTTTGACCCGCCACCCCCTCCTTTTTTCAAAACATTTTCAACTTTCGGGCTTCCAAAGAGCCTGTGAACAACCTTTCTCAACCCTCCACCCCTTTCCATGGCCAGCCCTGACCGTCACCTTTCCTTGTGGGAGACCGCCAAAAGCGAACTTCGTAACACTTTTTCTCGTTCCGATTTCGAAACCTGGATCTCCACGCTCCAAGCCGTCGGGATCGTCGACGGTAACATCCTCGTGCTCGAAGCCCCGACCGTCCTCACCGAGGCGTGGGTCAATAGCAACTATAGCGAAGTGCTGCGTCGCCAGCTGACCCTGGTCGCGGGGAGCAACATGGACTACCGTCTCAGCGCGGCCACCACCGCGCCGCGTGACGCCCAGCCGGCGGCCCCCGCCCCGCGCTCCGCGGTGCGCACCCCGTCCGCCTCGCCCGCTCCGGCGATCAAGGCGACCAACACCTTCGAGAACTTCATCGTCGGTCCCGAGAACGAGATGGCGCACGGCGCCGCCCTCGCCGTCGCGAAGGAGCCGGGCCACTATTACAACCCGCTCTTCATCCATGGCCCGACCGGCCTGGGCAAGACGCACCTGATGCACGCCATCGCGCATTCGGTCTACGCGGCCAATCCTGCGGCCCGCATCGCTTACATCTCCTCCGAGACCTTCACCAACGATTTCATCTCCGCGCTGCAGTCCGGGAGCGTCGCCCCGTTCCGCCGCCGCTACCGCGAGCTCGACCTCCTCCTGATCGACGACATCCACTTCCTCGCGGGTAAGGAGTCCACGCAGGATGAATTCTTCCACACCTTCAACGAGCTGCACAACAACCACAAGCAGGTGGTGTTGACCAGCGACCGGCCGGCTTCCGAGATCGCCAAGTTGCAGGAGCGCCTCGTCTCGCGTTTCCAGTGGGGTATGGTGGCCTCCATCCAAGCCCCGGGCCTCGAGACCCGCATCGCCATCCTGCGCAAGAAGGCCGCGGCCCGCGGTCTCGACCTCTCGCCGGAGATCGCCGAGTTCATCGCCTCGCGCATCGCCCGCAACGTCCGCAATCTCGAGGGCGCCGTCACCCGCATCGTCGGTCTGACCGGCATGACCCGCAAGCCCTTGGAGCTCGCCCAGGTCGAGAAGCTCCTGCATGACATCCTCGTCGAGGAGGCAAGCCACACCCTCACCGCCGAGGTCATCCAGCGCAAGGTCGCCGAGCACTACCGCATCCAGATGTCCGACATGACCTCCAAGCGCCGGATGCAGAACATCGCCTTCCCGCGCCAGGTCGCCATGTACCTCGCGACCCAGCTCACCGGCATGTCCCTCGTTTCCATTGGCCAGGCCTTCGGTGGCCGCGACCACGGCACCGTCATCCATGCCCGCAAGACCGTGACCAACCAGATGGAGGTCGACACGAACGTCCGCCGCACCGTCGAGTACCTGCGCGCGCAGCTCTCGACCAATCGCTGAGCCAGCGCTTAGTCCGGAACGAGGCGACCGTTAGGTCGCCTTTTTCATGCCTCGTCGGCGGCGGGTAGGCTTCGGAGCAAGGCTGCCACCGCCGCCACTTTCGCCTGGTCCGCGACCGGGATGGCGTCGGCCGGCCAATCCGGAGCCGCCCCCAGCGAAACGGAGGGAGGGCGCACGTGCATCGCGGTCGGTTGGACGCCGCGCAAGGAGGCATGGACTTCCACGACGCCGCTGCGGCGAATCACTTCGGCGACGTTGCCGAGGTTGACGCCGCCACCGGCGAGGATCGCGCAGCGTCGGCCGGCTTGTCGGACGAGTTTGGCGAGGGTGCCGGCGCCAGTGAGGGCGTCCGGCGCCTGGCCCGACGACAGCACGCGGTGGCAGCCGGCGGCGATGACGGCCTCCAAGGCGGTCTCGGCGTGGGCCGCCCAGTCGAAGGCCCGATGGAAGGTGACGGACATCCCTTTCGCGGCCGCGACGAGCCGGCGGGTCCGCTCCAGGTCGACGGAGGCATCTGGCCGCAGCAGGCCGAAGACCACGCCATCGGCGCCGGCTTGGCGGGCCACGGCGATGTCGCGTAGCATAATCTTGTACTCGGCGTCGGTGTAGAGGAAGTCGCCCCCGCGCGGCCGGATCATCACGTGCAGTTTGACCCCCGGGAGCTCCCGGACGGCCTCGATGGTACCCAGACCCGGGGTGGTGCCGCCTTCGGCGGTGTTCTCGCAGAGTTCGATACGGTCAGCCCCGCCTTGCTGGGCGGCTAGGGCCGAGGCGTAGGAATAGGCGACGATCTCGAGGAGGGGCATGGGACGGCCCGCAGGCTAGGGGAGGGTGGCGGCGATGCAAACCCCGGCTTCGGTCAGGCCCCCCCCTAATCTGTTTGCCAGCGGTGACGGCCCTGCCTTGATGGGGCCGTTCCTTTAGATTCATTCCCAGGGGAGTCCGCGACCGGACTGAGATGAGGCTTGGCCTCGAACCCTCGTACCTGATGCGCCTCGGCGCCGTAGGAAGCGGATTTTCAGCCCACATCCCCGTTTCCGCGTTCCACCCACGTCCGCGCGGACAGCGTTTGCTCCCGGTCCTCCGGCCCTCTTTCCCTCTTATCCTCCTTTCTTCCATGGTCTCCGACAACAAGCCTACCACCTTCCCGAACTCGACCCGTGTCTACGTGCCGGGCTCGCGCCCCGATCTCCTCGTGCCGATGCGCGAGGTGAAACTGGCCGACACCTCCCGCCCGGACGGCACCAAGTCGGCCAACGAGCCGATCCGCATCTACGATACGTCGGGTCCGTGGGGCGATCCCTCCTTCCATGGTGATGTCGAGAAGGGGCTGCCCGCCATCCGCGCCGCCTGGATCCTCGAGCGTGGCGACGTCGCGGCCGTGGCCGGTCGTGAACTCAAGCCCGAGGACGACGGCTACCTTTCGTGGAAGCACGCCGAGACCGCCCAGCGCGCGACCTCCCGCAATCGCCTCGTCCAGTTCGATCGCGCCGGGCGCAAGGTCTACAAGGGCCAGCCCGGGCAGCGTCCGACCCAGCTGGCTTATGCCAAGCAGGGCATCATCACGCCCGAGATGGAATATATCGCCATCCGCGAGAACATGCGTCTGGCGGCCGACCAGGCGGATTCGACCCGCCGCCACGACCTGACCTTCCAGCACAAGGGCGAGTCCTTCGGCGCGGCCATCCCGAAGGTCATCACCCCCGAGTTCGTCCGTTCCGAGGTCGCCCGCGGCCGCGCCATCATCCCGGCCAACATCAACCACCCCGAGCTCGAGCCGATGATCATCGGCCG
>JBEELT010000113.1:0-6165 GCA_041167995.1 Verrucomicrobiota bacterium | reverse complement strand
CGGCCTTCTTGAGGGAGCCGATCGGGGCGAGGGCCTTGCCTTCGTGGCCTTTGGTCAGCGTGCCGGTTGGCAGGACGCGCACGGCGGCGTCGCGCGCGCAGATCTCCCGGAGGAGCTGGATGGTGCCGACGTTGTCCGCCGCGGGGAGCGAGTCGGGCATCGTGACGACGGTGGTGAAGCCGCCGGCGGCCGCTGCGCGGGTGCCGGTGCGGACCGTCTCGCGGGCCGTGCGGCCGGGTTCGCCGAGGCGGCAGTTCAGGTCGACGAAGCCGGGGGCGACGACGAGTGCTTTGCCGTCTTGCACGCGGGCCTTGGCTTGCTCGGCGGCGGTGAGCCGTTCGACGAAGACCCCGTCGCGGACGAAGACATCGCCCTTGGCCTCGTCGCGGCCCGACACCGGGTCGAGCACGCGCGCGCCGCGGATCCAGAGGGGGGAGGGGTCGGCGGGGTTCATCGGGAGAGGGCCTTGGTGCAGAGGTGGAGGACGGCCATGCGGACGGCGACGCCGTTGCGGACCTGTTCGAGGATCACGGAGCGGGGGCCGTCGGCCACCTCGCTCTCGACCTCGACGCCGCGGTTGATCGGGCCGGGGTGCATCACGATGGCCTTGGGCTTGAGCCAGCTGGCGCGCTCGGCGTTGAGGCCGAACTGCGAGGTGTATTCGCCGAGGGACGGGAAGTGCGTGGTCGTCTGGCGCTCGTGCTGGATGCGCAGCAGCATCACCGCGTCGCAGTCGCGGAGCGCGGACTTCAGGTCATGGGCGAGGCGGACCTGCGGGAAGGCCTCCTTGAGCGCGGCCGGCACCAGCGTGGCCGGTCCGGCGAGGGTGACCTCAGCGCCGAGCTTCGAGAGGCAGAGGATGTTGGAGCGGGCGACGCGGCTGAAAAGGATGTCGCCCAGGATCGTGACCTTGAGGCCGGCGACCTTGCCGAAGCGTTGGCGCAGCGTGAAGGCGTCGAGCAGGGCCTGGGTCGGGTGCTCGTGGGCGCCGTCGCCGGCGTTGACCACGGAGATGTCGAGCACCTCGCCGAGGTAGCGGGCGGCGCCAGCGGAGGAGTGGCGCATCACGATGGCGTCGACGCCCATCGCGCGGATGTTGAGGGCCGTGTCGCGGAGGGTCTCGCCCTTCACGAGCGAGGAAGCGGTCGTGTTGATCGAAACCACCTCGGCGCCGAGCTTCTTGGCCGAGATCTCGAAGGCCGTGCGGGTGCGCGTGCTCGGTTCGAGGAAAAGGTTCACCACCGTCCGCCCCTTCATGAGGTCGAGCCCCTTGCCCGGCGCCAAGGCCGGCAGGAAACGGTCGGCCTGGCGGAAGAGGAGTTCGATCTCGGCTCGGGTCAGTTCCTCGATGCCGGTCAGGTCTTTCTTCGTCCAGGTGTCTTGTTTGGCCATGCTGGGTAGGTGCGTGGCCCCAACCAAGTTAGGACCATGAGGAAAGTGGGGAGGGAAGCCCCATGGTCAAGGGCGTAGATAGGGCCAGGCCCAGGGACAGGGCTAGGGCCAGGGCCAGGCAAATCGGCAGCTTAGGGCCAGGGGCAGGGAGGGTTCTTGCCGATTCGTTTTCCCCAGCCCCAGCCCCAGCCCCAGCCCCAGCCCCAGCCCCAGCCCCAGCCCCAGCCCCAGCCCCAGCCCCAGCCCCAGCCCCAGCCCTCTTAAGAATTACTTCCCCAGCAACTCCCTGACCTTCGCGCCGATGGCGGCGGGGGCATCGGCGCGCTTGTCCTTGTGCACGGCGATGACGTTGACGAGGGCGCTACCGACGACCACGCCGTCGGCGACCTTGGCGATGGCCTGGACGTGCGCGGCGGTGGAGACGCCGAAGCCGACGCAGACGGGCAGGGTGGTGTGCTTCTTGATCTCGCCGACCGAGGCGGCGAGGTTGGCGGCGAGCTCCGAGCGCTCGCCGGTCACGCCTTCGCGCGAGACGTAGTAGATGAAGCCGCTGGCGTGCTGGGCGATGAGCGCGACGCGGGCCGGCGGGGTCGTCGGGGCGACGATGAAGATGTTGGCGAGGCCGTGCTGCCGCGAGGCGGCGATGAGTTCGCCGGCCTCCTCCGGCGGGCAGTCCAGGACGAGTAGGCCGTCGGCGCCGGCGGCTTTCACCTTGCGGCAATACTCGTCGACCCCGAAGGAGAAGAGCAGGTTATAATAGCAATAGAGGACGATCGGCTTGTCCGTGCCGGCGCGGGTCGCGGCGAGGATGTCGAGCAGGCCGTCGTAGGTCATGCCGCCCTCGAGGGCGCGCTGGGCGGCGAGCTGGTTCGTCAGGCCGTCGGCGAGGGGGTCCGAGAAAGGCACGCCGACCTCGAGGATATCGGCGCCGTTGGCCGCCAGCGCGAGCAGCACCGCCTTGGAGGTGGCGACGTCGGGGTCGCCGGCGCACACGTAGCTGACGAAGGCCGGGCGGCCTTCGGCTTTGCAGCGGGTGAACGTCTGGGCGATGCGGTCCATCAAGCCGAGGCAAGCCGCCTTTGGGCGGGAGGGCAAGGCGACTTATTCGCCCGGTCCGCGGCATTTCCGCTTTGCCCGCGCTCCCGCCGTCCGCAGGCTGTCCGCATGAGCCTGCCACTCGTCCTGAAGTTCCTCGTCTCCGCCACCGTGATCGTCGGTGCCGCCGAGCTCGCCAAGCGGAACCTCTCCCTCGGCGCGCTCTTATGTGCGCTGCCCTTGACCAGCCTTTTGGTGATGATCTGGACGTGGGTGGACACCGGCGACCAGGCCAAGGTCATCGCGCTCAACTGGTCCATCCTCGCTTACACGATCCCGTCGTTCGTCCTGTTCCTCGCCTTCCCGTCTCTCCTGAAGGCCGGGCTCGGTTTCTGGCCGGCGTTGCTCGTGGCGTGCCTGCTCACCGGCGGCGTCTATAAGCTCTGCCAGCCGCTGCTCGATCGGGCGGGCGCCTGAGCATTCCGGGTTTGCCAGCCCGGCGTCCGCGGGTAAGGTTTCCCGGTCGGCCCAAGTGGTGGAATGGCATACACAGCAGACTTAAAATCTGTCGCCGCAAGGCTTACCGGTTCGAGCCCGGTCTTGGGCACGACGTTCAGCCCTTCAGCGAGAACGGCGTGAAGTCGGTGGCCGAATCGTCGGCGTCCACGCCCTCGGCGCGCTTGAGCCGCTCGCAGACCACGTAGGTCACGGGGGTCATCACCGCCTCGACGAGCACCTTGAAGGCCCAGTTGGCGGCCATCACCTTGAGTAAGGTCGCCCCGGTCCAGATCCCGGCGAACGCCAGCGGGTAGAAGATCAGGCTGTCGACCGCCTGGCCCACGATCGTGGAGCCGATGAAACGGAGCCAGGCGTGGCGGCCTCGAGTCCGCACCTTCAGTTTCGCGAGCACGTAGGAGTTGAGGAAATCGCCGACGCAGAAGGCGAGGATGGAGCCCAGCGCGATGCGCCAGCCGCCGCCGAAGCAGAGCTGCAGGGCGGGCTGGAGCTGGGCGCTGAATGGTTCGGCCGGGCTGGCGGGCAAGGTCAGCACGACCCAGGTCATCACCGTGGCGAAGAGCATCGCCGCGAAGCCGGCCCAGATGACGCGGCGCGCGAGGGCGTACCCGTAGACTTCCGTCAGGATGTCGCCGAAGATGTAGGAGAGGGGGAAGAAGAGATTGCCGGCGCCGAACTGCGTCGGCCCGATCAGCGGCAAGTCCAGCATCACGACCTTCGCGGGCCCGATGAGGTTGGAGCAAAGCAGCACGGCCACGAAGGCCCCGAGGATTAGGTCGTAGTAGCGGAAGCCGCGGTGCATGGGACGGAATCTGGAGGGAACGGGCGGGGACGCCAGCCGGGTCGGCGGAATCTCCCGCTCAGAGCGCGGTGCCCTTGGCCACGGCCAATTCGCGCAGTTCCTGCAGGGGACGCTCGTAGGCCTTCAGGGCATCGAGGTAGTCGGCGTTCTGCTTGCGGGCCGCCTCCAAGGTCGGCTCGGCCTTGAGCCGGGTGGCCTCAGCCTTGGCCTGGGCGGCGGCAGCGAGTTCCTCCTCGCGGGCGATGAGCGTGGCGGTGGCGGTGATCCCGGCCTCCAGCTGCACGTAGGTGTTCAGGTCGGCGCCGGCCGCGGCCGTGGGGTCGTGCAGCAAAGTCGATAATTTCTCCTTCAGCGCGGCGTGCTTCTGGCGGAGTCCGGCGAGCCGCTCCGCGGCGGTCTGGGCGAGGGCATCCGATTGGCGCAGTTTCGCCTCGGTCAGCGACTTCTCCGTGAGCGTCCGGCGCAGTCCGAGGTAGAGTTCGCGGGTCTTGACGTAATTGGCCTCGCCCAGCAGCTTCGTCACGGTCGGCTTGAGTTCTTCCGGCAGTAGGTAGCCCTTCCCGTCGATGCGGACCTTGATCTTGCCCGCCGGCTGCGCATAGACCGTCGGGGGCAAGGCCGGCAAAGGCGTCACCTCCGTCGGAGCGGCCATCGCGAGGATGGTCGCCGACAGTAGGGCAAGGAGGGCGGGGCGGGCCTTCACGCCTCCATCCCTAGGCCTCTTGGTTGTCTCGTCAATGGTGGCTTGGCGTCGCCCGGAAGCCTGTGAGCCTTGGACGGCCGCGGAAAAGCGGGCGGCCGGTTAGGGTTTCCGCCGCGGGCGGGCGGGCGCCGGGGGCGTGACGGGGTCGCGTCGGCGCCGCTGGGCTACGTGGTGCCGGATCATGGCCTCGACCTGGGGGCGGAGCATCTCGCCGCCCGTGTCGGCCAGCCAGAGCTTCACCATCCCGGCGTAAAGGCAGAGGGTCTCGAGGGCCGAGAGGCGGGGATCCAGCCCGGGTTCGGTCAGGCCTTGCGCCGCCGCCTGCGCATAGAGTTCCCGGAGTTCCGACGCGAAAGCCCCGCCGGCCTTCATCAGTTCCGTCCGGACCGGGGCGAGCTCGTCCACATATTCGCATTTCCACAGCATGACCTCGTACGTCTGGCGCGCCGCCGCGTCCCCGCGGAGGCGGCGAACCGCCTCGAGTAGGGTCGTCTCCAGCCGGCGCAGCGCGTCGCCCGAGCCCGGCGGCCCCAGCCGCAGCAAGGTGCCCGTGTCGGCGCGGACCGCTCGGAAGAGGTCGGCCTTGTTGCGGAAATGCCAGTAGACCGCGCCGCGGGTCACCCCTGCTTCCTGTGCGACCTCCTCCAAGGAGGTGTTCGTGACGCCCGCGCGGCTAAAGACCTGCCGCGCGGATTCGACGATCCGGTGACGGGTGAGGGCGGCCTCCGCTTTCGTCTTGCGAGCCATGGTGCAATAAATAGATTTACATACATGATTGTATGTAAATCTCGCCCTGTCGAGGCACTACTGCTCGGCCTCGGTCTCCTGGGGCTCGTCGCCTGCGGCGATGGCCAGCCGCCGGCGCCCCCTCCGCCCTTGCCGGTGGGCTTGCTGAGCGCCCAGGTCCAGCCCTACCCGCAGAACGCCGAACTGACCGCGCAGGTCGAAGGCACCCGCGAGGTCGAGATCCGCGCCCGCGTCGCGGGTATCCTGCTCGCCCAGTCTTACCAGGAGGGCGCCGCGGTGAAGGCCGGCGAACTACTGTTCCGAATCGATCCGGCTCCCTATGAGATCGCGGTGGCGTTGGCCAAGGCCCAGCTCGCGCAGGAGCAGGCCCGCGCCGACCAGGCCGCGGCCGAAGCCGCCCGCCAGGGTAAGTTGCTCGCCGAGCGGGCGACCAGCGCCAAGGAGGCGGCTGACGCCCGGTCCGCCGAGGCGGCCGCGAGCGCGGCCCGCGACATCGCCGCGGCGAAGGTCCGCTCGGCCGAGCTCGACCTGTCCTACTGCGAAGTCCGCGCCCCGATCGCGGGCTTCACGGGGCGCCTCGCCCGTTCCGAAGGCTCCCTGGTCGCGCCGGGCGCGGACAGCCTGCTCACGACCGTCGTGCAGCGCGAGCAGGTCTGGGTGCGTTTCGGCCTCTCCGAGCAGGACTTCCAGCGGCTCTTCGCCGGTGACGCCGCTGCGGCGTCCGCCGCACGGGTCGAGGTCCTCGATGCCGCGGGCCAGCCCCTGCCGCTCGTCGGTAAGGTCAACTTCGTGGCCGCCCAGGTGGAGTCCCGTCTCGGGACCATCCAGATGCGGGCCGAGTTCCCCAACGGGGGCGGCGCCCTCCTGCCGGGGCAGTTCACGCGCGTGCGCCTCGCCGGCCGGCCGCTGCCGGCCGCCGTCGTCGTGCCGACCTCGTGCCTCCTGCAGTCGGCCCAAGGGCGCTTCGTCT
>JBEELT010000112.1:0-6170 GCA_041167995.1 Verrucomicrobiota bacterium | reverse complement strand
CCAGCCGTGGCCCGTGGTGTCCGCCACGAACTTGGCGCGGAAGACGCGCTCGCGGCCCGTGCGGACGTCGATCGCCTTGACCGCGGCGATGCGGTTGCCGTCCATGACGACGCCGGTCGCGAAGTGGCCGAGGAAGAGGCGGATGTTCTTCTCGGCGCGGACGACCTTCTCCTTGAGTTCGTCGCCGAAGCTGTCGACGCGGCCCGGGCTGTCGGGGGAGCGGTCCGCGATTTCCTCGATGATCTCGCCGAGGTGGGGGTACTTGCCGCGGGTGGTGCCGCCCATGGCCCAGACGCCGATTTCGGAGCTGCCGTTGCCGCCGAGGACGAAGCGGTCCTGGATGAACGCGACCTTCAGGGATTGGCGGGCGCCGGACAGGGCCGCGCCGAGGCCGCCGTAGCCGCCGCCCACGACGACGAGGTCGAATTCGCCCTGGTCTTCCGGGCCCTGCGGGCTGTTCCACTTCGAACGGGCGGCGACCAGCGCCTCGCCCTCGGGCGGGGTGAAGGCGGCGTCCTTGCTGAAGACGATGGCGTCGGCGCGACCGGCGAAGCCGGTGAGGTCACGGAGGGCGAGCTTCACCTCGCCCGCCGGGAGGGTGACCTTGCCGCCGGCCTGCCAATGCCATTCGGCCCCCTGGTTGCCGAATTCGGCGGCGACCGGCTGGCCGTTCACGATCAGCTGGAAGCGGCCCGGGGTGCCCGGTGCTTTCCAGTGGGCGACCCAGTCCTTGGTGCGCACCCAGACCCGGTACTCGCCGGCGGCGGGGATGCGGACGGTCCCCGTGGCGTCGCCGACGGGTTTGCCGAGACCGTGGGCGAGGAGATAAGGCGAGCCGACGAGGTTGGTGAAAACCGTGTCGAGTTTCCAGCCGCCGTGGCTCGCGAGCGACTCGGCCTCGATGAAAACGGTGTCGGCGGTCTCGGCGCGGCCCGCGAGGGCGGCGAAGCCGGTGAGTCCGAGGAGGGGGAGCAGACGGAGGGACATGGGTTTCAGATTTATCCTAAGACCGACGACTTCCAGCCGAAAGCGGTCCGCGGGCCACTATTTCCCTTCGATTCGGGCGCAGGGAAGGGGTTGCGCCCTAGGGTGGGACGGACTTAGGCTCCGCCCATGCGCACCCTCTTGCTTGGATGTTTCGGCGCCGCCGCCCTGCTCGCCGAACCGCTGCCTGCCGCCGGTCTCCTGGTGGACTTGGATCCGGCGGTGGGGCTGACCCTGGACGCCCAAGGTCGGGTGGTGAAGTGGGCCAACCAGGCCGGCCCGGCCGAGGCGCGCGATTTCGTCGGCCAAGACAAGGGGCGCAAGGTGCCCGGGTCGGGCCTGCCTGCCGTGACCAAGGAGGTGGGCGCGCCGTCGCTCGTTTTCCGCGCCCAGGAACTCCTCTGCCATGACGAGAAGGCCTTCGATGGCCTGGTCAAGGGGGACGGCTGCACCTGGGTCGCCGTGCTCAAGCCCTACGCCCAGGCCAAGGGCGGCCTCAAGGATGTGAACTCCTTTTTTGGCAACCTGCGCAACGGCGGCAAGTACGAGGGCGTCTGGGGCTGCCTCGACGACGACAACACGGTCTGGTGGGGCGCCCGCAACGGACTGACCTTCGGCCGCTTCGACGTGAACAACCCCAAGGTCGCCGGACCGAAGCTCGAGGCTGGCCGGCGTTACGTCATCGCCGGCCGGTTGGGGACGGGCACGGGGAGCGTCGCGATCGAGCTCTTCGTCGACGAGCCTAAGGCCATTGCCACCGGTCGTTTCCCCGTCAATCCTGCGGCGGATGCCTCCAAGCTGTCGATTGGGCAGGAGCGCGACGCCACGCAGCATCCTGGTTTCGAATCCTTCGATGGTGAACTCGGACGTTTCCTGCTCTGGTCGCGACCGCTCAAGGACGAGGAGCTCGCCGCCGTGATGGCCGGTTTGCGCGCGCCGTCCGCGGCGCCCGCCAAGTAGCCGCCGGCGCACGAAAAAGCCCCGTTGGTCCGGGGCTTCGCGGTCGGCGAACTAGGTCGCTTATTTGGCGATCGGCGTCGCCTCGGGTTTCTTCTCCTCGGTCTTCGCCTTGTCGCCGAAGGGGAAGGGCTTGGCCGGCGTCTTGGCGTCGGCGCCTTTCTTGCCAGCACCGGCTTCCTTGGCCTTCTCCTTCAGTTTATCCTCCATCGCATCGGTGATTTTCTCGATGGTCTCCTTGGAGAGGGACGGTTCGGCCTTGGCGATGGCGGCACGCAGCGCCTTGCGCACATCGTCGGCCAGGGCCTCGAGCTCGGCGCGGGAGTCCTTCTTCTCCGCGGCGGTGGCGAACTCCATGCTCTTGCGCTTCTCCAATTGCTTTTCCCGGGCCGCCTTGACGGCCTCGTCCGACTGGACCTTGGCGAAGGCGGCGCGGAACTTGGCCATGTCCTCTTTGGCGACGCCGTTGATATCGGGCACGAGCGCGGCGCGACCGGCCTTCCCTGGTTTGCCCGGCTTGGTCTCAGGGCTGTCGGCGGCGGGCAGCGCGAGGGTGGCGGCGAGGAGGAGGAGGAAGGCGGTTTTCATGGGTCGATAGGTGCAACCCCTGTGAGGGGCGGAAGTTGCGGCTCAGCGCGCCGGCGGGCGCATGCGGGCCTCGACGGCCTCGCTGATCTTCGCGATGACCTCGGCGCTCAGGCTCGGGTCGGCCTTGGCGATCGCCGCGCGGGTCGCGGCGCGGACCTTGGCGGTGGCGGCCTCGAACTCCTCCCGCATGTCTGCCTTCTCCTTGCCGGAGAGGAACTGGGTGTTGGCGCCCATCGTCTTGAGTTTTTCGCGGGCCGCGACGACCTCCGGGTCGCGGAAGGACTTCATCGCGGCGACGCGGAACTTAGCCATGTCCTCGGCGCTGACGCCTTCGACGTCGGCCAGCAGGACGGAGAGGTCAGGCTGGGAGGGGCGCCTTGGCTCGACGGACTTAGCGGTCGGGGAGGTGGTCTCGGTTTTCTTGGCGGCTTCGCCGAGCGGAAAGGGTTTGGCGGGCGCTGCGGCGGCCTTGGCCTCCTTGGCGGCAGCCTCCTTCAGGCGGGTACGGGCCTTGTCCTCGAACGCTTCGATGACCTTGTCGATCGTCTCCTTGGAAAGGGTAGGGTCCGCCTTGGCGTAGGCGGCCCGCAGGGCGCTGCGGTTGAGGTCGGCCAGGCCTTCGAATTCGCCGCGCATCTCGCGTTTCTCCTCCGCCCCCGCGAATTCGGCCCGCTGGCGCAGCTCGGCCATCTTGGCCTTGGCCGACACCACGGCGGGGTCCTGCTGGGCCTTGGGGGAGGCGGCGCGGAACTTGGCCATCTCCTCCTTGCTGACGCCTTCGACGTCAGGAATCAGTTTCTCGAGCATCGCGCGAGCCGCCGGCGAGCGGGCGGCTTCGGTTTTGGGCGCATCGGCGGCAATCGCGGTGGCGGCGACCCACAGGAGGGCGAGGCTAAAGGTCTTCATGTCTTTTTCAGTAACACCGCCGAGGGCCGGAAGTTCGGCGCCGTCGGGGCTGGGCGCAAAAAAAAGACCCCGGTGAACCGGGGTCTGTCTCTGGGCCAGTGATCCGAGGATTACTTGGCCTCGGGCTTGCCTTCCGGCTTGCCCTTGCCTTCGCCACCCTTGCCGCCCTTACCGCCCTTGGCGCGGGCAGCCATGGCTTCCTGCGCCTTCTTGGCGACTTCGGCGAGCTCGGGGTGGGCCTTGACGATGGCGGCGTTGACGGCTTCGTTCAGGGCCTTGTAGGCCTTGGCGCCTTCTTCGCGGGCGGCCTTCTTGGCGTCTTCGTCCTTGGCTTCCGCGCCCTTGGCGCGGGCGGCGGCGGCGGCCTCGGCGAGCTTCTTGATTTCCGGGTCTTCCATGGCGGCCTTGCGGGCGTCGCCGAGCTTCTTCATGTCCTCAGGGGACACGCCGGGGATCTGGAAGCCGCCTTTGCCTTCGCCCTTGCCCTTGCCTTCGCCCTTCGGGGCGTCGGGCTTCTTGGCTTCGCCGCCGGCGGGGGCGTCGGCCGCGATGAGGCCGGCCGTGGTGATCAGGGCCAGCAGGAGGGGGAACTTGAGTTTCATGAGTGTGATTGGGTTTGGGTTCGTAGATGAAACCCCCGCGGGTTCGGAAGGTTTCGCCGGAGTTTATTCATTTTATGACACTCCCCACCAATGACTTGCGGGTCCGGGCGGGTAGACTGGGCGGCATGTCCCCCTTGATCCTGCATGTCCCGCACGCTTCCAGCCTGATTCCTGCCACCGACCGGGAGGATTTCCTCCTGGGCGACGGCGAACTCGCCGCGGAGGGTCGGCGGTTGGTCGATGCGCACACCGATACGCTCTTCGGGGCCGAGCGCTGGCCGGGGGCGGTCCTCGCGGCGAAGGTCTCGCGCCTGGTCGTCGACGTGGAGCGGTTCGCGGACGACGCCCGCGAGCCGTGCGCCCGCTTCGGCATGGGCGCGACCTACTTGCGCACGAGCGAGGGACGGCCGCTGCGCGCCCTGTCGGCGGCCCGACGCGCGGCGTTGTTGGAAAGTTATTACGTGCCGCATCATGCGACCGCCGACCGGCTCGCGAAGGAGCGGCTGGCGACCCGGGGGCGCTGCCTGGTGCTCGACGCGCATAGCTATCCGCTGGGCCCGTTGCCGACGGAGGTGGCCGCCGGGCGGCCGGAGATCGGGCTGGGCACCGACGCCTTCCACACCTGCCCTGAGCTGCGGGACCTCCTCGTCGGTTTCTTCCGCACCCGGGGTTACGAAGTCGCCGTGGATGCGCCGTTCACCGGCGCCTTCGTCCCCAATGCCTGCTTCGGCGCGGACGCCCGTTGCCAGGCGATCATGGTCGAGGTGCGGCGCGACCTCTACATGGACGAGTCCACGGGCGAGCGACACGGCGGTATTGACCGCGTGCGTGCGGATCTGTTCGCGCTCCAGCCGCTGCTGGCGGACTTCGCCGGCCGCGCGGTCTGGCCTACCTAGCCTCGGGCAGGGTGGTGGGGTGCCCGGCGGCGGTCAGCTCGGCGGCGAGTTCCGCCATGCCCTCCCGCCACATCGCCTCGATGCGCGGAAGCTGCGCGGCGCGCTGATCCTCGCTGCGCTCCGGCCACGCCTGCTCGAGCGCCTTCCACTCCTCGAGCAGCTCCTTCACCCGCGGCCGCGCCAGCCAACGCTGGGCCGCCGGGTCGAACGCCACCGCGCCGATCCTTGCCTTCTGGGCCTCAATGAATTTCCCCCAGCCTTTGACCACCGCGTCCTTCTGTTCCTTGGCGGTGCGATGGTCGGGCAACTCGTTCGCCCCCGGGTCGAGCCGGAGGCCGGCGGTGCTGCGGACGGCTGCGCCAGGTGGGACGGCCCGCCCGGTCGTGGGAGCGTTCGCCTTCCCGGTTTCGGGGCCCCGCGCGGTTTCGCCCGAGGGTGGGACGCGCCGCATCAGCCAAGCTCCGGCCGCGAGCAGGGCGAGGACGAGCAGCAGTAGGATGAGCCGGCGGCGGGCGGAGGACGGCATGGGGGCGACGGCCGAAACCGGCCGTCCGGTTCACATGATGATGACCGGGGCGGGCGCCGGGTCGGCGGCGGGCGCGGTCGGGGTTTGGACAGGTTGATTGGGCGTGACCAAGGTCGCCCCGCCCAAAGTCTGCACTTGGACGTTACCCTGGCCACTGGCTCCGCTCGCCTGACGCGCCGCCTCGGCCCGCACCATGGCGAGGCCTTGGGTACGGATGCTTTCCATCTGGGCCATGATCGCGGCCTTCTCGTCGTCGGTCGCCTTCGGCCACTTCGCCTCGAGTTCACGCGACTGCTGGAACATGCCGCGGAATTCCTCCTTCTGGAAGAGCGCGCGCATCACGAGGCCCGTACGCTCGCGGTCCCCCTGGAAAATCTCCTCGAACTGCCTGCGTCCGTCGTCGCGCCAATTCCGGAATTTGGATTCGAGCGCCTCCTTGGCCGTCAGGTCGCGCGAGCGCGCCTCCTTGTCCAGGTCGGGGATGACGTTGCTGCTCTTGTCCAGCTTGAGCGCCTTGGCGCTCCGGACGACGGAGCCCGGTTTGGGGTCGCCGCCGCCACCAACGGACTTCGGGGCACCGGGCACGGCCGCGGCTCGGTCGACGGTGGTCGGTGGGGTCGAGAAGAATCGCGCGACCACGGCGCCGACGCCGATGGCGCAGAGGAAGAAGAGCACGAGGGTGGTCTTGGAGGTCTTCATGTCGGAGGATTA
>JBEELT010000111.1:0-6212 GCA_041167995.1 Verrucomicrobiota bacterium | reverse complement strand
CAGAAGTCCCGTACGATGGTCCAAGAGTGCCGCCCAACCGGTGGACGGCTGGTCATCGACGTTCCCGAGGGTTTTGATTGGGGCGTTTCCGGTCAACCTGGGAGCTGGAAAGGGGAGATTCCCCATGCCCTGCAGTATGAATTGACCTTCGAGAAGGAGGTTGCGGTGGAGGACATCGAGCTGACTCTCTGGGAGCATCGCCGTTGAGCCATGGCCAAGCGCCTTTTCGACATCCTCTTTTCCCTCGGGTGGCTCGTGTTCTTCGCGCCGCTCCTGCTCGCCGTCGCCTTGCTCGTACGCCTCAAGCTCGGTGCGCCGGTGCTCTTCATCCAGGAACGCCCCGGTCTCCGCGGCCGGCCGTTCCGCATGGTCAAGTTCCGCACCATGACCGACCAGCGCGGGCCCGGCGGCGAGCTCCTGCCTGACGAGGTCCGCCTGACGGCCTTCGGTAAGTTCCTCCGCGCCACCACGCTCGACGAGTTCCCCGAGATGTGGAACGTCCTCGTCGGCGACATGAGCGTCGTCGGCCCGCGCCCGCTGCTCATGCGCTACCTCCCACGCTACGACGCCTTCCAGGCGCGGCGCATGGAGGTGAAGCCCGGCGTCACCGGCTGGGCCCAGGTCAACGGACGCAATTCCCTTAGCTGGGAGGAGAAGTTCGCCTTCGACGTCTGGTACGTCGACCACCGCGGCTTCTGGTTGGACATGAAGATCGTCGTCCTGACCTTCTTCAAGGTCTTCGCCCGCTCCGGCATCAACTCGGCCCACGCCGCGACGATGGAGGAGTTTCGCGGAACGAACAGAAGTTGATCCGTTGACCGGTTGGCCCGTTGACGAAAAAGTGACCTTCCCGGCTATCCTTGCGGAAGTTCTCCCAGAGCGCTTATCACCGGGAAGGAGCCTTTTTCATCTCCCTTTCGAGAGATGAGGAATGACAAGACCCGGCGCCGGCCCCGTCAAACTCACAAACACCCTAATCGGGGGGCCAGTACACGATTTTCATTTCTTTCCCCAACGGTAAACGCCCATCGAGTGATTCCCCGCGAGAAAGGTTTCTCCAGATCGCCCACCCAAAGTAATCGACCGCTTGCAGGTCAAAGTGTGCCTTGGAGGCATGATGATAGACCGGCACCGGGGTCTCCGTCCGGGTTTCCTGTGTTAGCCCTTGCTTCAGGGCTTTGATGATACCGTCGCGCTTTTTCCGGATAGGCAAAGAGTCCGTGATGATGACCGGATCCGCCAAGGGTATCCATGCCTGGGACTGGGCGATGGCCAGGGAAAGGTACTTCGCATAGAAATCCCACGGGTCACGATCATCCTCCGCCACCCTCGCCTTGGTGATGACTAGCGCCGGGATCTTAGCCGGGATCGCGGTGTCCGTCAGCACCCTATACACTTCGGTCCGGACCGTGCCCTTGTTGACGGAGGCGTGAAAGTATTCGATGTCGTGGCCATCGCGCAGCAGTCGCCCCCGCAAGCGTTGCAGTCCCAGCACCTGGCCATCCGTCAGTTGACCGATGACGCAGACGAGCTGGAAGTGCAACGAGCCCGCCGCGCCAAAGTCCAGATTCCCGGATTCATCGATGAACACGTAGGTCGACATCAGCTACGGCATGATCGTTTGTCGCGTGAGTTCGGCGAGACGACCTTCGGCCTAGGCTTGGCCCGGGGTTCACACTGAGAACATCCACTTAGGAGGAAATCCGAAGTATTGGCGCCGTCCGCCGCCCTCGTTCCTTGTCAACTTGCCAACGGGCCAGCTGACTAGGGGCCAGCCGGCCAGCTGACTACGCTTTCTTCACGCCCAACGGCCGCAGGACCGGATCGCGGGCCAACGGCAGCTCCACCGGCATGCCGCCGTTTTGCGCGGACTGATACAAGGCGAGGATGAGCTCGACGGCCTTGCGGCCTTCGGCGCCATCGACCGAGGGCCGACGGCCGGCGCGGATAGCCTCGATGGCGTCGACGAGGTTGAGGCGATGCCAACCATGGCTGATCGCCTTCGGGTCGGCCGCGCCGGCGCCACCGGTCTCCTGCGCGGAGGCGAGGAACCCCGCATCGGCCGGCAGGGGAGCCGCGAACTCGAAGGACGTCAGCTTGTCGTCGCGCAGCACCGCCGCGCCCTTCGTGCCGTGGATGCGGATCTCGGCCGGGAAACCCGTCGCGGACCAGCAGGCGGTGGAGCCGGCCAGCGTCGCGCGGGTGCCGTTGGCGAATTCGATCCAGCCGACGGCGATGTCCTCGACCTCGATGCCGGCGTGCGCGACCAGCCCGAGGGTGGCCGAGACGCGCTTCACGGGGCCGAGGAACCAGAGGAGCAGGTCGATGGTGTGGATGCCTTGGTTCATCAGGGCGCCGCCCCCGTCGAGGGCGTAGGTGCCGCGCCAGGCGGCGGAGTCGTAGTAGGCCTGGGTACGCCACCAAGGGATGAGGGCGGAAGCCAGCGTCACCGGACCGAAGCGACCCGCGTCGAGCGCAGCCTTCAGCGCGATCGACCCACGCACGTAGCGCCGCGGCAGGATGCCCGCGACGGTCACCCCCGCGGCGCGCGCGGCGGCGATCAGTTCGTCGCATTTCGCCAAGGTGACCTCCAGCGGCTTCTCGACGACGACGTGCTTGCCTGCGCGAATGCAAGCCAGGGCGGGGGCGAGGTGGTCGCCGCTGGGGGTGCACAGGCAGACGACGTCGACCGTGGGGTCGGCCAGGAGCACTTCCGGTGTCGGCGCCACGGCGCAACCGTGCGCGTTGGCGAAAACCGCGGCCTTCGCCGGCGTCCGGTTATAGGCCGCGACGAGACGCGCGCCGGGGATCTCGGCCAAGGCCTTCGCGTGGAACTCGGCGATCATGCCGGTTCCCCAGATGCCGAACCCGAGCGATCGTTGGGACATGACGGCAAGTTAGTGGGCATGTGGGCATGGGGGCAAGGGGACAGAATCGGTTGATCCGCTGAACGGTTGGCCAGCGGGCCGGAGACCGAATGGGTCACGCACTTGGCCGGCGCTCATCAGAGATTTCATCCAAGGGGAGGGGGAGAGGCCGGAAGAGCCACGATGACCGCCTTTTTTCTGGCGTCAGCGCGCCCTTTGCGGGTATTCAAAGCCAACTGCTTATGCGTATTCTGGTCACCGGCGGCGCTGGATTCATCGGGTCAAACCTGACCCGCCTCCTCGTCGCGGGCGGCCATGACGTCACGGTCATCGATAAGCTCACCTACGCCGGTAATCTGTCCTCCCTCGCGGACCTGCAGGGCAAGCCGGGCTTCACCTTCGTCCAGGCCGATATCTGCGATGCCGAGGCGATGCGCCGGTCCTTCGCTTCCGCCCGGCCGGAAGCCGTCATGCATCTCGCCGCCGAGTCGCATGTCGACCGCTCCATCGACGGCCCGGGTGAGTTCATCGCCACCAACGTCACTGGTACTTTCCAGCTCCTGCAGGCCGCCCTCGGATACTGGCGTTCCCTTTCAGGCGCGGCCAAGGACAAGTTCCGCTTCCTGCACGTCTCGACCGACGAGGTCTTCGGGTCCCTCGGCCCTGCCGACCCGGCGTTCAACGAGGCGACCCCGTACGACCCGCATTCCCCCTACAGCGCTAGCAAGGCCTCGAGCGACCACCTCGCCCGCGCCTGGATGGACACCTACGGCCTGCCGGTCGTGGTGACGAACTGCTCCAACAATTACGGCCCTTACCAGTTCCCCGAGAAGCTCATCCCGGTCGTCATCCTTAAGTGCCTCCGCGGCGAACCCATCCCGGTCTACGGCAAGGGCGAGAACATCCGCGACTGGCTCTACGTCGACGACCACGCCCGCGCGCTCCTCGCCGCGGTCGAGAAGGGCACCCCTGGCCGAACCTACTGCATCGGCGGCGATAACGAGCGCCGGAATATCGACCTCGTGAAGCTGCTCTGCTCGCTGCTCGACGAATTCCGTCCGCGCGCCGACGGCAAGCCGCACGACTCCGCCATCACCTACGTCACCGACCGTCCCGGCCACGACATGCGGTACGCCATCGACGCGCGCCGCGCCCGCGCCGAGCTCGGCTGGGCTCCGCAGGAGGACTTCGAGAGCGGCTTCCGCAAGACCGTCCGCTGGTACCTCGACAACCCCGCGTGGATCCAGGGCATCCTCGACGGCTCCTATCGCCTCGAGCGACTAGGCAAACTCTGATTTTCATGAAAGGCATCATCCTCGCCGGCGGTTCCGGCACCCGACTGCACCCCCTGACCCAAGTCATGAGCAAGCAGCTCCTGCCGGTGTACGACAAGCCGATGATCTATTACCCGCTGTCCGTGCTCATGCTCGCGGGCATCCGGGAGATCCTGATTATCTCGACGCCCCAGGACCTGCCGCGTTTCCGCGAGGTACTCGGCGACGGTTCGCGCATCGGTTGCCGTTTCGACTACGTCGAGCAGGCCGTCCCGAACGGACTCGCCCAGGCCTTCGTCCTCGGCGAGAAGTTCATCGGCGCCGACGACGTGTGCCTCGTCCTGGGGGACAATATCTTCTACTCCGCGGGCTTCGGCGACCTCCTCAAATCCTGCCGCGCCCCGCAGGGCGGCGTCGTCTTCGCCTACCACGTCAAGGACCCGGAGCGCTTCGGCGTCGTCGAATTCGACGCCGCGGGCAAGGCCGTCTCCATCGAGGAGAAGCCCAAGGCGCCCAAGTCCAGCTTCGCCGTCCCCGGCCTCTATTTCTACGATAACTCCGTTGTCGGTATCGCCAAGGCGCTCAAGCCCTCGGCGCGCGGCGAGTATGAGATCACCGACGTCAACCGCGAGTACCTCCGCCAGGGCAAGTTGGGCGTGAAGGTCCTGCCGCGCGGCACCGCCTGGCTCGATACCGGCACCTTCGACTCGCTCCTCCAGGCTTCGCAGTTCGTGCAGATCGTCGAAGCCCGCCAAGGCTTCAAGATCGGCTGCATCGAGGAGATCGCTTGGCGCCGAGGCTACATCGACGACGCCCAGCTCCTTAAGCTCGCGGAGCCCATCGCCAAGTCCGGTTACGGTGAGTACCTGAAGACCCTCATCGGCCAAGCTCGTTGAACGATGCGTAAGCACATTCCTGCGCTCACGTCCCTCCGCTTTCTCGCGGCCCTGTGGGTGTTCATCTTCCACTTGTATCTCTGGCACGGGCCGATCGCATCCGGGCCGCTGGATAAACTGATTCATTCGGGTCCGGTCGGCATGACGTTCTTCTTCGTCCTCTCGGGGTTCATCTTGGTGCTGGCTTCCGAGGGCACTAACCCGCTGGCCGATTTCCGCGGATATGCCGTCCGTCGTTTCGCCCGGATTTACCCCATCTACCTTTTCATTCTCGTCTCCGGGTGGCTCTTGAACGGATTTGCCGGAGATGATCTGGGAGAAAAGCCCCTGCGTTCTGCGGCCGCCCACGGCATCGCTGACCTGACGCTGACGAATGCTTGGTTCCCCCAGCTGTTCCACGGGGGGCATGGCCGGGACGGGACTTGGTCGCTTTCCGCCGAGCTGTTCTTTTACGCGCTGTTCCCGCTGATCCTTTTCCACGCCCGTGAGTTATCGGATCGCGCCCTCACGCTCGGGGTTCGTTGGGCGCTCGGCCTGACAGTTTTCTTCTCCTTGCTCGGGAAGTATATCCAGCCGGACCCCGTCGCTGGCTTCGTCGTCTTCTATTCGATCCCGATCTTCAGGCTTCCGGAATTCGTCGCCGGAGTCTTCGCCGGGGTGCTCGCCATGCGGACGACGACAACGCCGCCAACCTTACGACGGCTGGGCTGGAGCTTCCTCGCCATCGTGGCGTATTTCGCGATCTTCGCGAAGAGCCTGCCCTTCGTGGCGCATGGCCTGTTCGCCATCCCGTTCTTGTTGTCAGCCTTCACTTATTTCGCACGGACTTCGGAGGGGCGACTTGTGCGCCTCTTCGCGCACCCGCTGTTCGTCTTCCTCGGCGAGGCGAGTTTCGCCCTCTATCTCGTCCAGCTCGTGACCATCCCTTGGTTCAAGGCCAACGCCATGGGTCTCGGCTTGCGTCCGGCGATCGCCCTATGCTTCGGCGTCACGCTCGCGCTCGCCTGCCTGGTGCACGTTGCGATCGAGCGCCCCATGCGTCCGCTCGTCAGTCGCTGGCTTTCGGCCAAGCCCGTCGCATGAGTTCGCCCCTGCTCGAGCTCGTCGATATCCCCCAGCGAGGCGACGCGCGCGGACACCTGTCGATAGCAGAGTTCGGGAAAGTCCTGCCGTTT
>JBEELT010000110.1:0-6218 GCA_041167995.1 Verrucomicrobiota bacterium | reverse complement strand
CCGACAGGGCGAAGAGGCCGGAGCCGCAGTAGGTGTCGACGAGGTGCTTCGCCCCGGAGTCGTGCGCGAGCTGGATGGCGTGGCCGACGAACTGCTCGAGGACGGAGGGGTTGTTCTGGAAGAACTCGCCGGCTAGGAATTTCAGCTGGATGGCGCCGACCTTCTCGGTGACGACCTGGCGGGGGTCCGTCACCACGCCTTCCTCGCAGTCGCGGAAGAGCAGGGTGGCCCCGCGTTCGAAGCGGCCGGGATTGCCGCGGATGTCCTTGCGGGCGCGGGCCAGGCTGGCGTTGATCGCGTCGGTCGCGATGGGGCACTTCGGCACGTCGACGACGCGACGCGAGGTGCCCGCGGCGAGGAAGCCGATCGGGAAGTCGGCCCGGCGGGGCGTCATGAAGTGCGGGGTGATCTTCGACCGGTAGCCATACTGCTTGGGCGACGGGTGGCAGGGGTCGACGTCGACCTTGAGCCCGCCCAGCCGTTCGAAGGCTTCCGCGACCTGCCGGCGTTTCCACTCGAGCTGCTGCGGGTAGGCGAGGTTCTGGTATTGGCATCCGCCGCATTCGCCGAAGAGGTCGCAGCGCGGCTGGACGCGGTGGGGTGAGGGGACGACGACGCGCACAAGGTCGCCGCGGGAGAAGTTGGCGGAGTTGTGCCAGATCCGGGCCACGACCTTCTCCCCGGGCAGGGCGCCGGCTACGAAGACGACCCAGCCATCGACGCGGGCGAGGCCTTCGCCGAGGTTGGTGACCGTCGCGATCTCGAGCTCCACCTCCTGATGGTAGGTGAACTTGCCGGGCCGGAACTTCGAGGCGTCGGGCTTGCGGGACTGGGGCGTTTCGAAATCGGACATGGGGACAAAGTCCGCCTCCGCCCCCCGGAGGTCGAGACTTATCCCCCGCCGGCCCCACCCCGGACGGCTTTCCTTGCCCTGCGGCGGGTCTTGGTGCTCACTCCGGCCGTGTCCGAAGAGGTCATCCAGAGCCGTCAAAATCCCCGCGTCCAAGGGCTCGCCCGCCTGCGCGACCGCGCCGAGCGCGACGCCCGTCGGCTCTTCCTCGTCGAGGGCTTCCGCGAGCTGACCCGGGCCTTGGAGCGTGGCGTGAAGGTCGACGAGGTCTATTTCTGCCCGTCCATGTTCCGCGGCTCCGAGGCCGCCGAACTCGTCACCCGGGCGCGCGCCTCGGGGATTCCCTGCTGTGAGCTGGGCGTCTCGGCCTTCGAGAAGGTCAGCGGCCGCGAAGGCCCCGATGGGCTCCTAGGCGTCGCCCACACCTGGGATTGCTCGTTGGCGCGCCTGCAGCTGTCCGCGGCGCCGCTCCTGCTGGTCGCCGAATCGGTCGAGAAGCCGGGCAACCTCGGGGCCTTGCTGCGCACGGCGGATTCCGCCGGGTGCGACGCCTTGGTCATCTGCGACCCGATCACCGACGCCTTCAACCCGAACGTGGTGCGGTCCTCGCAGGGGGCGCTTTTCTCGGTGCCGGTGGCGGTCTGCTCCTCCGCGGAAGCCGTGGCCTGGATGAAGGCCCGGGGTATCCGCTCGCTGGCGACCTCGCCGGCGGCCACGAAGACCTTCTGGGATGTCGATTGTCGTGGGCCCAGCGCCCTTCTGCTCGGTTCGGAGAAGGATGGCTTGAGCGACTTCCTCCTCGGCGCCGCCGCGGAGAAGATCTCCATCCCGCAGGCCGGTCTGTCGGATTCCCTCAACGTCTCGATGGCCGCCGGCATCGTGCTGTTCGAGGCCGTCCGGCAGCGTCGGAAATAGGCGCCAACAAACAGGCCGGGCTTGGGGCCCGGCCTTGCTTACAGATCTGTCGACTCGCTTAGCCGATGGCCTTGGCGACCAAGTCGTCGAGTTTCTTGCCGTCGACCGCGAAGGCCCGGATGCCTTCAGCCGTCTTTTCCGTGGCCATGGCGTCTTCGTTGTGGTGCCAGCGGAATTCCTTCTCGCCCCAAGCCTTGGCGGCTTCGCCTTCGGACTTGGCGGCGGCTTCGTCGAGCACCTTGGGTACGGCGGCCGAGTCCTTGGAGAGCTCGTCGAGGAGGTTCGGAGCGATGGTCAGGAGGTCGCAACCGCAGAGGGCCTTGATCTGGCCGCAATTACGGAAGGAGGCTCCCATGACTTCGGTCTTGATGCCATGGCGCTTGTAGTAGGCGAAGATGCGGCGGACGGACTGCACGCCCGGGTCGTTGGCGCCCGAGGAGGCGGCTTCGTTCCAGTTGGCGCCCTGGGCCTTCTTGTGCCAGTCGTAGATGCGGCCGACGAACGGGGAGATGAGCTGGACCTTGGCGTCGGCGCAGGCGACGGCCTGGGCGAAGGAGAAGAGGAGGGTCAAGTTGCAGCGGATGCCTTCCTTCTCGAGCTCGGCGGCGGCCTGGATGCCTTCCCAGGTGGAAGCCATCTTGACGAGGATGCGCTCCTTCGGGATGCCGGCGGCCTTGTAGAGAGCGATGAGCTCGCGGGCCTTGGAGACGGTGGCGGTCTTGTCGAAGGACAGGCGGGCGTCGACCTCGGTGGAGACGCGGCCCGGGACGATCTTGAGGATTTCGGTGCCGAAGGAGATGAGGAGCGCGTCGACGGCGGCCTGGACGCCCTTACTCTTGTTGTCCTGGGCGGCCTTCTGGAGGAGGGCCTGGTACTCGGGCATCTGGACGGCCTTGAGGATGAGGCTCGGGTTGGTCGTGGCGTCCAGCGGCTTGAAGGCCTGCATGGCGGCGAAGTCACCGGTGTCGGCGACGACCTTGGTGTGCTGGCGGAGTTGCTCGAGTGCGTTCATATAAGGAAGGGAAGCCCAGCGTGGGAAAAGGGTCAGCGTTGTCCAGCCCGAGTGAGCGACTGCCGGGCGTTTTCAGGGCATCTCTCGCTTGTTTCCACGGGCGGTCTGGTCCAGATTGCCGCATGCGCATCAAGGTGAAGCAGGCCCTGTCGGCGGAACCGCCCCTCGTGGGCGTCACGGTCTCCGGGTGGGTGCGGACCCGCCGGGACGCCAAGGACTTCTCCTTCGTCGAGCTCAACGACGGTTCCTGCTTCAAGAATCTCCAGGTCGTCGTGGATGCCGCGGTCCCCGGCGCCGAGCTCCTCAAGGACGCGCTCACCGGATCGTCGGTCAGCGTGGACGGGCAGCTCGTGCCCTCGCCGGCCAAGGGCCAGAAGTGGGAGCTCAAGGCCACCGCCTTCCGCCTGCTGGGCCGGGCCGACGAGACGTTCCCGCTGCAGAAGAAGGGCCACACCGTCGAGTTCCTCCGTTCGATCCCGCACCTGCGCGCGCGGACGAACCGGCTCGGCTCCATGATGCGCGTGCGCAGTCGCATGGCCATGGCCGTCCATGAGTTCTTCCAGCGGCGCGGCTTCGCCTACGTGCACACGCCGATCGTCACCGCGAGCGATTGCGAGGGTGCCGGCGAGCTCTTCCGCGTCACGACGCTCGACCCGTCCGCGCCGGCGCGCACGCCGGAGGGTAAGGTGGACTGGACCGCCGATTTCTTCACGAAACAGGCCTATTTGACCGTTTCCGGCCAGCTCGAGGGCGAGACCCTCGCCTGCGCCCTCGGCGATGTCTATACGTTCGGCCCGACCTTCCGCGCCGAGAATTCCCACACGAGCCGGCATGCCAGCGAGTTCTGGATGATCGAGCCGGAGATGGCGTTCTGCGACCTCGCGGGCGACATGGACTGCGCCGAGGAGCTGGTGAAGCACCTCGTGCGGACGGCCCTGGAGACCTGCGCCGACGAGCTGGAGTTCTTCAACGCGTACGTCGACAAGGGCCTGCTGGAGCGCCTGCGCTTCGTGCTCGAGCGGCCGTTTGCCCGCGTGACCTACACCGAGGCGGTCGAGCTGCTGCTGCAGTCCGGGCGGACGTTCGAGTACCCGGTCGTCTGGGGCGAGAACCTGCAGTCCGAGCATGAGCGCTACCTGACGGAACAGCATTTCAAGAGTCCGGTTACGGTCCATGATTACCCGAAGGCCGCGAAGCCGTTCTACATGCGTCAGAACGACGACGGGAAGACGGTGGCGGCGATGGACGTACTCGTCCCCGGGGTCGGCGAGATCGTCGGGGGCAGCCAGCGCGAGGAGCGCCTCGACCGGCTCGTGGCCGCGATGCAGGCCCACGGCCTCGATCTGGACTCCTATGGCTGGTACATCGACACGCGCCGCTTCGGCAGCGTGCCGCACGCCGGCTTCGGGCTGGGTTTCGAGCGTCTGCTGATGTTCGTGACCGGCGAGGGCAATATCCGCGACGTCATCGCCTACCCCCGCACGCCAGGCCACGCCTGAGCGGGCTCAGCGGGCGACCAGTTCGCGGATGGCCCGGGCGGTGACGCAGTTGTGCCGGACCATCTGCAGGTTCGGCGCGGCGGCCTTGCCGTCCTTGGCGCCGGCGGGGCTATCGTAGTAGACGGGGCTGGTCGAGGACACGAGCCCGATGAGGTTGCCCTCGCGGTCGAGGATCGGGCCGCCGCTCGAGCCGCGCGCGTAGTCGGCCGTGATCTGCATGAAAACCGCTCCATTGCGCTCCCCCGGCAGGCGGCAATAGCGCGCGATGACGCCCTCGGAAAGGCAGCCGAAACTGTTCGCGGGGTGGCTGTAGCAGTAGATGGGCGCGCCGGCGCCGGCGTCCTCCCGGAGGGGTAGGGCGGCCAGGCCCTTGGCCGCGACGCGCAGCAGCGCGACGTCCCGGTCCTTGTTCGTCGCCAGCACCTCGGTGACGGGGAAGAAGCGGCCGTCCGCGGTGAGCACGCCCATCGCCTCGCCGTTCGCCCCGGCGGCGACGTGGTGGTTGGTCGCGACGACGCCGTCGGGGTCGACCACGACGCCGCTGGCGAGCGAGTTGTGCCAGCGCGTGCACTTGTCGCACTTGTAGGCGGTGCCGATGAGCACGGCGGCGGCCGCGGCCCGGCGGTAAGTCTCCTCGCCGCCCAGCGTTTCCTTCGCCGGCGCGCGGAAGGCGACCTTCGTCGTCTGGGTGCGCTTGCATTGCTCGAGGCGTTGCGCGGCGTTGAGCGGCGACTTGCCGCCCTCGGCCAGCTCGGCCGTGGCCTTCTCCAGGCGGGCGAAGATCGCGCGGTCGTCGGCGGCGTGGTCGACGTCGGCGCCGGGCAGGTTGGCGAGGAGCGCGGCGAGCAGGGCGGGGAGCAGCATGCGTCCATGCAAACGTGCCCGGGACCCGCTGACGAGCAAATCGCGGACCCGCCGCGTATCCGACCGCTCCATACAGCGTTGGGCGTGATCGCGGCCGCGGCCGCGGTCGGGGCGAGCGGCCAGCCCGGAAGCCGTCGTGCCTGCAGGGAGGTGCGGGGCTTTACCCCGGGTTCAGCGGCTATCCCAGGGGCAGCGTCGGCGGTAAAAGGGGCTCCAAGTCCCGATTAAGCCGCTTCTAGGGCCAGCTAGGATTGTCAAAATTATGTTAAAAATAGGTTATCGTTACGTAAGTCGTTACTATTCAACATAATCTAGTTACAGTCAGACTGTGAAAAAATGCAAAAATTGGCTTGAACTCATGGCCGCGAGTCTTCACTGTCGGACTTCCCTTCACCTGCTGAAGGCTGTTCCTTGGGTGTTAAACGTAATCCAGCGCACCGGTTCGAAAAAACCGATGAGTAGCTGAAAAAGACATTGACGAACGCCGTCCAGTCTCCACGTTCCGCCCTTCCTCTGGTCATCGAGAGGCCCCTTTCGGTTCTTTGAAAATTCATTTTTTTGTGCGACTAAACGGTCAACGTTAAGTCAACCTTACACCTGGTGAACCCGGCGATAACTGATCGCGGGTTCGACCAAAAATTGAAAACGCGAATACATTTATCACCGGCGTATTCACTAGGAACTGAGATAATAAAAATAGTTCGGATCCCAGGATCCGAACCTTCAGACACCTGCTTCGGCAGGATTTTTGGAGAGTTTGATCCTGGCTCAGAGTGAACGCTGGCGGCGTGGTTAAGACATGCAAGTCGAGCGACAGTAGCAATACTGGAGCGGCAAACGGGTGCGTAACACGTGAGCAATCTGCCCTTAAGTCCGGAATAGCCCAGGGAAACTTGGATTAATACCGGATGGTGATGAGTCAGGCATCTGATTCTATCCAAAGCTTGTAACGGCGCTTAAGGAGGAGCTCGCGGCCTATCAGCTAGTTGGCGAGGTAACGGCTCACCAAGGCTAAGACGGGTAACTGGTCTGAGAGGATGATCAGTCACACTGGAACTGAGACACGGTCCAGACACCT
>JBEELT010000109.1:0-6489 GCA_041167995.1 Verrucomicrobiota bacterium | reverse complement strand
TAGTTCGACCATTTCAACCCCGCTGAAGGGGAAAGGTCGCCGGGCGATAGCGAAAGCACGCCATTTTAACGCAGATTTGACTCATGGGTTGCCAAAATCGGCAAATCGGGGGAAAGAATGGGTCAGTTTATGGCCGACGCCCGTTCCATCGCCTTGGTTTGCGCCAATGAAGCCTCCCTCTGGGCGGAACTACGGTTGCGCGCCTCCACCATCGCCCAAGCGGAGCCCACCCTGGCCGGGTTGCTCGATCGGTATGTCCTCGGTCGTACGGACTTCGCCGACGGTGTCGTGCGTCGTCTCGCGGAGCGGCTGGCGCCGACCGGGCAGGACCTTGAACTGGTTGCCCGCGCCTTGGCGGAGGCCGCCCGCCACGACCCCGAGGTTCTGGCCCAGATGCGCGGCGACATCCGGGCGATTCTCGAGCGCGATCCCGCGACCGAGCATGCCTTGGTCCCGTTCCTCTGGTACAAGGGCTTCCATGCAATCTCCGCGCATCGCCTCGCCCACACCTTGTGGAAGGCCGGCCGGCGCGAACTGGCCCTCTACCTTCAGTCGCTCGTCTCCGAGCACCTCGCCGTCGACATCCATCCCGCGGCCCGCTTCGGCGTCGGCATCCTGCTCGATCATGCGACCGGCTTCGTTGCCGGGGAGACCAGCGTTGTCGAGGATAACGTCTCCTTCCTGCACGAGGTCACCCTCGGCGGCACCGGCAAGGCCCGCGGCGACCGTCATCCGAAGATCCGCTCCGGCGTACTCATCGGCGCCGGCGCGAAGATCCTGGGCAATATCACCATCGGTGAAGGCGCCAAGGTCGGCGCCGGTTCCGTCGTGCTGAAGGACGTGGCACCGCACACCAGCGTGGCCGGCGTGCCCGCGGTGCTCATCGGTCAGGCTTCCGTCGACGCCCCCGCGCTCGACATGGATCACTCGCTCTGACCATGCCTGGCACGCGGCCTCCGCAGGAACGACCGGGCGACGCACGCGTCCTGGACTGCCTCTACCGCGTTGGCGCCTTCGTCAATGAGACGGAGGATCCCCGCGAGGCGCTCGACTTCATCCTCGCGGAGATTGTCCGCTCCCTGGCGGCGTCGTCCGCCTCCATCGCGCTGGTCGAGCCCACCACCGGCTCCCTGCGCATCGAGGTCTCCAACGGGCTCGACGAGGCTTCGGCCGGACGGATCATCCAGCAAGGGCAGGGTATCACCGGCTGGGTCGCCCTCCACGCCAAGCCGCTCCGCGTACCCGACGTCGCCAAGGATCCGCGGTATGTCGAGATCCGCGGCGGTATCCGGTCCGAGCTCGCGGTGCCGATGGAGCTCATGGGCAACGTCATCGGGGTCGTCAACTGCGACTCCGATCGGCTGGATGCCTTCAGCGAGCAGGATGTCGCCTTCCTCTCGCTGCTGACCAATGAGGCCTCCAAGGCCGTCGGCCGCATCTGGTTGCTCCGGCAGCTTCGCTCCAAGGCCGCGCAGCTCGAGGCGTTGGTCGGCGCCGCCCAGGGATTGGCGCGCGAGCGCGATGAGCCGGGCATCGTCGTCGACCTGACCCGCGCCACCCGGGCCCTGCTCGGTGCCCGGGCCTGCGCCTATTACGGATTAGCCGAGCGCCGGCTCGTACTGAAGCAGGTCGATGGCGACCTCGCCGGGAGTACCTTCGCCCCGCGGCTCTCCTTGGACGAGACTTCCTTGGGGACCGTCGCGACCCGCCGCAAGCCCCTCGTCGTCCCGCTCGCCGGCAAGACCGAGGAGCACCTGTTCGCCCGATTGGTCGAGCCCGTCGCCAGCTCCTCGTTGCTCGCCGTGCCGGTGCGCTACGAGGACGAGACCTTCGGGGTGCTCCTCTGCGTGGCCATGGGCGCCTACCGTTTCTCCGACGACGACAAGCACCTGGTGACGGCCCTTTCGTCCTTCGGCGCGTCTTCGCTCCAGAACGCCCGGCTCTACGCCAAGGTCTTCACCGTCGAGGAGGGCCTACGTCGCAGCGAGCGTCTCACGGCGCTCGGGCTGCTCTCCGCCGAGGTGGCGCACGAAATCCGCAACCCGCTCACGGTGATGAAGCTTCTGTCCGACACCTTGTCGCAGGGCATGGCTCCGAACGACCCGCGCGTCGAGGACCTCGGCGTGATGCGCGAGAAGATCGCCCACATGGAGGGCGTGGTCTCCCGCGTGCTGGGCATGAGCAAGGCGCAGTCGGGCGCCTTCAAGACGCTCGACCTGCGGGCGGCGGCCGACAATGCCGCGCTGCTCCTGCGTCTCAAGCTGCAGCAGCTGGGCGTCAAGGTCGACGTCATCTCCCCGGCGTCGTTGCCGCCCATCGAGGGCAATCCTGGCCAGATTCAGCAGATCTTCCTGAACCTCATGATGAACGGCGTCCAGGCGATGGTCGGCGGCGGAGCGCTATCCCTGCGGCTCGGCGTCGAGCCCGGTCCTCAGGGCGAGGTCGTTGCAGTGCGGATCATTGACACCGGCACCGGCATCCCGGCCGCGATCCTCCCCAAGATCTTCGACTCGTTCTTCACCAGCCGCGAGGACGGTACGGGGCTGGGTCTCGCCATCGTGAAGCGCATCCTGCGCGATCACCGTGGCGATATCATCGTCGAGTCGACCGGCCCTGCCGGGACGACCTTCAAGTTCTGGTTTCCGGCCCAGAAGTGAGGAGGCGTTTACCCGCCGCCCAAGCTAGGGGCAGGAGGGAGACGGCCACCACGATCAGGATTACCTTGTGCAGCTGGTCGGCGAGCGGGGTCGCTCCGAGGGCGTGCCCCAGCCAGACCAACGAGTTGATCCAAAGCACTCCGCCGAGGATGTTCCAGCGCAGGAAGCGCACCGTCGACATCTCGCCCATGCCGGCGGCGAAGGGCACGAAGGTTCGCAGCAGGGGGACGAAACGGGCGAGGACGATCGCGAGCGGGCCTTTTTCGGCGAAGTAGCCGCGGGCGGCCGCTAGGTGGCGGCGCTTGTACCACCAGCTGTCTGGCTTCGACTCCATGACCAGCCCGTAACGCCGGCCAAGCCAGTGGCCTGTCTGGTCCCCGACGATCGCCGCTAGCGTCAGGAGCGCGGTGAGTTCCCACGGTTGGAAGTAGGCCGGGCGCCCGCCGTTGGCGACCGAGAGGACCCCGGCGGTGACGAGCAGGGAATCCCCGGGGAGGAAGAAGCCGACGAGCAGGCCGGTCTCCGCGAAGATGATGAGACACATCAGGCCGAGGCCGCCGACCTCGATGGTCTGCCGCAGGCCCTCGGCCGTGTGCAGGTGGGACCAGAAGTCGGTGAGCCAGGCGGTCATGCCTTTCACTAAGGCGGCGGCGCGCGGCTTGGCAATCGCCTTGAAGCAAGCGCGGAATGCCCTCAGGTTCGCCTGCGCATGTCGCCCGAGTTCGAGTCCTCCGCCGTCCGGTTGCGCCGCGCCGCGCTGACCCATGGTCTCGCGGGGCAGGCGGCCCTGACCGGCGAGGTGGTCCCGCGGGCCAAGCAGTTCCTGCAGGAAGCCCGGGAGATCCAGCTGGCGGCGCACCGCTCCAGCATCCCGGGAGGCGAGGTCGCCCAATTACGCTCCGACGCGGTGGACATCGTCATCGATGCCCTCTTCCTCCGGGCGGGGCCCGCCGCGGCCGAGCTCGCGCTGGTCGCCACGGGTGGTTACGGGCGGGCCGAACTGTGTCCGTTGAGCGACATCGACCTGCTCGTGCTCGTCCCCGAGCATTCGCCGGCGACGCAGGCCTTGGTGGAGTCGATCCTCTACCCGCTCTGGGACATCGGCCTCAAGGTCGGGCAGTCCGTGCGCACCGTGCAGGAGTGCGCCGACTACGCCAAGGAGGACCTGCATCTCCGGGTCGCCTTGCTCGAGACGCGACTGCTCTGCGGGGCGCGTCCGCTATACGGGCAGATCGAGGCCAAGGTCTCCGAGATGCTCAGCGGCGAGTTCTGGCGACCGCTGGCGCGGTCGATTGTGGAATCGCAGCGGAAGCGCCGCGAGAAGGCGGGCGGCAGCGCCTACCTGCAGGAGCCCGACCTCAAGAACGGCGTCGGGGCGCTCCGCGACGTCCAAGGCTGCGTCTGGCTGGCCCGTATCGCCCGCGGGGTCGCCGGCCTGGGTGCCGCCGGCTTCTTGCCGATCGGCGACCTCCAGAAGTTCGAGCAGGCCAAGGCCACCTTGCTGCGTCTGCGTTGCGAGCTTCATTTCCAGGTGACCCGGCCGACCGAGCAGTTGTCGCTGGAGCGTCAGGACACGATGTCCGAGGCCCTCGGCCACCGCGGCACCTTGACCGAGCGTATCGGCGCGCTCATGCGCGAGTATTTCGACGCCGCCGACCACGTCCGGCGATGCGTGGAGATGGTCGAAGGGGCCGTCATGGGCGAGCCCGAGCCCGCAGGGTGGGGTGAGCCGCTGCTCGTCGACGGTCTGCGCATCGTCCGCGGTGGCACGGTCTCCGCCCAGCATCGCCTCGTCTTCGAGGAGGATCCGGGCCGGCTCGTCCGGCTGTTCCGCCACTGCCAGGTCCATGAGGCCCGCCCGGAACGGGCTTTATCCCTCCTCGTCCGCGAACGCGCCCACTTGCTCACGCCCGACCTCGCGCTCTCCGAGGAGTCCGCGAGTGCCCTCCGGGCGATGCTCACCGAGGCCGGTCACGTGCATGCGGCCATCAACGCCTTGCGCGAGCACGATCTGCTGTATCGTTTGGTCCCGGAGTTCGCCGGGTTGCACTGCCTGGTCCAGTTCGAGTTCTACCACCGCTGGACGGCCGATGTGCACACGCTGCGCTGCCTGTGGGAACTCGACGCTATCTACGCCGCGGCCACCCCGGTCGACGAGCGTTACCGCGCCGTGGTGCTGGGCACCGAGGCGCCTTCTCTGCTCTACGCCATCCTCTTTCTCCACGATATCGCCAAGTCCGGGGGTATCGAGGGGCACGCCGAACGGGGCGTGCCGATGGCCGACGCGATCCTGAAGCGCCTCGGCTTCGACCACCGGGAGCGGGCCATCGCCGCCGGGGTCATCCGCCATCACCTGGTCATGGGACTCTACTGGCAGCGCCATGACGTGGACGACCCCGCCAATATCGAGCGCTTTGCCCGCCTCGTCGGCGACGACCAGGTGCTGAGCCACCTGCTCGTCCACACCCGTTGCGACGCCCGGGCGACCTCGCCCGATCTCTGGACCGACTTCAAGGACGGGCAGCACTGGACGCTCTATCGACGCACGCTCGCCCGGCTCGCCGGCGAGGCGGAGCGCGACGAAGGCGCCGCCAGTCAGGCTCTGCGCGCGGCGACGGACGCCCGGTTGGCAGGCATGGCGCCGGCTGACGAGGTGGAAGCGCACTTCTCCCAGATGCCCGCGGGCTATTTCCAGCATGTCTCGTCGGAGGACGCCGCCGCGCATATCCGGATGGTCCACGAGCTCATCACCGCGGTGACGGCCAGCGATGCCGAACTATCCCTGCGGCCGATCGTCGACTGGCATGACGAGGTCGGGTCGGGGCAGTCCGTCGTCACCGTGGTCACCTGGGATCGCGCCGGTCTCTTCAGTCGCATGGCGGGCGCGTTTGCGGTGGCCGGGATCAATATCCTTTCGTGCCGGGCGTTCTCCCGCGAGGACGACGTGGCGCTCGATTTCTTCCGCGTCAGCCTACCCATCGGTAAGGAGGCCGCCTCCAAGGACCGTTTCGCGGAGGCGCTGGGCCGCTCGCTGGTCGATGGGTCCGATCTTCTGGATGAGGTGGCGGCCGAGGAGACCCGCGCGGCGCTGACCGCCCCCCGCCGGCGCGCCCATGTGCCGCTGGCCCCGCAGGTGGAGGTCTACCGCGAGGACGCGCTCGACCGAACCGTCGTCGAACTCCAGTGCAACGACCGCATCGGCCTCCTGTTCCGCGTCGGCCGCGCGATCCGGGGCGCCGGCTTCGCGATCACCTTCGCCAACGTCGCGACGGAGCAGGGTTTCGCCTTGGATACCTTTTACCTGGCCCCCGAGCGTGGCCGGACGGCCCCGCCCCGCCCGCCGGAGGAACTTGCTACCGTCCTCCGTGGGCTGGTCTCCTGACACGTCCCCCTTGCCAGCGCTCACCAAATCACCACCATGGGGTTGTCCCATGAAAGCCCTGCCTACCTTCACCCTCCTGCTCGCCTTCGTCGGCCTCCTCGCCGCCGACGCCCCCGTTTCCAAGAACACCCCCGCCATGTCCACCCCTCCTAAGCTCGAGAAAGCCACCTTCGGCGCCGGTTGTTTCTGGGGCGTCGAATACCAGTACGCCAAGATCCCGGGCGTCGTCTCGGCCTTCTCTGGTTACGCCGGCGGCAAGGTGCTTAATCCCACCTACCGGCAAATCTGCGAGGACGACACCGGCCATGCCGAGGTCGTGCAGGTCACGTTCGATCCAGCGAAGGTCAGCTACCGGCAGCTCGTGGAGTATTTCTTCCGGATGCACAACCCGACTCAGGTCAACCGCCAGGGCCCGGACGTCGGCGATCAGTACCGCTCCGTCATCTTCGC
>JBEELT010000108.1:0-6542 GCA_041167995.1 Verrucomicrobiota bacterium | reverse complement strand
GCGCCGACTTCCTCCACGACCGTTGCGCGGACCTCACCGGCAAGCTGCATTTCACCGTCACGGCGGAAGGCGATCCGCTGCGCATGCGGCGCTACGTCTTCAGCGAATGCTTCGCGGCCATCGCCTTCGGCGCGGTGCACCACGCGACCGGGCAGGCGAAGTGGAAGGAGCGCGCCCTCGCGGCCTTCGATCTCTTCCTGAAATTCAACCGCGAGCCGGGGCACATCCCGCCGAAGACCTCGCCGGAGACCCGCCCGATGAAGGGGCTCGCCCCGCTGATGATGACGCTCGTCACCGCGCAGGACCTGCGCGAGGACCTGGGCGACGTGGTCGTCCGGGGCCGGACGCTCACCCAGTGGGCCGCGGCGGCGATCGCCGAGATCGGCCGCGATTTTGTGAAGCCGGACTTGCGTGCCGTGATGGAGGTCGTGGGGCCCTCCGGCGAGATCTACGACCATTTCGACGGCCGGCTGCTGAATCCGGGCCATTCAATCGAGGCGGCCTGGTTCATCCTGCGCGAGGCCCGGCGGTCGGGCGACGAGGCGATGAAGCAGCTCGGCCTGAGCATGCTCGACTACATGTGGGAGCGCGGTTGGGACCGCGAGCACGGCGGGATCCTCTACTTCACGGACCTCCACGGGAAGCCGATCCAAGAGTACTGGCATTTCATGAAGTTCTGGTGGCCGCATAACGAGGCCATCATCGCGACGCTCCTCGCCCACCTGATGACCGGGGACGCGAAGTACGCCGAGATGCATCGTCAGGTGCACGATTGGACCTACGCGCATTTCCCGGATAAGGAGTGCGGCGAGTGGTACGGTTACCTCGACCGGCAGGGTCGCCCGACGACCGAGCTCAAGGGCAACATGTGGAAGGGGCCCTTCCATATGCCTCGTCAGAAGCTACTTTGCTGGCAGATGCTGGAGGGCGCCCGATGAGCGCTCGTTCCTGCGTCGCCTGCGGCAAGGGCATTCCGGACGCGGTCTTCGCCGGTGGGGCCGGCGAGGTCTTCTGCCCGTGGTGCGCCGCGAGCCAGTCGGCCGACGCGGCCGCGCCGTCGCCGTCGGTCTCGGTCGAAGCGGGTCACCCGAAGGTGCGGCGGACCATCGAAGGCGAGGCCATCACCTATGAGACGCGGCTCGGGTCCTGCTTCGGCTGGTTCTGGCTACTCTTCACGATCGTCCATGGCGGCTTCATGTTCTACGGGATGTCCCAGGGCAACGTGAAGGTCAACGGGAGGTTGGTCGCGAACCCCGAGTGGTGGTACTTCGCGTTGCTCGCGCTCTTCTACGTCCCTTTCTTCGTCGTCGGTTTCGCCTTCACCATCTCCCGCTACGCGGTGCGGCTGGCGCCGGACCGTTTGCGCGTCCGCTGGCGCGTCCTGCCAGGGCTGGGCTGGACTTGGGAACTGCCCGTGGGAGCGGAGGTGCGGGTCTTCCAGGCTTACCGGGGCGCCAAGACCAACAATCGCCCAGAGATGGCCATCGTCGTCGCCTCGCAGGGGCAGGAAATCGACTTCGGCAGCTTCCTCGCCAAGGACATCAAGGCCTTCCTGGTCGCGGCCATCGTCGACTACTACGGCGAGCCTGCTCCGTCCGCCGCCGCCGACTTCATCGCTTGATCCGCAACTCGAACGGCGTCGCGGGCAGGCCCGCGTCGTTCACCAGCGCGACCTGCGCGTTCATCGCCCAGGCGTAGCGGACGAGCACCGGCGCCGTCGCCGTCGGATCCGCGGGCAGCTCGATCACGAGCCGCTCGCCGACGACCCGGGCCGGTCCCGCCGGCCGGAATTCCCCGGCGTGCGCGCCGTCCTCGCAGAGCACCTCGAGTTGGGGCGGGACGCCGGGCCGGAAGGCGAGTCCTTGGGCGAAGCGGAACGACACCGCGATGGTCTTCCCGTCGAACGTCGCCTCCGTCGGCAATGGTCCCGAAGGACGCTGCTCGGCCCTGCCGTATTGGTGGAAGAGCGCCCAGCGGGCGAGCCGTTCGCCGACCTCGCGTTTCTCGCGTGGGTGGACGTCCTTCGCGGCCCCGAGGTCGAGCGTGACCGCCATGCCGGTGTGCGGCAGGGTGGTCTCCAGTTGCCGCTGGACCTCGCGGAAGCGCGGCCAATGGAGCCGCGTCGGCTCGTCGATCGACGGGAGCTGGCACCACAGGAAGGGCAGGGCCGGGTCGCGCCATTGTTCGCGCCAGTCGGCGACGAGCAGGCGCATCAGGCCGGCGTACTCCGCCACGTCGACCGCGCGGAGGGCGTTGCTCTCGCCCTGGTACCAGAGCACGCCCGCCAGCGCCTGGTCGGTGAGCCGGCCCGGACCGGCCGCCCAGGCGAAGCCCGGCTTGTAGCCATGGTTGAGGCCCAGTGCGTCCTTGGGCGCGCGCGCCGCGCCGGCGAGGTGCTGCCGGGCGCGCAGGCGCACGAAGTTGCCGTCGATGGCCTCGTTGGCGAGCCAGTCGCCGGCGACCTTCCGGCCGAAGTCCGGGCTGCGGCGCAGCGCATCGGCCGAGATGAAACTCTCAATGGGCGCGCCCCCGACCGCGAAGTCGGCGAGCCCGACCGGCACCCCGGTCGTGGCGGCGATCCGTCGGGCGAAGTAGTAGCCGACGGCGGACACCTCGGCCGCGCTCTCCGGCGAGCAGCGCCGCCAGGAGCCTTCGAAGAAACGCTCCGGCGTGAGTCGCGCGATCGTCTCGGCGTCGAGCCGCGACGCCCCGTGGTATTGTCCGGCGAAGGCATGATGGCGGAGCCGCACCAGCGCGGCGGTCGCCTGCGGCAGTTCTTCGGCCGCGTGCGCCTCGCGGCGGAGCGGAAACTCCATGTTCGACTGGCCCGCGGCGAGCCAGACATCGCCGACGAGGATGTCGCCCAGCCGCGCGTCCGCGTCCCCGTCCTTCGCCTCCAGTTCCACGGGCCGAGTCGAGGCCGGTCGCGCGGGGAAGCGCGCCGTCCAGCGCCCGTGGGCATCCGCGTCGACGCCGATGCCCACGTCGCCGAGCCGCACCAGGACCGCGGCGCCCGCGCGCGCGGTGCCTTGGACCACGATCGGCTGGTCGCGCTGCAGCACCATCCCGTCGCCGAACCATGGGTCAAACTCGGCCGCGCGCATGGCGACCGCCAGCAGCGTCAGTCCGAGGATTGACCGGGTCCGGCTCACCGGCCTTCGAGTCCGGCGCCGGTGATGGTGCGGTAGAGGACGATGGTGTTGCTGGCTGGCTCGTAGAGCACGCCCACGTCGGCACCCACCTGAGCCATCGAACTGTAAGCAAAGGGCCCCGGGAAGAGCAGGGTCGATTCGGCCCAGGTCTGGCCGCCGTCGTCGGAGCGACGGAACGTGCCGTTAGCCCGGCCCTTGCCGGCCGGGTTCAGGAAGAAGATCGCCGGCTTCCCTGCGTGCGTGGCCGCCAGCAGGGAGCCTTGGCAGACGGGCTCGGGCAGGGCGGCATCTTCCGTGGCCTTCGCCCACGTTGCTCCGCCGTCTTGCGACCAAGAAACCTTGCGCAAGGGGGCGCCGGATCGCCAGCGTCGCGAATTCAGGTAGAGCGAACCATCAGCGGTTTCGGCGACCTGCACTTCGTTAAGCTGCATGCCTTCCTGGGGCACTTCCGCGCCGCGTTTCCAGGTCTTGCCAGCGTCATCGCTGAAGGCGACCCAGTTCACGAAATTCTTCTGCGGGTCTTGGGAGTTGAACGGCATCACCAAGCGGCCGGCGAATTTACCTTTGTGCAGCTGGATGCCGATGCCGGGGCCGGAGGCGCAGGTCACGGCGTTGCTAGGTTTTAGTTCATTACTCACATCAATGGGCTTGGACCACGTCGCGCCGTCGTCGTCTGACGTCACAAACAGCAGCCGGTTGCCCTTGGGGTCGGCGGGGCCGACGGGCAGGCCGCCGAATTCCTTGCCGCCTGCGGGGAAGGTCTGGAAGAACAGGAAGACCCGGCCGCTCTTGGCGTCCTGCACGAGACAGGGGTTGTTGCAGCTGTCTCCCCCTTGCTCGTAGGCGATGACCGGCTTCGACCAGGATTTGCCCTGGTCCCGCGAGGTGGCGACCACCAGGTCGTTGCCGGCCTGGTCGGTCGCTTTATCGCGGGCTTCGGCGATGGCGATGAGCGTGCCCTTGGCCGTCATGAGCAGCGCGGGGATGCGCACGGAAGCATGCGAGATATTCTTCTTCGCTTCGAAGACGGCGATCGCCGGCGTTTCGGAGAGCTTGGGCGCCGCGGTGAGGCAGGCCGGCAGGAGGAGGCAGAGCGTGATTAGTCTTTCCATGAGAAATAGCCGATGGCTTCGAGTTCACCGAGCATCGCTTGGACGCCCGCGGCGTCGGGGTTGGCGTTGGGCAGGCGGGCGGGCCCGACTGGGACGCCGAGGTGCGTCATCAGGGCCTTGGCGCAGCCCATGTAGCCACGTTTGGCGACGATACGGATCACCTGCATCAGGCGGTCCTGCTCGAGCTGGCAGGTCGCGAGGTCGCCCTGCGGGAAGGCGACCATCATGCGCTGCAACGGGCCGGGGACGAAGTTATACGTGCTGCCGACGCCGCCCCGCGAGCCCATCGCCAGCGCGGCAAGGAAGTATTCGTCGATGCCCCAGGGGAGGTCGAACTTACCGCCGTCGAGGCGTTTACCGAGTAGGTAGGTGCCGAGGTCGGGGTTGGAGTACTTCACGCCGGCGAGATTCGGGATCCGCGTGGCGGCGAGCTTCAGGAAATCGTCGACCGGGAAGTTGATGCCCGTCAGCGCGGGGATGTCGTAGTAGTAGAAGGGCAGGCCGGGGGCGGCCGCGGCGACCTGCGCGCAGCAGGCGACCAGGTCCTCGACGTTGCGCGGCTTGAAGTAGGACGGGGCGATCATCGAGATCGCGCTGGCTTGGTTGCGCTGCGCCTGGCTGGCCAGGGCGGCGGCGTCGGCGAGGCAGTTGGCGCCGACATGCACCACGACCTGGATGCCGCTGGACTTCGCCACGGCGGCCCAGCGGTCGCCGAGCGCGAGGCGCTCGGTCAGCTGCAGGGAGACGCTTTCGCCGGTCGTGCCACCGATGAAGACGCGGTCGATCTTCCGGGCGAGTAGGTGCGCCGCCTGCTGCTCGACCACCGCGAGGTTCAGCGAGCCGTCGGCGTGGAACGGCGTGTGGGTGGCGGGGCAGAGCCCGTGGAACTGGAAGGTGGACATGGGCAGGAAGGTCAGGCGCGGTCGGCGTCGGTGGCGCGGATCCTAAGCACCAGCCAGGCCGAGAGACAAGCCACGGCGGCGAAACCGCCGAAGATCAGGTTGAGCGGCACCTGGTGGTCGCGGAGCCAGCCGAAGCCGACGTCGGCCAGGCCGCCGCAGGAGATGCTCGCCAGGTTCATGAGGCCGTAGCCGGTGGCGCGTTGGTCGGGCCGGGCGATCTGCGCGAGGATCGGCATGTTGTTGCTGTCGAAGAGGCCCCAGCCCAGGCCGAAGAGCACGAGGAAGGCGATGGCCAGCGGGAGCGAGCCCTGGCCGATGACGATGCCGACGCCGAGCAACGCCGGGACGATGAGGCTCATGCCGAGGGCGCTGACTTGTTGCCGGCCCCGCGGCGAACGACGCATCCAGCGGTCCGCCAGCCAGCCGCCGCCCAACGCGCTCAGGATGGCGGCGCCTTGCCACCACACCACGGCGCTGACGCCGGCCAAGCCTTGGGTCAGCCCGAGGTCCTTCTGGAGGACGCTCGGCATCCAGTCGCGCACGACCCAGCCGGCCAACGCGGGCAGGGTGAAGTACAGCAGCAGCAGCCGGAAATCCCGGTTGCCCAGGAGTTCGCCCACGGCGACGTCCGGCCGCGCCGGCGGCGTCGCCGCGTCCCGCGGGGTGTCCCGCAGCCACCACCAGAGCGGCAACGCGTAGGCCACGCCGAGCAGGCCCAGGCCCGTGAAGGCCCAGCGCCACCCGAGCGCCGGATCGTCCGCCACGTAGCCGCCGAGGCTCCCCAGCATGACGCCGATATAGATGCCGATCTGGTGGAGGCCCACCGCGCGCGAGCGCGTCGCGGTGCCGTGGTGGTCGGCGATCAGGGCCAGCGCGGCGGGGATGTAGAACGCCTCGCTCAGGCCCATGATGGCGCGCGTCGCCAGGAGCTGGTCGTAGCTGGTCGCGTGCGCCGTCGCCCACGTGTCGGCGGACCAGACGAAGAGGCTCAGCGCGATGACATGCCGGCGGCCGAAGCGATCCGCCACGTAGCCGGCGAAGGGGCTGGCCAGCGCGTAGGTCCATTTGAACCAAGCGAGCAGGTGGCCCCACTGCGCCTGCGTCTTCAGGTCGTCCACGGAGCCCATGATCGACTTCTGCATCGTTGCGACGAGCTGCCGGTCGAGGTAGTTGAGGAGCGCGACCGGCAGGAGCAGCACCACCATGAGCCAGGCGGTACGCAGGGGGGACGGAGCCGGCGGCGGCGGGGCGAAATTCATCGGAACTTGGCGGGGATGGTCCAGCTGCTGCACGCCGGCGTGCGCACGCCGGGCCGCGTCTCGCCGCTGATCGTCACGAGGTCATGCCCGAGGCGGAGCAAGGGCGCCGTCGCCAGC
>JBEELT010000107.1:0-6546 GCA_041167995.1 Verrucomicrobiota bacterium | reverse complement strand
CCATCGTCTGCTCACCCCACCCCCTTGGCCCACCCCCGCCCCATCGCCTTCGGGCTCGCCCTGCTCCTCGGGGCGGCCTGGGCCAGCGCGGCCGGAATCAAGCCGGCGGACCTCGAGTTCTTCGAGACGCGGATCCGGCCGGTGCTCGTCGCGGAATGCTACGAGTGCCATGACGCCAAGAAGCAGAAGGGCGACCTGCGGCTCGACCATCGCGAGGCCTTGCTCAAGGGCGGTGAAGAAGGTCCGGCCATCGTCCCGGGCGACGCGAAGCGTAGCCTCCTCCTCCAGTCCATGGACCATAGCCATGAGACGCTGCAGATGCCGAAGAAGCGGCCGAAGCTCGACGCCAAGATCGTCGCCGACTTCGCGGAGTGGGTGAACCGCGGCGCGCCCGACCCGCGCGACCGCGCCCCGACCGAGTCGACCCCTCCCGCCTGGTCGGACCTGCTGACGGTCCGCAAAAGTTGGTGGAGTTTCCAGCCGATCGCCTCGCCGAGCGTTCCCGCCGGCAAAGCCGCCAGCCCGATCGACCGTTTCCTCGATGCGAAGCTCGCCGCCGCCGGCATCGCGCCCTCGCCTCCCGCGGACAAGGCCACCCTGCTCCGCCGCGCGACGTACGCGCTCACGGGGCTTCCCCCGACGCCGGACGAGCTCGCGGCCTTCGCGGCCGACGGTTCCCCCGAGGCCTTCGCGAAGGTCGTCAATCGGCTGCTGGCCTCGCCGCGCTTCGGCGAACACTTCGCCCGCCGCTGGATGGACCTCGTCCGCTACGCCGACACGCACGGCAGCGAGGGCGATCCCGCGATCCCGCAGGCCTGGCGCTACCGGGATTACCTGATCCGCGCCTTCAACGCCGACGTCCCCTACGACCAGTTCGTGCGCGAGCACCTCGCGGGCGACCTCCTCAAGAACCCCCGTCTCAACCCCGCGGAGGGCCTCAACGAGTCGATGCTCGGCACCGGCCACTTCCGGATGGTCGAACACGGCTACCAGCCGGTCGACACGGTCGACGAGCAGGTGCGCAACGTCGACAACCAGGTCGACGTGGTCAGCAAGGCTTTCCTGGGCCAGACGGTGTCGTGCGCCCGCTGCCACGACCATAAGTTCGACGCGATCAGCCAAGCCGACTTCACCGCGTTCTACGGGATCTTCGCCTCGAGCCGCCCCGGCCAGGTGACGGTGGACTCGCCCGCGGTGCTCGACCGGCACCGCGAGCGGCTCGTGGAACTCAAGGAGTCGCTGCGCGCCGCGCTGGCCGACGAATGGCTCCGTCAAACCCGCACCCTGCCCGCCCGCCTGGCGCGACTCCAAGCGACCGCCGCCGAACGCGCCGACCTGACGGCGCAACTGGCGAAACTCGAGGCCGAACTGGCCTCAGAGGTTTTCCGCGGCCGCCTTCGGGCCGACCCGGGCGCCGGACCTACGCCACGGCATGTGTGGACTTTCGAACACGACGGCCGCGACCTCGCGGGCAAGCTCGACGCCCAACTGAAGGGCAGCGCGACCATCCGGGACGGAAGACTCGTGCTCGACGGCAAGGAGGGCTTCGCCGAGACGGCCGCCACCGCCGAGACGCTGACGGCCAAGACGCTCGAGGCCTGGGTCGCCCTGCCCACCCTCGCGCAACGCGGCGGCGGCGTCGTGACGGTCGAATCAATCGGTGGGGCGGTGTTCGACGCGATCGTCTTCGCCGAGAAGCAACCGGCGCGCTGGATGGCGGGCAGCAACAACGGCGTACGCACCCAGCCCTTCGGCGGCCCGCCCGAAACCGCCGCCCCGGACAAACTCATCCACCTGGCGCTGGTCTACCACGCGGACGGACGAATCGAGCTCTTCCGCGATGGGCAGCGCCAAGGTCAAGGCTATGCCCCGGCCAACGCCCAGGCCGGCCCGGCCACTTTCGCCGCGGGCAAGAGCCGCGTGCTCTTCGGACGGCGCCACACCGGAGGCGGCAACGCCTTCCTCCAGGGGGAAATCGAGGAGGCCAGGCTTTACGGCTCCGCCTTGAGCGCCGAACAGGTCGCCGCCTCCTTCCGCGCCGGCATCGTGCGCGGCGACCTGCCCGCGCCCGTCGAAGCGGGCCGCCTGGCCACCGTGCGCACCCAGGCGCAGACCCTCCGCGCTAAGATCGCCTCCCTGACGGAGGCCGACCGGGGCCTGGCCGCGGGCCTAGGGACCGGAACGGACCCCTCGCACCCCTTGTACCGTTTGACGAATGTCGGAGCCCGACCCGCCAAGCCGACGCCGACGAGCACGGCGCGTCCGACGAAGCCCGACTGGGACCTGGGAACCGCCGCCGCCCGGGAGTGGTTCCGCCACGGCAACGGACTGGACGATCGTTTCCGCACCGGCGACTTCCGCATCGAGCCCGAGGGCCCCGCCGTCCTGCGGCAGCTGCTGCCCTCCGGGGTGCACTCGCACACGCTGACCCCGAACCACAGCGCCGTGCTCACCTCGCCGCGCTTCCGCGTGGAGACGGATTTCATCAGCGTGCAGGCGATGGGCAAAGGCGCCACGTTGCGGCTGATTCCCGACAACTACCCGCTCTCGCCCGGGGGCAGCCGCTTCCCGAAGGCCGCGGTCAATGCCGAGCGTCCGACTTGGCTCACGCTCGACACCGCCTACCGCAAGGGCTCCTACGCCTACCTCGAACTGACGTTGCCCGCGGATTCGACCAACCCCGACGGCGACGCCGGCAAGCCGGGTTGGTATGGGGTCCGCCAAGTCGTCTTCCACTCGAAACGCGAAGCGGGACCGAACGGCCAGGCGGTGGTCGCGGAGGCGCCGAGCTTCGCCACGGCGGAGGCGGCCGCCGAAGCGCTGACGGAGGCGGCGGAAGCCTGGGGCAAGGATCGCGCCGACGAAGCCCAAGTGGCGTTGCTCGACGCTGCCCTGCGCCATGGCCTGCTCGCGGCGCAGCCGGAACTATCGCCGAAGTTGGCCGAGCTGACGGCGGAGTACCGCCGCCTCGCCGCTGAAATCACGGCCCCGCGGCGGGCCCCGGGCTTCCTCGAGGCCGGCGGCTTCGACCAGCCGCTCTATACCCGCGGCGACCACCTCAAGCCCGCCGCCGCGGTGCCGCGTCGCTACCTGGAGGCGTTCGATGCGACCCCCTTCGCGACGTCCGGCAGCGGACGCCTCGAGCTCGCCGGCAAGATCGCTTCCGCCGAAAACCCCCTGACCGCGCGGGTGATGGTCAATCGGCTGTGGCAACAGGCCTTCGGCCGGGGCCTGGTCGGCACCGTCGACAATTTCGGCCGGCTCGGCGACCAGCCGACGCACCCGGAACTGCTCGACCACCTCGCCCGGCGTTTCATCGACCAAGGCTGGTCCGTCAAGACGCTGCTACGGGAACTCCTGCTGACGGACGCCTTCGCCCGCGACAGCCGTCCGACCGACTCCGCCCTCGCCCGGGATCCGGCCAACGACCTGCTCGCGCATGCGCGGGTCCGCCGACTGCAGGGCGAAGAATTGCGCGACACCCTGCTGACCCTGGCGGGCCGGCTCGAGCATCGCCCCTTCGGCCCGGGGGACAACGCCCTCGCCCCGCCCGCCGCCCAAACCCGACGCAGCGTCTACCTGACGGTCCGTCGGAATAGCCTTAACCCGCTGATCACGACCTTCGACGGCCCGAAGCCCTTCACCACCGTGGGGCGTCGCGACGCGACCAATGTGCCGGCGCAGTCGCTGACCCTGCTCAACGACCCCTTCGTGCTCGAGGCTGCCCGCCGTTGGGCGGCCGCGTCGGCGCCCACCCGGGACGACGCCGCGCAGGTCGACCGTCTCTTCGTCCAAGCCCTCGCCCGTCCGGCCACCGCGGGGGAACAGGCCGCGGCGGCCCGCTACCTGCGGGACCTGCGGACCGTCCCCGGCGCGAACCCGGCGCAAACCTGGGCGGACTTCGCCCAGTCGGTCCTCAACCTCAAGGAGTTCCTTTACGTCAAATAAGATGCACCCGCTCACCCGCCGCGAACTCCTCCGCCGCTGCTCCCTGGGCTTCGGCGGCATCGCCCTGTCCGGCCTGCTCGCCTCGCCGGCCTTCGGCGCCGAGACCGCGGGCAAGCGCCCGCCCAAGGCCAAGGCGAAGAACGTCATCTTCTGCTACATGTCCGGCGGCGTCTCGCACGTCGACTCCTTCGACCCCAAGCCCGCGCTGACCAAGCTCCACGGGAAACCGATGCCGGTGCCGGTCCAGCGCACGGTGTTCAACAACAACGGCAACATCATGGGTAGCCCTTGGGAAACCAAACGGTACGGCCGGTCGGGACTCGAAATGACCAACCTCTTCCCGCAGATCGCCGGCTGCGCCGACGACCTCACGGTGATCCGGTCGATGACGAGCAAGGTGAGCGAGCACGCCCAGGGGAACTACTTCTTCCACACCGGCTTCCCGTTCATGGGCCACCCGAGCGCGGGCGCCTGGATGAACTACGGCCTCGGCAGCGAGAACCAGAACCTGCCCGGCTTCGTCGTCCTGCAGAGCGGCAACGCGGGAGTCCCCCACGGCGGCGTGGGCGTCTTCAACAACGGCTACCTGCCCGGCCAGCATCAGGCCTCGATCATCAAGGCCGACGGCGCCCTGCCCCTCGCGAACATCAAGCCGGGCGAAGCTGACGCCGCCCAGCGCCGACGGCTCGGATTCATCCACGAGGTGGACCGGGCCTTCGCCGAGGCCGCCCGCGAACCGCAGGTCGAGGCGGCCATCCGCAACTACGAGACCGCCTACCGCATGCAGGCCGCGGTCCCCGAGATCTGCGACCTCCGCGGCGAAAGCGAGGCGACCAAGGCGATGTACGGCCTCGACTCGCCCGACAAGCTCACGGCCGGCTATGCCCGCCAAGCCCTGCTTGCCAGACGCCTCGTGGAGAAGGGCGTGCGCTTCGTCGAGCTCAGCTGCCTCTCCGGCAACATCGGCGGCGGCAATGCGGCCAACCCTTGGGACCACCATGGCGCCATCGTCAAAGGCCATGGCCTCATGGCCCACCAGGTCGACCAGCCCATCGCGGCGCTGCTCAAGGACCTCAAGCAGCGCGGGCTGCTGGAGAGCACGATCGTCATCTTCTCCGGCGAGTTCGGCCGCACGCCCTTCTCGCAGGGCGGCGACGGCCGCGACCACAACCCCTACGGCTTCAGCCTCTGGGTCGCCGGCGGCGGCTTCAAGCCGGGCATGGCCTTCGGGGCCACCGACGAGCTCGGCTACTACGCCGTCGACCGGCCGCTGACCGTCTATGATTTCTGGGCGACCATCCTGCACCAACTCGGGATCGACCACGAGAAGCTCACTTACCGCTTCGGCGGCCGCGACTTCCGCCTCACCGACGTCCATGGCAACGTGGTGAAAGAGGTTGTTGGGTAGGGCTGGGGCTGGGGCGACCCTCCTCAAGCATCTAGGCATTCCTTTAATCTGAAACCTTTACTCTAAATTCTTATTCCTAACCATCCTGACCCTACCCCCGGCCCTAGCCCTGTCCCTAGCCCCAGCCCCCTTTGCATCCACCCATGCTCTCCCGCCTCCTCCCGCTCCTCGCCGCCGCGACCCTCTCCGCCGGCTCCGTCTCGACCTTCGCCGGCAACGGCCAGAAGGGCTACTCGGGCGACGGCGGCCCGGCGACCGAAGCCAAGATGGACAATCCCTTCGGCGTCGTCCGCGGACCCGACGGCGCGATCTGGTACTGCGAATACACTGGCCAGCGCATCCGTCGCGTCGACAAGGACGGCAAGATCACCCTGATCGCCGGCACGGGCAAGGCGGGCTACTCGGGCGACGGCGGCCCGGCGACCGCGGCGACCTTCAACCTCCCCCATGAACTGCGCTTCGGACCGAAGCGCGGCAACCTCTTCATCGTGGACATGCAGAACCACGCGGTCCGCAAGATCGACGTGAAGACCGGGATCATCACCACCGTCGTCGGCACCGGCAAGCCGGGTTACGCGGGCGACGGCGGTCCGGCGGACCAGGCGCAGCTGCGCAACCCGCACAGCCTCCAGTTCGACGCCCGGGGCGACCTCTTTATCTGCGACATCGGCAACCACGTCATCCGCAAAGTCGACATGAAGACCAAGCGGATCTCGACCATCGCGGGGACCGGCAAACCCGGCGAAACGCCGGATGGCGCCCCGGTCAAGGGTACGCCGCTCAAGGGCCCGCGCTCGATCGACTTCGACGCGGCCGGCAACCTCTGGGTATGCACGCGCGAGGGCAACCAAGTCTTCAAGCTCGACCTCAAGGCCGACAAGATCACGCACATCGCCGGCAACGGCAAGAAGGGCTTCACCGGCAACGGCGGCCCGGCCAAGCTGGCCACCCTCAGCGGCCCGAAGGGCGTGGCGATCGACGCCGCAGGCAACGCGTGGTTGGTCGACACCGAATCCCACTCGATCCGCAAGGTCGACGCCAAGACGGGGAACCTCGAACTGGTGATCGGCACCGGCCAGAAGCACGACGGCCCCGATGGCGACCCTTTGAAGTGCGGCCTCGCGCGTCCCCACGGCATCTGGGTCGACCCGGACGGCACGGTCTTCGTGGGCGACTCCGAGAACCACCGG
>JBEELT010000106.1:0-6586 GCA_041167995.1 Verrucomicrobiota bacterium | reverse complement strand
TCGCAGGTCATGGGTCACCCCGGCATCGGCTGGCTGGAGCGCGACAATCGCGAGAAGGAGGAGGCTCCGTCCAAGGCCATCGCCTTGCTCGAGCTGGCGCCGGATACCGTCATCGCCGACATCGGGGCGGGCTCAGGTTACTATTCGTTTCGGATCGCGCCCAAGATTCCGCGCGGTCGGGTGGTCGCCATCGATATCCAGCCGGAGATGCTGGACTTCCTGAAGAAGGAGTCAGCCCGTCTGGGTATCCCCAACGTCCAGCCGCACCTCGGGGCGATCGATGACGTCAAGTTACCGCCGGCGTCCTTGGATGCCGCCCTGATGGTCGATGCCTACCACGAGTTCGATCACCCGGTGGAGATGCTCGCTTCGCTGCGCTCCGCCTTGAAGCCGAAGGGTCGCATCTACGTGCTCGAGTACCGGGAGGAAGACCCGAAGGTGCCGATCAAGCCCCACCACAAACTTTCGGAAGCCCAAGCCCGCAAGGAGTTCGAGGCCGCCGGTTTTCGTTTCGTGCTGAACAAGCCCGACCTACCCTGGCAGCACCTCCTCATTTTCGAGAAGCCCTGAGTCATGCCCTCCGTCTTGCGTCCGTGGTTGTTTCTGGCCGTCGCGCTCGTCGCGCGCGCCGCTGATTCGGTCGTCCTCGTCTCGGCGCCGACCCGTTATGACGAGGGCTGGGCCAAGGTCGTGGCCGCCTTGGAGACGGCCCATGACGCCAAGGTGCTGGTCTTCCGCGCCTCCCCGGCGGAACAGCAGGAAGAGTTGCGCCGTCTGCAGCCGCGTTTCGTGATCTGGGTCGCCCGCCCCGAGGAGCTGGGACCCAAGGCCGCGGTGGTCATGCATCGGTTGGCGCGCGAGAACGACGGTGACCCTTACGAGGATTTTCGCTGGGGCGTGGTCACGGGTTTGGACGCCACCCAGGCGCTCAACCTCGCCGCACCCGGCCAGCCGCTGACCATCCGCACCGTCGGCGCCGGCACGTCGTTCGCAATGGAGTGCGTCGAGCAGGGCTATTGGTTCTCCGAGTTCAAGGCCGGTGAGAGCTGGGAGAAAGCTGCGGGGGGCGCTCCTCGGGAGGTCGCCGGACCGAAGGACTCGACCGCCAAGATCATCGCCCGCCTCAACGAGGGAAAAACCGACCTCTTCATCACTTCTGGGCATGCGACGGAGCACGACTGGCAACCTGGCTACCGCTACCGCAATGGCTTCTTCGGTCACAAGGACGGGGTCATCTTAGGCAAGGCCCTCGATGGCAGCGTACATCGCCTCGCTTCTGCCAATCCGAAGGTCTACCTACCCATCGGCAATTGTCTCATGGGCAACGTCCCCGGGGGCGATTGCATGGCCCTGTCCTGGATGGCTTCCGGCGGCGTCCGGCAGATGGTCGGCTATGTCCAGCCTACCTGGTTCGGCTACGCCGGCTGGGGGGTCCTCGATTACTTCGTGGAGCAGCCGGGACGCTTTAACCTCAACCAAGCTTGGTTGGCCAATCACCAGGCCTTGCTCTGGCGGCTCCAGGAAGTCGCGGCCGGACGGGTGTCCGCCGGGGATCGCCGGGGTCTGGAGTTTGATCGCGATATGACAATTTTCTATGGCGACCCCCACTGGGATGCGCGGTTGGCGCCCGGTCTCCTTCGCTGGACCGAGACCCTGACGACCCTGCCGTCGGGGGAGGTCGAATGGATCATCACGCCGGCCGCCGGCTCGCGTACCTTCGTGGCGGTGGACACAAATGGCTCCCAGCGGGGCGGCCGCCCCTTGGTCGCCTTCCTGCCGCGCCATGCTACCGGCTGGGAAGTCGTCGCCGGTCCGGCCCAGGTGGTCGCCGCCGATGACTTCGTCCTGCTGCCCCATCCCGGACCCGACGTGCCGGTGCCCGCCCGGCTCGTGGTGCGCCTGCGCCGCCGCTGACGGCGCCCGTCAAGGGGCGGTCGGCGACTTTTTAATAAAAGTTAAATAGTGAGCGCACCCCCCTTGTGCGTTCCGCGCCGACATGGTATCGTGGGGGATGCGCCTCCTGCTCGCCCTGCTTTCCGGTCTCGGTCTCGCCGCCCTCATCGTCCTCGTCGCGGAGCGGGCGATGGCGCCCGCCGCGGTGACCGTCCCCGCCCCGGCGGTCGCGGCCACCGCGCGTCCCGCTGCCGGCGAGCCGACGACGGCGGAAGCCCAGTGGGCGCAGGCTCGCGAGGTCGCTTGGCCGGCGCTCATGGCCCAGGCCGAGGCGGGCGACGCCGCGGCGCAATTCCATCGTGGGATGGTGCATCTGCTCGGCACCTTCGTGCCGACGGATACCGCGGAGGGTCGCCGCTGGTTGACCCGCGCGGCTGAGCAAGGCCATGGCCGCGCCTTGAATACGCTGGGTGAGATGCTCATCACGGGGGAGTTCGCGGAGCCGGATTACCCCAAGGCGACCGCCTCTTTCCAGGCCGCATGGAAGGCCGGCGAACCGATGGGGCTGGTCAACCTTGGCATCCTATCTGAAGTGGGCGAGGGGCGTCCCAAGGATGCCGCCGAGGCGCTCCGGTGTTTCCGGCAGGCCGCGGAGCGGGGTTGCCCGGCTGCGCTCCTTCGGCTGGGGGTCATGTCCGTCGAGGGCGACCTGCTGCCCCAGGATGATGGACAAGCCGTCCGCTATTTTCGCCAGGCCGCGGAAAAGGGCTCCAAGGAGGCCTGGCTCAACCTCGCCATCGCCCACCAGCGGGGGCAAGGCACCCCCCGCGATCGCGCCGCGGCGCTGGCTTGCGCACGCCAAGCCTGGGACCTCGGGATGACCCAGGCCGCCTACCTCGTGATCGACCGCTTGGTGGCGGACGGCGGCGACCCGACCGAAGCGGCCGGCTACCTGCTCGCGGTCAGCCTCCTCGACGAATCGGACGAAGGGCGGGCGCGGGCCGGACGGTGCAAGGGGCCTTGGCTGGATCAGCTCGACGCTTCGGGGATGCAACGGGCGATCGCGTTCTCGGATCGGCTGCTGGCCGCCGAAAGCCGTCGCCGGCTCCGGGAGATTTTCGGTCCCTGATCAGGCGCCGACGTTCTTCTTGATGTCCTTCAGCTGCTGGAACTCGGGCTTGGCGGTGTAGTACTTGTCGAGCGGGTAGCAGCCGGAAATGAGCCCATTGCGCGGGGCGGTCGTGCAGTCGCTGAAGGTGCGGCAGATGAACTTCGTCTCGAGGGCGCCGTTCTTCGCGGCGTCCGCCAGCATCGCCGGGTAGCTGAGGACCGCCCGGCCCACGCCGATGGCGTCGCTGCCGCCGGTGCGGAGGATCTGCTGGGCGAGGTGCGGGAGGTACTCCTGAACGTAGCTGAGGCCCGAGCTCACGACAATCATCCCCGCGGGGGCTTGGGCGCGAACCTCGCGAACGACGCGGACCTGGCGGGCGACGTCGATGAGCGGGTCGTGCGCGGGCTGGTAGCCGTCGCTGGGCGGGTAGGCCGCCGGGCGTTGGATGTGGGGGTTGTAGTAGGGCGAGCCGGCCGTGGTGTTGAGGATCTTGACGCCCAGTTCGCCGAGTAGCCGCACGAACGCGAAGGTCTCGGTGAGGTCGATCTCGGTGGGCTGCACCGGGTTCACCCCGAAGGCGTAGCGGTAGGGAAGGTAGGCGGCGAAGTCCTCGGGGATGCCGGGACCGAGTTTGCCGGGCACGCTCAAGGCCGGGTCCGGACGGAACGGCACCATGTCGAACAGGCTCAGGCGGACGCCGATATCGATCGCGTTGCCGTCGGCGCGGATCCCGGCGATGATGTCGCGCAGGATGCGGGTGCGGTTCTCGAAGGAGCCGCCGAACTTGCCCGGACGGGTGTGGGCGCCCAGGAACTCGTGCAGCAGGTAGCCGTGGCAATGCTTGAGGTCCACGAAGTCGGCCCCGCAGTCGCGGGCCACGCGCGCGGCCCGGACGTAGCAGCGGATGAGCTCCTCGACATCGGCGTCGGTCAGCACCTGTTCGTCGGAGGTGACGTTGAACTTCCGGTCCAGGATCGGGTGGCGGTAGGCCACGCGGGATTCCCAGCGCTTCTTGTCATGGGGACGGCAGAAGCGGCCGGAGTGGGTCAGCTGGAAACCGATGACCAGGTCGTCGACCGAACCCCAGCGGGCGAGGTGCTCCGCCTTGAGGATCTGCACCAGCTCCGCGATGCCCGCCTGGTTCTCGGCGTTGATGATCAGCTGGTTCATGTTCGCCCGGCCGTCGGCCCGGATGGCCATGGCCTCGGCGCCGCAGATGAGTTTGGCACCGCTCGCGCCGAAGCGCTGCCAGCGCCGCTTCATCTCCTCGGAGGTGCCGCCGGTGGTCGTGCCGTCCCAGCCCTCCATCGGATGAATCGCGATGCGGTTGCCGATGGTCTTGCCGTTGATTTGGGCGCGGGCGATCGGTTGGGTGAGCGGGTTGCCGGCGCCGGCCTCGATGGTGTCCTCGATCGGCAGGTCGACGCCGAGCGCGGCGCAGTGGGCCCGGAAATCGGCGACGGTCTTGAGCGCCGCGACGCGGGTAAGCTTGAAAGCGGTGGTCATGGCGATGTCCCGCGCGGGATGTCGAGGCGCTCGGAGATGCGACGCGTGCGGATCATCGCCTCGGTCATGCGGGCGGCCTCGTCGGGGCCGCGGATATCCTTGCAGGCGGGGTGGGCTTCGGGCGAAGCGATGACGCCGAGCTGGTGGAGCAGGTGGGCCGTGCTGTGCTTGTAGGCGGCGGCGCTGCCCTGGGCGTCGAGGCGGAAGACCTGGTCCTCCAGCGATTGGAAGGCCTCGAAGAGCTTATAGACGCGCGTGTCGAAGCGGCCCGTGCCCGTGGGGAACTTCTTCCCGGGGGCGCCGTCCTCGAGCCACAGGTCCTTCGCCGCGCAAATCTGCGGAGCGGCGCTGCTGGCCGCGCCGATGAGCAAGGGGAGGCCGGTCTTGATGGCCGTGGCGATGCCGTAGTCGTCGCCGCTGTGCGGGGCGAAATCAAGCTTCAGGTCCTTGCACATCGCGGCCCAGTAGAGGAAGTGCGGCTCGTCCAGCGTGCTCACCTTGCCGCCCACGAACTTCGGGTGGAGGGCGAGCTGGTGCAGCAACCAAGGCTCATACGGCGTCGCCCAGGGGACGAAGGCAGGCTCGAGCGCGTGCACGATGCCGGGGCGGATGAGCCACTCGGCGATCTGGTAATAGCCGTCGCGGCGCCGCTCGGGGTCCAGCGTATTGAGCCCCTGCGAGGTCATGATCATCACCTCGCAGTGGTCGTGGGCCTGGACGAGGTCCAGTAGCCCGCGGTAGCGCTCGGGCTTGAAGGAGGTGTCATCCTGCGCGCCGCGGGCGGTGATCCCGGCGATGAACTTCAGCGTCGGGAACGCCGCGCGGAACTGGCGGAGCACCTCGGCGTACATCCGGTCGTCGAGATCGAAGATGTAGCCGGTGTCGGCGTTGAGCACGGGCACGAGCTCGACGCCGTAATGCTCGGCGGCGGCCAGTTGCCAGCGGATTTCGGCTACGAAGCTCGCCCAGTCCGGCTGGCGGTCCTTGAACGGCAGTAGCACGGCGGAGCAGAGCCGGGCCTTGGTCCGGTGGTCGACGAGCTCCTCCTCGGCCGTCCAGGCCCACTTCGTCGCGGACCATGGGGTGGTCGGGGTGAGGTCCTCGGGACGGGAGATGAGCGGCTTCATGCAGGTCAGGGCGCACGTTAGTGTCATTTGCCCGCGAAAGAAAACCTTAGTTTGCGGTTCGCGGACGTGAATCGCCCCTTGAAGCCAACCGCTGATATCCCCAGATAAGAACCATGAGTGCTGACCCCCTCGCCGACGACCGCGCGCAGGCCATCACCCGCGGCATGCAGATGACCCTGCTGGCCGGCTTCCTCGGCTGGATGATGGACGGCTATGAACAAGCCCTCTTCCCGACGCTCGCTGGTCCCGCCTTACGGAGCATGGTGCCCGGGGAGGTCGCGGCGTCGGGCGCCAAGGCCATCAGTGGCTGGATCGGCGGCTGGATGGCCGGCATCACGTCCGCCTTCCTCATCGGCGCGGCTTTCGGCGGCGCCGCCTTCGGGTGGTTGGGCGATCGCATCGGCCGCGTGAAGGCGATGTCGCTCAGCATCCTTTTCTACTCCGTCTTCAGCGGCGTCTGCTATTTCGCCACCGACCCCTGGCACCTGGCCGGGGCGCGCTTCCTCGCCGCGCTCGGCATGGGTGGAGAATGGGCCCTCGGGGTGGCCCTCGTGATGGAAGCCTGGCCCGAGCGACATCGCTCCAAGATGGCCGCCGCCATCGGCATGGCCGCCAACCTCGGCATGGTGCTCGTCGGCGTGATGGCCATGGCGTACCCGGCCGATGACGCTTCTTGGCGCATCCACTTCCTCATCGGCGCCTCGCCCGCGATCCTCACGCTACTCATCCGTTTCTTCGTGCCCGAGTCGGAGAAGTGGGAGCGTTCCGCGGCCCGCGAGGCGGGCACCCCGCGCCGCTCCAAGCTCGGCGAGGTCTTCGGCCCCGAACTGCGCCGGCCCACGCTCATCGGCATCCTCATGGTCTCGGTCGTCTTCGTGGGCACGTGGGGCGCGGTCCAATGGATCCCGCTTTGGGTCGGCGAACTGGCCGGCACCGCCAACCCGCGGGC
>JBEELT010000105.1:0-6614 GCA_041167995.1 Verrucomicrobiota bacterium | reverse complement strand
GGCCTACTTCGAGTGCCTCCACGAGCTGAAGCTCATCGTCGACCTCATGGTCGAGTCCGGCATCTCCGGCATGCGCTTCTCGATCTCCGAGACCGCCAAGTACGGCGATATCACCCGCGGCCCCCGCGTGATCAACAGCTCGTCCCGCAAGGCGATGCGCGAGATCCTCAAGGAGATCCAGACGGGCAAGTTCACCGCCCAGTGGGTCAAGGAATACAAGGGCGGCCTCAAGAACTACCACAAGCTCCTGAAGAAGGGCGAGAACCACCCGATCGAAAAGACCGGCCAGCGTCTCCGCTCGCTCATGCCCTGGGTACAGAAGCGCAACATCAAGGGCGCGCAGGCCGAGTACACGACCAAGTAAGGGTCGCCGGGAAACCGGAAAACAAAAGGGCCGACGTCAGTCGGCCCTTTTTCTTTGGCGCGGTCGGCGGTCCGACCGGCGTCCTCACATGATGATGACCGGGGCGGGGGCCGGGGCGGCGGGTGCGGCCTCGCCGCCGACGACCGGGGCGGGCGCCGGGATTGCCGGGGCGGCGCCGGGTTCCGGCAACGCAGCCACCTCGGCCCGCAAGGCGGCCATCGCGCGATCACGCAAGGCTACGGCCTGCTGACCGAGCACCTCGCGCTCCTCCGGGGTCGCGTTGCGCATCGCGGTCCCCAGTTCGCGCATCTCCTTCATGAGGGCCTGGTTCTCCGGCTTCATCATGCCGGACATCACGGCCCGCTGCAGCTTGGCCGGGTCGCCGCTGGCGATCTCCTCGGCCATCTTCTTGGTCTCCTCCATGAAAGCCTTGGCCTTGGCCTTGGCCTCCTGACGGGAGGCCTCGTCCTCAGTCTTGGCCACGGCCTTGGGCGCCTCGGCGACCGGCTTGGGCGCCTTGACCTTGGCGGCCGGAGCGGGCGCCGGCTCGACCGGGGCGGCGGCGACGGGGGCCGCGACCGGGGCGGGCGCCTCGGCAAAGAAGCGGGCTCCGAGGAGACCGAGGCCGAGGCCGAGGAGGAGGGTCAGGAAGACGGTGGATTTGTTCATGAGTGCACTTGGATTATAGATGAAACTCCGGGGCGGGCCGGAAGTTGGAAGACAGACGAAGCTATCGCGAAATCGGCCAGCGGACCGGGCCCGCGACCTCGCGGGCGGGGACTTAGAACCGCCCCGTCAGCGCCAGGCGGAACTGGCGCGGTTCCACGGGGTGGAAATGGATGCCTTCGCCGGGAGCGGTGGCCGAGGACTCGTAGAAATAGGCGATGTCCTGATCCCGGCGGTTGAGCAGGTTCAGGATGCTGAGGGTCGCCTCCCAGTTCGCGGCGAACTGGTAGCTGACCGAGGCGTTGAGCATGATGGTCTGCTCGGAGCGGGCCGTGCCCGCGGCATCGAGGTCGCGGGGACCGAAATACCGCAGCCGCAACGAGCCCGACCAGCCGGACTGGTCCCGCACGGTGACCCCGGCGGCGACCACCGTATCGATGGCCCCTTCCACGCTGCGCGCACCGGCGGGGACGTCGCGGTAAAGCGCCTGCGAGCAGGCCACGTCGAGGTCGAACGACAACCACGGGTAAGGCGTCCAGTAGTTGGCCCATTCGACGCCGTAACGGTCGCTGCCGTCGGAAGGCTCCACCGCCCCGGCGTCGCCGATGAACACCAGTTCGGACTGCGTCCGGAGGTACCAGAGCGAGACCGTGCTCTGCAGGTCCTTGCAGGCGAGCGTGCGGACGCCGACCTCGGCGCCCCGGGCCGGGACGAGGCCACGCAGGGGGCTGGCGGCCTGCGTGGCGCCGCGGACGTCGTTGCTGTGGAAGCCGTAGCCGGCCTGCAGGAAGTACTCGGTCTTGTCCCACGGCCCCCAGGCGAGCGTGAGCTTGGGGCTGAAGAGCGCCGTCGCGACGTCGCCGGAGTCGGCGGGGTCGTCGAGGCGGTTGACATCCGCGAACTGCAGGTCGCCGCGCGCGCCGACGACGCTGCGGAACGTCGGCGTCCACTGCACGCGATGCTCGGCGAAGACCCCGAGGGTCCCCACGCCCAGCTCATGCCGGGAGGTCGTATCATGCCGCACGCGGTCGTCGGTCAGGTACAGTCCGTTCTCGACCCAGTCATGGCGGAACTGGACGCCGAAGGAGGTCTCGGTCGGACGGCGGTCCCACTCCGCGTGGACGTGGCGGACGTAGCTGAAGCCGGCGGCGGTGCGGGCATCCTGCTGCTCGAACTGGTCGCCGTTCTGCGCGTCGAGCGCGTAGGTGAAGTTGGAGAAGAGGTCCAACTCATAGCGGAAGAGGTAGGCTTGGAGCCGGTCCTCCGAGCCGCCGTGGCGATGCCGCCAGTCGGCCGACCAGGAGAGGTAGCGGGAATCGCCGCCGTTGGTGGGATCCATGTTCCCCCAGCGCGACAGCGCGCCCGACTCGACGAGCGCGAGCGGGATCTGGTCGCTCGTCCGCCACTCGCCCTGATAGAAACGCAATGTCGTGGAGAAACCATCGTGCCCGTCGCCGCGCGACCACGAGAGCTGGCCATTGGCGCGGCGGTAGTTGTCGCCCATGAGCCAAGGCCCATCGGAGTAGGCGCCCTGGACGGCGTAAAGCAGGTCGCCCGCGCCGACCTTGCGGGAATCTGCGACCAGCAGGCGGGCATGATTGAAGGAACCGCCCTCCATCAGCAGCAGGCCCTTCGGCAAGGTCCGGAAAGTCTCGAGGTAAGCCGCGCCCGCGGTGCCGAAATCCCCCGTCTGGGCGTAGTAGGGCCCCTTCTGGTAGTTCACCCGCTCAATGAGCTCGGGAATCACAAAGTTCATGTCGGCGTAGCCCTGACCATGCCCGTGCGAAGGCATGTTGAGGGGCACGCCGTCGAGGAACGTCGCGAAATCGGTGCCGTGGTCCAGGTTGAACCCGCGCATGAAGTACTGGTTGGCCTTACCGCCGCCGGCGTGCTGGGTGATGATCAGGCCCGGGACCGTCTCCAGCACTTCACCGGGACGCAGGAGCGGGCGCTCGCCGAGCTGGACCGCACCCGTCACGCCGATCGTGGCCGAGTCCGCGACGCCCAGGAGGCTATCCTGTCGGCCCGTGACGACGATGCGGCCAAGGGGCTTGGGCTCCGGGTCGGCGCGCAGGACGGTCAGGGCCGAAGCCGCAGCGAGCAGGGGAAGGAGACGCATGGGCCAGACGTAGGCGCGACGCGAGGGATATCGAGCAAAGAAAAGGCGGCTTCGGCTGCCCAGCCGAAGCCGCCGCAGCATGCTCCTCAGAAAGTCAGGCGCAGGCTGGCCTCGATGCCGCGCCCTGGGAGGGGGAGCGCATCCTTGATGAACGAGGACGCGTTGCGCGCCTCCTGGTCGAGCAGGTTGATGACGCGCAGGGAGAACCGAGCGTCCGCCCCGGCGAGCCTGAAGTCATGCCCGAGCGTGGCGCCGACCATCGTGTAGCCGGCCGTCCGGCTCTCGCCGACGGCGGTGTGGTTCTGCGCGAAGTGGTAGGTGGCATCGAGGCGCCAGGTCCAGCCCGCGTCGGTGCCATGCAAGGCCGCGCCGATTCGTCCCGGCGAGATGCGCGGCAAGGCCTCGGAAGTGTCGCGTTGGGACGCGCGCACGAAGTCGCCATACCATTCCAGGCCCCGCTTCGAGGCCGCCGTGTCGACGAACTGGAAGTTCACCTTCACCTCGGAGCCGAAGAAGTCGGCGGGCACCGCGACGAAATCGTAGCGACCCAGGCCCGAATGGTCATCGCCCCCGGAAGTCGTCAGGTCGGGCCCCGGACCATTGCCCTGCAAAGTGATGAAGGAGGAAAACCGATTGTAGTAGACCGAGAAACTCCCGGAAACCGGACCGCGGACCTTGGCGAGTTCCCACTCGAGGCCGAAGCCCTGCTCCTTCCCCAGCGTTCGGTCGCCGACCTCATAGGCGTCGGTGCCGATGTGCGGACCGTCGGCAAAGAGTTCCTGCTGGTTCGGGGCGCGCTCGGTGCGGGTCAGGCTGAGGGTGGAAGTCCAAGAAGTATCCAGGTCCCGGGCCCACGCGAGGGCGAAGCTCAGGGGCGTGAACGACGCCGCGTCGGCGGCCGGATCGACCGCCAGGCCCACGTGCGACCAGGCGGAAGACCGGACCTGCGCGCGCTCGACGCGGAAGCCGTAGCGCAGACGTTGGTCAGGGGCGAGCGTGTGGACGAAGGAACCGAAGGCGGCCGTGGCGGCATTACGCGTGGGGGGCAGGAACGCCTCGTCGCCGACGACCCCGAAGTCGAAGCGGCTGACCTGGAGGCCGACGACGCCTTCCACGGGGCCCTGCTTGGTTAGTTCGAAATCGACGCGACCATCCCAGCCTTGGTTGGTGAAAGTGCTACCCGGGGCGCCCGCCTCGAATTCGGTGTGGGCGTAATCGGCCACGCCTAAGCGGTAGGCCACGGAGCGCACGAGGGAACCGGCGACCTCGGCCTTGCCCGCGAGGTCCCACCGGCGCTGGCGCAGGCCGATGGCGATGTCCTGCTCGGCGACGCCGTAAGTGGAATCCAACCCCGAGTAGGAGAGGCCGACGTAGCCGTTGGCGGTGAGGTACGAGGCGCCGAAGCCCGCGCCGCGGTTGTCCGCCGACGTGTCGGCGATGCGGCCCACCGGGGTGAGCAGGTCGCGCGTGGACTTGTCGAAACCGTCGAAGTGGTAGGCGAACGCGCCGGCCGAACCTTCGGCAAGCACGCCGGCGGAACGGAGCCCATCGACGGAACCCATGCGCCCGACGACGGATTGCCGCTGGGCCAGGCGTTGGTCGGGGATGCGTGCGTCGACGAGGTTGATCACGCCGCCGAGGATGCTGTTGCTGTAGAGGAGGGCGGCCGGTCCTCGCAGGATCTGGGCTTCCCGGATGGCCAGGGGGTCCACGCTGACCGCGTGGTCCGGGCTCGAGGAGGAGGCGTCGAGGCTGCTGACGCCGTTCTGGGTGATCTTGAGGCGATCGCCGTCGAGGCCGCGGACGATGGGGCGGCCGGCGTTGGGGCCGAAGTAGCTGGAGGCCACGCCGGGCAGGTCCGCGAGGAGGTCGCCGACGTTGGACTGGGGCAAGCCCTCGAGCGCCTTGGCCGAGAGGACGAGGGTCGGCGTGACCGGGGTCACCTCCCCGCCGATGGCCGTGCCCTTGATCACCACGGGTTGGAGTTTCTCCGGGGTGGCTGGTTTATCCTGGGCGGTCAGGGCCAAGGTCGAGGCCGCGATCATGAACACGGGGCGAAGCGAGGGAAATAGGGCGGATTTCATGGGTGTGCTAGTTGCAATAGTTTTGCATTAAGGGCATGCAAGTGAAAATCATCTGGTTTGCACTCGGCGGTTGATTGCACGGACTAGGGTCACCCCATGAAAGAGCCCTCCCCCGCCCCCGTGGACGTCCACTCGGACGCCTTTCTGGCCCGCCTGATGCGCGGCCAGCTCAAGCTCTCCATCGCCTGCGCCCTCGCCTTCACCGTCGCGCTCGTGGCGCTGCCGCTGTTGAACTACTTCCAGCCGGAGATGATGGCCCAACGGGTGTTCGGCTTCACGCTGACTTGGCTGATCCTCGGCGTGCTCTTCTTCCCCTTCGTGTGGATCATCTCCTACGTCTTCATCCAGCGCTCCATCGCGCTCGAGAACGCCGAGGCCCAAGCCGCCCAGGACGGCGCCACCCAGTAAGATGAACGCCCTCCTGGCTTTCCTCGCCGCCGCCGAGCCGGCCGCCAAAGGCATCGACCCCTGGATCGCCTTCTTCTCGCTGATCACGGTCGTCGTGACCGTCGGCATGGGCTTCTGGACCGCGGGCAAGTCCAAGAGCGCCGGCGACTTCTTCGTCGCGGGCCGCTCGGTCTCCGTCGGCTGGAACGCCTCCGCCATCTCGGGCGAATACCTCTCCGCCGCCTCCTTCATGGGCGTGGCGGGCATGGTCATGGCCACGGGTTACGACGCCCTCTGGTACCCGGTCTGCTACGCCTGCGGCTACCTGTTCCTGCTGCTCTTCATCGCGGGCCCGCTGCGCCGCTTCGGCGCCTACACCATCCCGGACTTCGCCGAGGGCCGCTACGACTCGCCGGTGTTCCGCAAGATCGCGGTCTGCTTCGTGCTCTTCATCGGCTTCTTCTACACGATGCCGCAGATGAAGGGCGCCGGCACGACGCTCGCCTACATCTTCCCCGGCCTGCCCTACTGGGCCGGCGTCGTGGTCGTGGGCGCGGTCATCACCCTCAACGTGTCGCTCGGCGGCATGAAGGGCATCACCCTGGTGCAGGCCTTCCAGTACTGGCTCAAGGTCTTCGCCATCACCCTGCCGATCTTCGTTCTGGCCGCGGTCGTCGGGCACTACCAGACGCACCTCGCGGCCAACAAGACGGCCCAGGAGACCACGGCGACCACGCCGCCGGGCATCGAGCGTAAAGCCCTGCCCGCCAAGGCCCCGAAGGATGAGGCCTGGATCGCCCCGTTCGGCAAACTCACCACCAAGGCCGTCGACGCCTCCATCGCCGCCGCCCAGACCGCGGAGGAGAAGGCCGCGCTCGAGGCCGCGAAGAAGCCCTACTCGCTGCTCTACACCTACTCGCTGATCATCGCGCTGGTCTGCGGCACCGCCGGCCTGCCGCACATCCTCGTCCGCTTCTACACGAACCCGGACGGC
>JBEELT010000104.1:0-6637 GCA_041167995.1 Verrucomicrobiota bacterium | reverse complement strand
GAGGACGCCGACCAGTATCGCATCCCCGTGCGCGTGACGGTGGCTCCGTTCCGGCCCGAAACCTTGGCGGAGGAGCTTGCCGCCGGCCGCCCAGTGCTCGTCTCGTGCGTCGTACTCGTCCCGCGTAAGCCGGAGCTCACGTGGGGGCACGAAGTCGTGGCCGTCGGGCAGGTCGAAGTCGCCGGCGCCCGCTTCATCGGCGTGGTCGACAATTTCTACGCGCCCAGGCTTGCCGGGTCTATCCGTTGGATCGCCGAAGACCGCGTGAACCTTCTCGTCCTCGTCAGGCCGCGTCGATAGGGCCGCCCTTACTTCGCCTCGGCACGCACCTTGGTGTTCCAGGCTTCCCAGCGGTCCGCGAGCCCCTTGAGGCGGGCCGGTTCGGTCGCCGCGAGGTCCTTCGACTCGCTGACATCCGCTTCGAGGTCGAAGAGGTGCTGGCCGCCTTGCTGGTCGCGGACATATTTCCATTTGCCCGCGCGAACCGCCGCCTGCTTGGCGATCGAGAAGTAGAGGTGTTCATGCGGGGCCTCCGGTTTTTCGCCGCGGAGGAAAGGCGTCAGGTCGACGCCATCGAGTCCGGCCGGCGCTGGCATGCCGGCCGCCACCAGGCAGGTCGGCAGGATGTCAAGTGCGCTCACGGGCTGGGTGAAGTCGCGGCCGGCCGGCCACTTCGCCGGGTAGCGCGCGAGGAAGGGCACGCGGATGCCGCCTTCGAAGAGATTCCATTTATAATCCCGCAGGGGCGTGTTCTCGCTGCGGAGCTCGGGGTGGCCGCCGTTGTCGCCGAAGAAGAAAACGAGGGTATCCTGCTCGAGCCCAGAAGCCTTCAGCTGATCGAGGATACGTCCGACCGCTTCGTCCAGCGCGACGATTGTCGCGACCGTGTCGGCGCGGGCGGTGTCTCCGGGGAATTGGGCGGCGTAGCGGGCGGCTTCACCTAGGCGGGCCGTGGGGACCTTGGGGATGTCCACCACCTTGCCGGCCGATTGACCCGCCTCGAGGTCCTTCAGGTGTACCATTGCGTCCTTCGTCGTGCGAAGAATATGCGGAGCGTTGAAGGTGACCGTCAGCGCAAAAGGGCGGTCCGCGTTTCGGCGAATGAAGTCGGAAGCCTCGCGGGCGAACAGATCGGTGCTGTATTCGTGGAAGACCTCCACCTTGCCATTGCGAGCGAGCTTGGGGTGGAAGTAGTCGATGAACGGACTCGACGTCGCGGATACCAGCGTCTCGTCGAAGCAGCCGCGCTCATGGGGCATCGGACCGGCGCTATGCCATTTGCCGAGGAGCGCCGTGCGGTAGCCGGCGGACTTCAGCAGGCTGGGGAGGAGAGGGAGGTCGGTCGGGATGCCGTCGCGGTTACCGTTGAAGCCGAAGCGTTGCTGGTAGCGGCCGCTGAGGAATCCCGCTCGGGAGGGACCGCAGAGCGGGGCGGTGGAGTAGCCGGAGGTGAACTTGACACCCTCCTTGGCGATGCGGTCGATGTTCGGGGTGCGGATGACCTGTCGGAAGAGGCAGCTGACGTCGCCGCTGCCAAGGTCGTCGACGAGCAAGATGACCACGTTCGGCTTGGCGCGCTCGGCGAAGCAGGGAAGGGCCGCACAAAGGGCCAGCACTAGGGTCAGCAGGGGTCGCATGCCACCGAATATGACGGCGCAAGGGCCGGGCTCAAGGAAGGGACTTTGCGTTCTTCGGGCGATTCGGCCTGCCAAGGTGGCCGCCTGACGGAATCATCCAACGCCCCCAGCCCACGACCGGGTGGTCGTGGGCGGGAACTTCTCAAATGGTGGAGGTGGCGGGAGTCGAACCCGCGTCTTCCGACCCTTACGTCGCAACATCTACATGCGTAGCTTCATCATTGATCTCGATCGCGTTTGGGGATGGGCACCCGTGCGACCTATTCGTCTTCTCACTTACCCCGGAGATAACGACTAGAGGAGGGGATCGCCTGCGTTAACCGAGCTGATCCAGGGATACAGGCAGTCCCTGGGGCTCGTCGCTGTACTTAGGCAGCGAGCGCGAGAACGTTGTCGTTCTCGAACGTGATGGTGTTTTTAGCAGTTATATGCTGCCAACTGGATTTAAGAGGGAGCTGACATCCTCTGCATGCCGTCGCGATATCTTGGTTGGAATCGAATCCGGAACACCCCCGAAAATGGTTAGTCGGTCATTTGTCGGGTCCGACTGAGAAGGAACGACTTTCACCATGCCGGGAAACGGCGGGAAGTCAAGGGGGTGGGCAGGGGAGAGGGAGGAGGAATTAGGGAATAGGTGACAGGGAACAGGTGTTAGGGAGTAGGTTTTAGGGAGTGGGTGGTGGGGAGTAGGTTCCTAACACCTAACACCTAACACCTAACACCTGCTCCCATCCGCTCCTTTCCTTGCCCTCCGCCCTCGGGCTCCAATAGTCGGCCGGTCCATGAACGTCTTCACCGCCGACCTGGCTCTCGTGATCACCCGCCTGGCGTTGCTGCTCGGCCTCGGGTGGTTCCTCGCCCGCCAAGGCTGGGTCGTAGCCGCCTCGCGGCAGTCGCTGATGCGGCTCGTCATCTGGGTCTTCTTCCCGGCGATGATCTTCGACCGCGTCTGCGGTAATCCGCTCATCAACAGCGGGACCACCGCGCTCCTCTACCTGGGGGTCGGTTTCGGTATGATCGTCGCGGGCATCCTGGTCGGCCGGCTCGTGGCCCAGGCCCTCGCCTTGCCGGGCGACGTCTGCCGGCGCACCTTCGCCTTCGCCTCCGGCACGAACAACTTCGGCTACCTCGGCATCCCCATCACCGCGGCCCTTTTCGACCGCGACGTCGTGGGCGTGCTCCTAGTCCACAACGTCGGCGTCGAGGCGGCCGTCTGGACGGTCGGCATCTCGGTGCTCTCCGGCAAGCCGGGCCTGGCGGGCTTGCGCAACTTCCTCCAGCCGATGCCAGTCGCGCTTTTCCTGGCGCTCGCGTTGAACTTCGCCGGTCTCGGCGCCGCCGCTCCCACGCAGTTCGTGCAGGGCTGCTGCCATGCCGTCGGCGAATGCGCGATCCCGGTCGGCACGATCCTGACGGGCATCTACCTCCACGAGGCCCTGCGGGGGTTCCGCCTCTTCGCCGAACCGCGGCTCACGCTCGGCATCGCGGCCGTCCGCTGGCTCATCATGCCCGCCAGCCTGCTGCTCGTGGCAGGCGCGGTCATCACCGACCCCTCGCTGCGCAAGGTCATGCTCGTGCAGGCCGCGATGCCCGCGGGCATGTTCACCTTCCTCATCGTCGAGATGTTCGGCGGCCAGGTGCAGGTCTCGCTGCGTTACGCCGTCGTCACCATGCTCGCCTGCCCGGTGGTCACCACGACCTGGCTGTACGTCGGCGCCCGCTTCCTGGGCATCGCGGCCTAGCCGAGTCCCCTTTACACCTTCGCCGCCATGGTCCAGTCTGGGTTCATCCTCGTTTGAGACTCCTCCTTGCCATCCTCGTCACCGCGCTCGCCGGGTGCGCCTCCTACCCGGCGAAGGGGCCGCGGGCGCGCGCCGCGAATGAGACGGGCGATTATGAGATCGTCGCGACCTTGGCGGCCGCGGCCGCCGAGGATGATGCCGACGACGCGTTGGTCTGGAAACTGGAGCAAGGCGCGGCGTTGCGGGCCCTCGGGCGCCTGCCGGAGAGCGTGCGGGTCTTTGAGGAAGTGGAGCGCCGTCTGCGCGCCGAGGAGGAAGCCCCCGGTTTTTCCATCTCGGAGGCGGGAGCCTCGCTCCTCGTTAACGACATCGCCGCGCCCTACCGGGCCAAGCCCTATGACCGCATCTACGCCTCCACCTACCAGGCGCTCAACCGTCTCGAGCTCGGCCAGGTCGACGCCGCGCGCGTCTCGCTGACGCGGCTGCGCTTCGTGCAGGAGACCTTCGGCGACGGCGCGCTCTACCGCGCGCCCAAACCCGTCGAGGGCGTCGACCAGTACGACGCGGATAAAGCCGTCCGGGATGAGCGGACCCGCGCCGACCTGGCGCGCATCACCGATGACCTCGCCGTCCTGGGCGAAGGCGGCACCTACGACGACGCCTTCAGTCATTGGTTGCAGGGGATGTTCTTCCTGCGGTTGGGGCAGGGCGGGGCCGACCTCGAGAAGGCCCGCAAGGAGCTGCTCGCCGCGACCGCCCTCAACCGCGCCTCCACTGTCTTCACCCGGGATCTCGCGGAGGCGGAAGGTGTGCTGGCCGGTCGCCCCGGGGCGACGCGCGTCGTCTACGTGCTCATCGAGTCCGGCGTGGGTCCGGCGTGGCGCGAGGAGCGCATCGACATCCCGCTCTTCGTGGCCGGAGGTCATGTGCCCTACGTCTCGGTCGCTTTGCCGGCCCTTTCGCCGGTCGCGACCGGTTATAATCTCGGCCTCCGCTTGGACGGGAAGCCGGTCGCCGCGGAGCTCGCCTCGCGACCCTCCGCTTTGGTCGCCCGGCACTTCGAGGCGGCCTTGCCTCGTATCCGGACCCGGGCTTTCACCTCCGCCGCCGTGAAGGCGACGGCCAGTTATGTGCTCAACCGGGCGGCCGCCCAAAAGGCGGAGCGTCGCGATGCCGGCTCCGGGACGGCTTTGCTGGCCTTGGTCACGAAGGTAGGCACGGCTGCCTATACCATCGTCTCGACCCGGGCCGACCTGCGTCACTGGAGCGGTCTTCCCGGGCGCTTTTCCCTGGCCCGGCTGGAGGCGGCGCCCGGGGCCCGGCTGGAGGTGCCCGGCCATCCCGAGGCTTCCCTGACGCTTCCCCCGGGCAAGGTTCTGCTTGTAAGCCTCAAGGTCGCCTCGGAAAATACTCCGGTCACCCTACGGTGCATCCCTTTGGTCCCATGAAGAAATTCCTGCCTCTCCTCGCGCTCGGCCTGTTCGCCGGTTGCACCAGCCTCGTCTCGACCGGCGATCGCCTTGAGCGCGGCCTGACCCCGCCGGACGCCGTGAATTACGTCACCACCAAGGCGGACGGGACCTTCGAGACGCAGATCAACGACCACCGCATCGCCGGCAAGCTCGCCCTCCTCGCCGCGCGCAAGTCCAAGACCCCCGCCGGCTTCGCCCAGGCGCAGTTCGAGCTGCGCAACGACTCGCTCCTCGGGCGCACCATCAACGTCAGCTTCGAATGGCTCGCCGCCGATGGCCGCGTCACCGAGACCCAGCCCAACTGGATCGTCACCCCGCTCGAGCCCGGCGCCATCACCCTCGTGAACGCCACCGCGCTCAAGGCCGAGTCCGCCGAGTGCCGCCTCCGCCTGCTCTCCCGCTGACCTCCGAACTCCTTCTCCCCATGAACAAGCTCCTCGCTCTCGCCGCCACCGCCTTTCTCGTCGTGGGTTGCGGTACTCCCGCCTCCTACAAGGACCCCAACGGCCGCGACTTGGTCGTCAGCCTCGAGAAGGTCGACATCCAGGATTTCGCCACCGCCGGCTCGACCATGCTCCAGTCGATGGTCAACGCGCCCGCCTTCCAGAAGGCCGGCGCCGCGCCCGTCCTGCAGGTCGGCAACGTCCTGAACGACACGGCCAGCAATTTCGATACCAGCCTGCTGCTGACGAAGATCACCTCGCCCCTCGTCAACGCCGGCCGCGTCCGCCTGCTCGAGTCCGACCCCGCCGCCGTGGCCGCCCGCAAGGCCACCCCGGGCGCCGCGGTGCCGGTCGCCGAGTTCGTGCTGAAGGGCAAGATCCTCGAGGACCGCTCCAACGCCGGCCGGACCCGGCAGGCCTCCTTTGTCTTCCAGCTCACGCTGGTCGAGGTGAAGAGCAGCCTGGCCGTCTGGCAGGACGAGAAGATCGTGACCAAGCAGGGCTCCAAGAACTCCGTCGGTTTCTAAGAAACCCTCGCCGGCCGTTTGACCTTATCGCAACCTGCGTCTCCCTCCGGAGATGCAGGTTGATTTTTTGATCGTCGGCCAAGGTTTGGCCGGTTCGCTCCTCGCCCGTGCGCTGCGGGCCAAGGGCGCCCGGGTCGCCGTGGTCGACGATTGCTGGAAATCCGCCGCCTCCCAGGTCGCCGCCGGTCTGATGACCCCGCTCACCGGTCGCCGTTTCACGCTGACCCCGGACTACCCCGGACTCTACGCGCGCGCCGGCGAGGTCCTGGGCGCGCTCGGGGTTTTTCATCCGGTCGATGTCTACCGTCTCTTCGTGGACGCCGAGCAGCGGGAGCGCGGTCTCAAGCGAGCGGCTGACCCGACTTGTCAGCCCTTCATCCGTCGCGTCACCGAGCGCCGCGGCGAATTGCAGGCTGAGCTCACGGATGAACAGGGCGGGGCGCTCATGAAGGGTGCGTGGGTCGACCTGCCGAAACTGCTGGCCGAGACCCGGGCCCTGCTCGAAGCCGAAGGTGCGTTAATCGAGGCCGCCTTCGATCCCGCGGAAGCGCAGGAGACGCCTGAAGGGGTCGTCTGGCGCCATGTGCAGGCGGCGGGGTTGGTCTATTGCGACGGCTACAAATCCGCCCAACGAGGCCCGTTTACTTACCTGCCGTGGCAGCCAGCCAAGGGGGAGGCCCTGAATCTGGCCTCAGATGCCCCCCAGAGCCCGTTTATCCTCAATCGCGAGGGTTGGGCCCTCCCGCTTGGCCAAGGGCGCTGGCGGGCCGGCACGAACTGGGAATGGACCGGACTGGACGAGACCCCGAACCCCGC
>JBEELT010000103.1:0-6767 GCA_041167995.1 Verrucomicrobiota bacterium | reverse complement strand
GTGCGATCCTCGTCGTCTCCGCCGCCGACGGCGTCATGCCCCAGACCAAGGAGCACATCCTCCTCGCCCGCCAGGTCGGCGTGCCGAAGATCGTCGTCTGGCTCAATAAGGTCGACCTCTCCGAGCCCGACCTGATCGACCTCGTCGAGATGGAAGTCCGCGACCTCCTCAACAAGTACCAGTACGACGGCGACAACGCCAAGATCGTCCGTGGTTCCGCCACCGCTGCCCTCGATGCCAAGCCGGAAGGCGAGCAGGCCATCCAGAATCTCCTGGATGCTCTCGACGCCGAGATCCCTGAGCCGAAGCGCGAGACCGACAAGCCCTTCATGATGGCCGTTGAGGACGTCTTCTCCATCACCGGTCGCGGCACCGTCGCCACTGGTCGTATCGAGCGCGGCGTCATCAAGGTCGGCGAAGAAATCGAAATCGTCGGTCTTCGCGACACCCTCAAGACCACCGTCACCGGCGTCGAGATGTTCCGCAAGGAGCTCGACCAGGGCCAGGCGGGCGACAACGTCGGTCTCCTCGTTCGCGGCGTCGAAAAGAGCCAGATCGAGCGCGGCCAGGTCCTCGCCAAGCCGGGCAGCATCAAGCCCCACACCGTCGCCAAGGCCCAGATCTACGTCCTGAAGGCCGACGAAGGTGGTCGCCACACTTCCTTCACCAACAACTATCGCCCGCAGTTCTTCTTCGGCACCTGCGATGCGACCGGCACCGTCATCCTCCCGGAAGGCGTGGAAATGGTGATGCCCGGCGACAACGTCACGATCACGATCGAGCTGCAGAAGCCCGTCGCGATGGAGAAGGGCCAGCGCTTCGCCCTCCGCGAAGGTGGCAAGACCATCGGCGCCGGCCAAATCCTCGAGATCACCAAGTGATTCCGCGCCGAAAGGCCTGATTCATGATGCCGCGGCCCCCGAAAAAGGGGCCCGGCATCGGTCTCTTTAAAAACCAACACACAGGACGGTAGCTCAATTGGCAGAGTAGCGGTCTCCAAAACCGTTGGTTGTGGGTTCGACTCCCACCCGTCCTGCCACCTTCACCCTCGATCACCACCACCACATGTTCAGCTTCCTCGGACGCCTGCGCCAATTCTGGAACGAGACCATCAACGAGGTCTTCGTGAAGGCTTCGTGGCCCACGCTCAAGGAGCTGGCGGACTCCACCCTGGTCGTGATCGTCGTCGTCGCCCTCCTGGGCGCCGTCGTCTTCCTCTGCGATTTCTCGCTCTCCAACTTCGTCCAGTTCGCGACCCATCTGGTCCGCTGAACCTCCCATGTCCAACTCCCCCTCCGATTACCGCTGGTACACGCTCCAGACCCTCTCGAACAACGAGAGCAAGGCGAAGCGTCTCCTTGAAAAAGCCATCAAGGACGAGGAGATGGGCGACTACGTCGCCGAGATCCTCATGCCGGTGAAGACCGTCAAGGAGTTCCGCAACGGCAAGAAGCGTGAGAGCGAGATGAAGTTGTACCCCTCGTACCTCTTCGTCCGGGCCCGCTTCTTCGACGAGGACGGCAACCTGCTCGAAGCCCCTTGGAATCTCCTCCGCGGCATCGACGGCATCATCGGCCTGATTGGCGGCCAGACCCCCGTCCCGCTGCGCGAGGACGAGATCCGCACCATCCAGCAGCAGATGGCCGACGCGGCCGACAAGGTCGTGCCGAAGATCGAGTACCATCTGGGCGAGCGCGTTAAGATCACCGACGGCCCCTTCGCCAACCTGGCCGGCAACATCGATAAGATCGAGCCCGACCGCGGCATCCTCCAGGTCTCCGTCGACATCTTCGGTCGTTCCACCCCGGTCGAGCTCCAGTTCTGGCAGGTCGAGCGCGACGATCGCGACTGATCCCTTTTCCACTCCTAACTTCCAAACTACACCACCATGGCCAAGAAAGTCGTCGCCGAAATCAGGCTCCAGCTCCCCGCGGGCGCCGCTAACCCTGCTCCCCCCGTCGGCCCCGCGCTCGGCGCGAAGGGCGTCAACATCATGGCGTTCTGTAAGGAATTTAACGCCAAGACCAAGGACCAGGCCGGCATGATCCTTCCGGTCATCATCTCCGTCTACCAGGACAAGTCCTTTACCTTCGTCCTCAAGTCCCCGCCCGCCTCCGTCCTTCTCAAGAAGGCCGCGAAGATCGAGTCCGGCTCCAAGGTGCCGAACCGCGACAAGGTCGGCAAGGTCACCAAAAAGCAGCTCCTCGAGATCGTCGAGCTCAAGAAGAAGGACCTGAACGCCATCAATCCCGACAACGCCGCGCGCATGATCGCCGGCACCGCCCGCTCCATGGGCATCGAGGTCGTCGGCTGATTTTCACCCAACCCTAAACCCACCCACCCACTGCACCCCGCAGGAGACCAAAAGTCGCTATGAGCAAACAACCCAGCAAGCGCTACCGCGCCGCCGCCCAGGTCGCCGACCTGAAGGCGAAGTACGATATCGCCCAAGCCGCCGAGATCATCAAGAAGATGCCCGGCGCCAAGTTCGACGAGACCGTCGAAATCTCCGCCTTCCTCGGCGTCGACCCCAAGCAGTCGGACCAGATGGTCCGCGGCACCGTCTCCCTTCCGAATGGTTCCGGCAAGAAGATCAAGGTCCTCGCCTTTACCGAGAACCCGGCCGAAGCCCTCGCCGCCGGCGCGGATTACGCCGGCCTCGCCGACCTGATCGCCAAGGTCAACGGCGGGTTCCTCGACTTCGACGTCGCCATCTCCACCGTCACCGCGATGAAGGACGTCCGTCAGGTCGCCCGCGTCCTCGGTCCGAAGGGCCTCATGCCGAACCCGAAGTCCGGCACCGTCTCCGATGACATCCCGAAGACCATCAAGGAAGTGAAGGCCGGCCGCGTCGAATTCAAGATGGATAAGACGGGCAACATCGTGATCGTCATCGGCAAGAAGTCCTTCTCCGCCCTGCAGCTCACCGAGAACGCCCAGGCCGCCCTATCCGCCCTCGTGAAGGCCCAGCCCGCCGGTTTCGCCGGCGGCCGCTTCATCAAGTCCATCACCGTGAGCGCCAGCATGAGCCCCGGCGTCGCCGTGGACCTCAAGCCCTACTCGGCCGCCGCCGCGACCGCCTAATCCCGTAACCCCGAGCACCCCCGAACATGCGCGCCGAAAAACAATTCCTCGTCGACGAAGTGGCCGCCCAGCTGGCCGCCTCCAACTACCTGCTCCTCGCCAACTTCACGGGCGTCACCGTGGAGAACGCGAACAAGGTCCGCGAACAGCTCCGCGCCCACGGCGCCGAGTACCACGTGGTTAAGAACAGCATCCTCAACATCGCCGTCAAGGACGCCAAGCTCCCTGTGCTCCCGCGCGAGGCCCTCAGCGGCCACACCGCTCTCGTCACCGGCGGCAACAACCCGACCGGCGTGGCCAAGGTCCTCGTGACCTTCTTCAAGGACTTCTCCAAGCTGGAGGTCAAGGGCGGCATCCTCGATGCCAAGCTCCTGAGCAAGGCCGAGGTCGAGTCCCTCTCCAAGCTACCGTCCCTCGACGGTATCCGTGCCCAGCTGCTCTCGCTGCTGTCCACCCCGGCCTCGTCGTTTGTCCGCGTCCTCGACGCGAAGCGCCAGGCTGCCGACAAGGCCGCCTGAACCCCTTTCCCCGCGGAGGTCCGGCCATGTGGTCGGATCCGAGCGGGGGGAACCCAACAACCCAATACAACCCAAATCCAAAGAACCCCGGTTAGGGGCCTCGCGCCCTCAAATGTCCTTCACCGGACGCTAACCATTCAAGGAAACCCAATACCATGAGCAACATCACCAAGGAACAAGTCGTCGAGTGGCTGAGCGCCCAGAGCGTTCTCGATATCGCCAATCTCGTCAAGGACCTCGAAACGAAGTGGGGCGTCTCCGCCGCTGCTCCGGTCGCGGTCGCCGCCGCCGGCGCCGGTGCCGCCGCCGCCGCTCCCGTCGAGGAGAAGACCACCTTCGACGTCATCCTGAAGGCCAAGGGCGCCACGCCCATCAACGTCATTAAGGAAGTCCGCACCATCACCGGCCTCGGCCTCAAGGAAGCCAAGGACCTGGTCGACAGCGCCCCGAAGCCCGTCAAGGAAGGCGTGTCCAAGGACGAAGCCAAGGACATCGAGACCAAGCTCAAGGCCGCCGGCGCCGAGGTCGAGGTCAAGTAACCTCGGTTCCGCCGCCACGAAGCGGGGAGGGGAGCGCCCTCCCGGGCCCACCCCCTCCCCGCCTCTTCTTTCCCCCCGGCCGCCCGGTCCGACCCAACCAGGCAACACAGTCCGCCCACCGCACCACACCGACCTTCCTCGCCCACTTCACCCGCCATGTCCAACGAGCGCAAAAACTTCGGTAAACTCCGCGAAGTCATCCCTCCGCCGAACCTGATCGAGAACCAGATCTTCTCCTTCAACGAGTTCCTGCAGATCGACGAGGACGCCGCCGCCCGCCAGAACGTCGGCCTCGACGCCGTCTTCCGCGAGGCTTTCCCGGTCGAGAGCAACAACGGCACCTTCCGCCTCGAGTACCTCGAGTACAGCTTGGTCATGCCGAAGTCGACCGAGCTCGAGTGCATCCGCGAGGGCACCACCTACGCCATCTCCGTCATGCTGAAGTTGCGTCTCCGCGAGAAGCAGGCCTTCAAGGACGAGGAGATCCTCATGGGCGAGGTCCCGATGATCACCGACCGCGGTTCCTTCATCGTCAACGGCGCCGAGCGCGTCGTCGTCTCCCAGCTGCACCGCAGCCCGGGCATCTGCTTCGAGGAGTCGGCCCACACCAGCGGCAAGGTGTTGCACGCCTTCCGCATCATCCCCGACCGCGGCACCTGGATCGAAATCCAGTTCGACCAGAACGACCTGCTCTGGGTCTACCTCGATCGCCGCCGCCGCCGCCGCAAGTTCCTCGTCACCACCTTGCTCCGCGCCTTCGGCTACAAGGATGACAAGGACATCCTCTCCCTCTTCTACGCCCATCGCGAGATGACCGCCAAGGCGGCCCTCGAACTCGACCCCGAGGCCCTTTCCCAACTCGTCTACGCCGACCCCATCGTCGACGTCGAGACCGGCAAGGTCGTCGCCAAGCAGTACGACAAGCTTTCCCGCGAGACCCTCAAGGAGATCCACAAGCAGCTTCCCAAGCAGAAGTTCGGCGTCTTCGACACCGCCTTCGACGACGGCGCGATCATCCTCTCCCTCCGCAAGGACATCGGCGCGGTCCGCAACGAGGAGGAGGCCCTCAAGGAGATCTTCCGCAAGCTCCGCCCGGGCGAGCCCGTCAACGTCAAGGGCGCCCGCGCCCACATGCAGCGCCTCTTCCAGGACCCGCTGCGCTACGACCTCGGCCGCGTCGGGCGCTACAAGCTCAATCAGAAGCTCGGCTTGGACGTCTCCCTCGACACCCGCACGATCACCCCGGAGGACATCGTCGAAGCCACCAAGCTTCTCTGCAAGCTGCGCGCCGGCGACGGCGCCATCGACGACATCGACCACCTCGGCTCGCGCCGCGTGCGCAACGTCGGCGAGCTTCTCGCCAACCAGTGCCGCGCCGGCCTGAAGAACGTCGTCAAGACCGTCAAGGCCCGCATCAACGAGTACGACCAGAGCGTCGACTCGATCACCCCGCAGAAACTCGTCAACCCGAAGCCCTTCGGCAATGCCGTCCGCGAGTTCTTCGCCCGCAGCCAGCTGTCCCAGCTGATGGACCAGATCAACCCGCTCGCCGAGCTCACGCACAAGCGCCGTCTCTCCGCGCTCGGGCCCGGCGGCCTCAACCGCGACCGCGCCGGCTTCGAGGTGCGCGACGTCCATCCGTCCCACTACGGCCGCATCTGCCCGATCGAGACCCCGGAAGGTCCGAACATCGGCCTGATCAATTCCCTCTCCACCTACTCCCGTATCAACGAGTTCGGCTTCATCGAGGCCCCGTACCGCAAGGTCGCGCGCGGCAAGGTCTCGAGCCAGGTCGAGTTCATGACGGCCGACCAGGAGGAGAAGTTCAAGGTCGCCCAGGCCAATTCCGAGCTCGACGACGCCTCCCGCCTCAAGGGCAAGGTCACCGTCCGCTTCCGCGACGATATCCTCGAGGTCGACCCCGAGGACGTCGACTACATGGACGTCTCCCCCCAGCAGGTCGTGTCCGTGGCCGCCGCGCTCATCCCCTTCCTGGAGCATGACGACGCGAACCGCGCGCTCATGGGTTCCAACATGCAGCGCCAGGGCGTGCCTCTGGTCATCACCGAGGCCCCCTACGTGGGCACCGGCCTCGAGCGCCGCGTGGCCATCGACTCGAAGACGGTCGTCGTCGCCGAGGGTCCGGGCATCGTCGCCGCGGCCGACTCGCGCCGCATCGTCGTCACCAAGGACGGCGAGGTCCCGACCGCCCAGCTCGAGAACAAGAAGTTCAAGTCCGAGCCGTCCAAGGGTATCTACGTCTACGACCTCCGCAAGTTCCTCAAGACCAACTCGTCCACCTGCTTCAACCAGCGCCCGCTGGTCCGCCGTGGCGACAAGGTCAAGGCCGGTGACGTCATCGCCGACGGCGCCGCCACCGACAAGGGCGAGCTCGCGCTCGGCCGCAACGTCCTGGTCGGCTTCATGCCCTGGAACGGCTACAACTTCGAGGACGCGATCCTCCTCTCCGAGCGCATGCTCAAGGACGACGTCTTCACGTCCGTCCACATCGAGGAGTTCGAGGTCACCGCGCGCGACACCAAGCTCGGGCCCGAGCAGATCACCCGCGACATCCCGAACCTCGGCGAGGAAGCCCTGCGCAACCTCAACCGCGACGGCGTCATCC
>JBEELT010000102.1:0-6785 GCA_041167995.1 Verrucomicrobiota bacterium | reverse complement strand
CGTCTGGTTCTGCCCGGCCCTCGGCACCGTCCTTGCCAACGAAGAAGTCCTGAACACGCCGGAAGGCCCTCGGTCCGATCGCGGCAACCACCCGGTCGAACGTCGCCCAATCCGCCAGTGGGTCCTGCGCATCACCGCCTACGCCGACAAGCTGATTGAAGGCCTCGACCACGTCGACTGGCCCGACTCCACCAAGCGCCTCCAAAAGAACTGGATCGGCAAGTCCGAGGGTGCCGAGGTCACCTTCAAACTCGACGGCCATACCGACACCCTGACGGTCTTCACAACCCGGCCGGACACCCTTTTCGGCGCGACCTACATGGTCATCGCGCCCGAGCACCCGCTCATCGGCAAGCTCACCACGGCCGACCAGAAGAACGCAGTCGAAAGCTACGTCGCCGCGGTCCGTAATAAGACCGACCTCGAGCGCACCGATCTCGCCGCTAAGAAGAAGACCGGCGTATTCACCGGCGCCTACGCCATCAACCCCGTCAACGGCGCCAAGATCCCCGTCTGGACCGCCGACTACGTCCTCATCACCTACGGCACCGGAGCGATCATGGCCGTGCCGGCGCACGACGAGCGCGACTGGGAATTCGCCAAGGAGTTCAAGCTCCCCATCATCCAGGTCGTCGGCTCCAAGGAAGCGATCGACGTCAACGAGAAGCCTTGGACCGAAGACGGCCCGATGGTGAACTCCGGCCCGTTCGACGGACTTTCCGCCACCGAGACCAAGAAGAAGATCACCGCCGACCTCGCCGCCAAGGGCCAGGGCAAGCTCGCCGTGAACTTCAAGCTGCGCGACTGGCTCTTCTCGCGTCAGCGCTACTGGGGCGAACCCTTCCCCCTCCTCTGGGTCTCCCGCGAAGACTACGCGAAGATTCCCGCTGATTCCGAATTGCGTGAATTCCTCCCGAAGGAGCCCGTCACCTGCCAGCTCAACGGCGGCGAAGTCTGCGCCGTCCCGCTGACCTCGAAGCAACTCCCGCTCACGCTGCCGCAGGTCAAATCCTACCAGCCCTCCCCGACCGGCGACTCGCCGCTCTCGAAGGAACCCGAATGGACCGAAGTCTGGTATGACGTCGCCTCTGGCGCTACCGTCTCGCAGTCCCTGACCCCGCCGGGTCCGCGCTGGATCAAAGCCTCGCGGGAGACCAACACGATGCCGCAGTGGGCCGGCTCCTGCTGGTATTACCTGCGCTACATCGACCCCAAGAACGCCGAGGCCCTCGCCTCCAACGCCGACCTGGAATACTGGGGCTGCCCCGACTTCTATATCGGCGGCGCCGAGCACGCCGTACTGCACCTCCTCTACGCGCGCTTCTGGCACCGCTTCCTTTACGAAATCGGCGTCCTGCCGACCGCTGAGCCGTTCAAGAAACTCTTCCACCAAGGACTCATCATGGGCGAAGACGGCGAGAAGATGTCCAAGAGCCGCGGCAACGTCGTCAACCCCGACTCCATCGTCAAGGATCACGGCGCGGACGCCCTGCGCATGTACCTGATGTTCCTAGGACCGCTCGAGGCCTCCAAGCCTTGGAATTCCGACGGCATCATCGGCATCACCCGCTTCCTCAAGCGCCTCTGGCGTCTGGCGGTCGACGAGAACACCGGCAAGGTCTCGCCGAAAATCAGCGTCGACGGCGCCGAATCCGCGGAACTTGTCCGCGAACTCCATCGCACTATCCAGAAGGTCGAGAAGGACATCGAGACCCTGCAGTTCAACACTGCCATCTCGCAGATGATGATCCTCATGAACGTCGCCGAGAAGTCGCCGGCCCTGCGCCGCGCGACCGTCGAAGACTTCGTCCGCCTCGCCGCGCCGTTCGCCCCGCACGTGTGCGAAGAGATCTGGGCCCGCCTCGATCACAAGGAAACCATCACCGCCGGCGGCTGGCCCAAGCTGGACGTCTCCAAACTCATCGAGACGACCGTCGAGGTCATCTTCCAAGTCAACGGCAAGGTCCGCGCCACCGCCAAGGTCGCCAAGGACATCTCCAAGGACGCCCTGCTGGCGCTGGCCAAGGCCCACGCCGACGTGATCAAGTTCACCGACGGTAAGCCCGTCGTGAAGGAGATCGTCGTCCCGGGCAAGCTGGTGAACATCGTCGTCGCCGGCTAAGCGCCGCGCACCATGCCAATAAAAAGGGCCCCATCACGGGGCCCTTCTTTTTGCTCCTCAAGGCGGCTTACCGAGCCTCGGCGATATCTTCCATCTTCACTGGCTCCATGCGCGGGACCAAGAGGTGGATAATCAGCAGGCCGATGAGGTAGGCGGAGCCAGCGATGAACCAAAGGATCGCGTAGGAACCGGTCCGCTGGAGGACTTCACCGACGACGAAGGCGAGGAGCATGCCGCCGATGGCGCCGGCCATGCCGCCAATGCCCACGACGGAGCCCACGGCCTTGCGCGGGAACATGTCAGAGGCGGTCGTGAAGATATTGGCCGACCAGCCTTGGTGGGCCGCGGCGGCGAGGGAGACAAGGAAGACGGACGGCCACAGCCCCACGTCATTGACGAAGACAATCGGGATCACGCTGACGGCGCAGATGCCCATCGCCGTCTTGCGGGCCGCATTGATCGTCCAGCCGGCCTTGATAAGCCGCGACGAGATCCAGCCGCCGCCGATGCTGCCCACGTCGGCGAGCAGGTAAATCGTGACGAGCGGCAGGCCGATGTTCTTGAGGTCGACGCCATGCTGCTTCTGCAGGAAGCCGGGGATCCAGAAAAGGTAGAGCCACCAGACCGGATCGGTCATGAACTTACCGACCGCGAAGGCCCAGGTCTGCCGGAACCTGAGCAACCTAAACCAACTGACCTTACCCTGCTCGTCAGGAGGGTCGGATTCGATGTGGGCCAGTTCGGCCGCCGTGATCGAGGGGTGCTCGCGGGGGGCATGGTAGGCGGCCATCCAACAGATGACCCAGACGAAGCCGATTGCCCCGGTGAGGATGAAGGCCCACTGCCAGCCCCACTGCACGGCGATCCACGGCACGATGAGGGGGGCGCCCAGGGCGCCGATGTTCGTGCCCGAGTTAAAGATACCCGTGGCGAAGGCGCGCTCCTTCTTCGGGAACCACTCGGCGGTGGCCTTGATCGAGGCGGGAAAATTACCCGCCTCGCCGAGACCCAGCAGGAAGCGCATGAGGGCGAAGCCGGCGGCCACCCCCGTGAGGGTCACCCAGGCGAACCCGGTCTTCGGGTCGATCTGCATCCACGGCAGACTGAAAGAAGGCAGGAGGTGGGCGAAACCATGGCCCATCGCGGCAAGACTCCACAAACCGACGAAGATGATGAAGCCTTTCTTGATGCCGATGCGGTCGATGATCCGACCCGAGAGCACCATCCCGATGGCGTAGGCGAACTGGAAGCAGAAGACGATACCGGCGTAGGTGCGTTCATCCCAAGCGAACTCCTTCTCGAGCGTGCCCTTGAGCAGGCCGATGACCTGCCGGTCGATGTAGTTGATGGTCGCGGCGAAGAAGAGGAGTGCGCAGACAATCCAGCGCTTGTTGCCGATTTTTCCGAGGGTTTCGGTCATGGGGAAGGGATGGGCAAGGCATAGCCAGTTAGGGGGTTAAGTCCACCCCAGAAGTCCGTTTGACTATCGACGGCAAGAAAGTCACAAATGCTGTGATTATATTCATGATGAAACCGCGCATCCTCCTCACGACAACCTCCTTCCAGGACACCCCCGGCGAACACCATGCGATGTTGGCCGCCACTGGCTGGGAGGTCGTCACGGCCCGCGGACCGCTCAGCGAGGCCGACACCCTGGCGCTGGTCGGGGATTTCGACGGCTACATCTGCGGCGACGACCTGATTAGCGCCGCCGTCATCGAAAAGGCCCTGCCCCGGCTCAAGGTGGTCTCCAAGTACGGCATCGGCGTCGACAAGATCGACGTCAAGGCCCTCACGGCCAAGGGCATCCCACTGCTCTTCACCCCTGGGGTCAACCACACCACGGTCGCCGAACACACCTTCCTGCTGCTGCTGGCGCTCGAGAAGAACTTCTACTTCCACACCGACTCCACCCGCTCGGGCGGCTGGAAGCGCAAGACCGGCCACGAGCTGCTCGACAAGACCATCGGCATCATCGGTATGGGCCGCATCGGCAAGGAGGTCGCCCTCCGTGCCCGCGCTTTCGGCATGAAGGTCGTCGGCTTCGACCTCTATTGGGACGATAAGTTCGCCGCCCAATACGACGTGCAGCGTGCTGCCACGATGGACGAAGTCTTCGCGGCCTCCGACTACCTTTCGCTACACACCAACCTGACGCCCGAAACCCGCGACCTGATCCGTGCCGAGAATATCGCCAAGATGAAGAAAGGCGTGCTCATCCTCAACTGCGCCCGCGGCGAGATCGTCCACACCGACGACATCGCGGCCGCGCTGAAGTCCGGCCAGGTCGGCGGCTACGGCACCGACGTACTCGACGAAGAGCCGCCGCGCGCCGACCACCCGCTCACCAAGCTCCCGAACTGCGTCGTCACGCCCCACATCGGCTCCCGCACCGCCGAGAGCGTCCAGCGCCAGGCCGTCGCCGCCGTCACGAACCTCATCCGCGCGATGCACGGCGAGAAGCCCCTCGCCCAGATCAACCCGGAAGTGCCGGTGAAGAAAGTCGTCTAATCTCCCAAACAAAATTCACCCATGAGCGAAGTCTTTTACGTCGTCCCCCGCGCCGCCCACGAGGCGCTCGTCACCGCCGCCTACGTCCAGCGCGGCTTCGGCGCGAAGGAGTCGGCCCAGGCCGCCCAGATGGCCAGCATGGCCACGCACCACGGCATCCGCACGCACAACGCCCTCAAGGCGCTGCACCTCGACGAACTCTTCGGCTCCGGCGCCAAGGTCCCCGGCTGCACGCCCAACGCCACCGTGACCAAGAAGGCTGGCCGTTTCGCGGCCGCCGAAGTCTGGGACGCCCATCAGAAACTCGGCCAGGCCGTCGCCGTCGACGCCATCGAACGCTGCATCGAGCTCGCCGACCAGTACGGTGTGGGCACGGTCTCGGTCGACAACGCCTTCCACTACCTCTGGGGCGGCGGCTACGTGATGGAGGCCGCCAAGCGCGGCTACATCGCCTACACGAACTGCACCGCCACCCTCGCCGAGGTCGTTCCCTTTCAGGGCAAGTTCCCGACCCTCGGTACCAACCCGCACTCGTGGGGCTTCCCCACGACGCAGGAGCTGGGCTTCCCGATCGTGATCGACTGGGCCACCTCCGTTATCGCCATGGGCCGCGTGCAGGTGCTCAAGCGCGAAGGCAAGATGCTCCCGCCCGACGCCGCCGTGGACAAGGACGGCAAGGTCACCCTCGACCCGAACGAGGCTGTCTCGCTCATCCCCTTTGGCGCCCACAAGGGCTACGGCCTCTCGCTCATCAACGAGCTCGTCGCCGGCTACATCGGCGGCTCACTCCCGACCATCCGCAGCCGCACGCACGTCCCCGGCGAGAAGCAGGCCTGCGCCTTCTTCTTCCAGGTCATCCACCCCGAGGCGATGAGCTCGGGCATCTTCGCCCGCGGCCGCACCCAGGGCCAGAACGTCAAGGCCGTCCTCGACGACGTCCTCGGCCACGGCAACGAGAAGTGCATGCTCCCCGGCCAGCTCGAGGCGACCTTCGCCGCGCGCAGCGAAAAGGCGGGCGGCCTCCTCTTCTCCAAGGCCGAGGTCGAAGAGTTCAACAAAGTCGCGGCGCACATCGGCCATCAGCCGTTCGCTATCGCTTCCCTGCCCACGGCCTAAGCATCCTCCCGCATCACTCCCTCCTTCCGACCATGTCCCTCACTATCAAGCCCGCCTCCGCCTGCGCCTTCGACCAGGTCTCCCTCGGTGAAATCATGCTCCGCCTCGACCCAGGCGAAGGCCGCGTGCGCACCACGCGCCAGTTCCAGGCCTGGGAAGGCGGCGGCGAGTACAACGTCGCCCGCGGCCTCCGCAAGTGCTTCGGCCTGCGCACCGCCGTCTGCACCGCCTTCGTCGACAACGAGGTCGGCCGCCTGCTCGAGGACTTCGTCATGCAGGGCGGCGTCAACACCGACTTCATCAAGTGGCGCGAGGACGACGGCATCGGCCGCACCGTCCGCAACGGCCTCAACTTCACCGAACGCGGCTTCGGCATCCGTGGCGCCGTCGGCGTCCCGGACCGCGGTAACACCGCTGCTTCGCAAATCAAGCCCGGTGACTTCGACTGGGAAGACCTCTTCGGCAAGAAGGGCGTTCGCTGGCTGCACACCGGCGGCATCTTCGCGGCCCTCTCCGAGACGACCGCCCAGGCCACCATCGAGGCGGTCAAGATCGCCAAGAAGCACGGCACCATCGTCTCCTACGACCTGAACTACCGCCCGTCCCTTTGGAAGACCATCGGCGGCCTGAAGAAGGCCCAGGAGGTCAACCGCGAGATCGCCCAGTACGTCGACGTGATGATCGGCAACGAGGAGGACTTCACCGCCTCCCTCGGCTTCGAGGTCAAGGGCGCCGACCACAGCCTCAGCCACATCGAGACCCAGGCGTTCAAGGACATGATCGCCGAGGCCGTGAAGCAGTTCCCGAACTTCAAGGTCGCCGCGACCACGCTGCGCCGCGTGATCACCGCCACGAAGAACGACTGGAGCGCCATCTGCTGGCACGACGGCAAATTCTACGACAGCATCCAGTTCCCGGAGCTCGAAATCCTCGACCGCGTCGGCGGCGGCGACAGCTTCGCCTCGGGCCTGGTCTTCGGTTTCCTCGAGCACAACGACGCCCAGAAAGCCGTGAACTACGGTGCCGCCCACGGCGC
>JBEELT010000101.1:0-6802 GCA_041167995.1 Verrucomicrobiota bacterium | reverse complement strand
AACGACTACCTGCCGTCGAGCTGGGGCTACTACAGCCCGACCATCGTGGACATCTTCACGTTCTTCGGGACCTTCGGATTCTTCTCGGTCCTCTTCCTCCTGTTCATCCGCTTCCTGCCCCTGCTGCCCATGGCCGAGGTGAAGATGGTCACGCCGCAGGCCGACCCCCACGCCCACTGATCCCGCCGTCCGCAAACCCATGAACGAACGCAACGAACGCATCCACGGCGTGGCCTGCACCTTCCGCAAGCCCTCCGATGTCTACCACGCGGCCGAGAAGGTCCGCGACGCCGGCTGGAAGCAGTGGGACGTCCACACCCCCTTTCCGATTCACGGCATGGACCAGGCCATGGGCCTGCCGCGCTCCCCGGTGCCCCGCCTGACCCTGCTCGGCGGTGTCACCGGCTTCGTGGCCGGTTGCCTGCTGACCTGGTACACCAACGCCTTCGACTACCCCCTCGTCGTCGGCGGCAAGCCCTTCTGGAGCGTGATCTACCCGTTTCCCGTCCTGTACGAGTGCACGATCCTCTTCGCGGCCTTCGGCACGTTCTTCGGGCAGTTCATCTTCAACCGCCTGCCGCGCCACCACCACCCGCTCTTCGACCATCCGCAGTTCGCGCGCGTCTCCGACGACACCTTCATGATCGTCCTCGAGGCCACCGACCCGAACTTCCACGTCGATGAGTCCCGCAACTTCCTCCAGTCGCTCGGCGGCCAGGAAATCACCATCGTCCGCGACTGAACCCACCCATGAGCCGCTACCTCGCTTTTCTCGCCGTCGCCACGCTGGCCCTCGTCAGCTTCCTCGGCTTCCAGGGCAAGACCTCCAAGGACACCCCGGTCATGGTGTTCGACGACATGGACTACCAGGCCAAGTACAAGCCGCAGGGCGAGAACCGCTTCTTCGCCGACGGCCGTGACGCCCGACCGCCCGTGGCCGGCACCGTCGCCCGCGGCGACGGCCTCGCCCCGCTGACGGTCTTCGCCGCCGATTACCGCCGCGCGGAGTCCCTCAATCCTTCGTTCGTCACCGGCAAGGACGCCACCGGCGCCTTCCTCGCGGCCTTCCCGGCCAAGTCCCTCGCCCTCCTTCCGGGCGGCGAGCTCGCGCCCTTCCAGGTCGATGCCCGCCTCCTCGAACTAGGCCGCGCGAAGTACCAGGTCTACTGCGCCATCTGCCACGGCGCCGCCGCCGACGGCAACGGCATCATGAAGGTGCGTTCCGCCGTCGAAGGCGACGCGGCCATCGCGACCATCGCCAACCTCCAGACCCCGCTCTTCCGCGCCTACCCGCACGGCCAGATCTACGACGTGATCGCCAACGGCAAGAACACGATGCAGCCCTACGGCGACAAGCTCTCCCCCGAGGAGCGCTGGGCCGTCGTCGCCTACCTGCGCGCCCTCCAGCTGTCCCAGGCCATGCCGGCCGACCTCGTCCCCGCCGCCGTGAAGGCCACCGTCAAGTAATTCGCACATGAGCGCCACTCCTGCCACCCTCCCGGCCCACTGGAAGAAATTCCTTTTCGCCGGCCTCGCGGCCCTCGCGGTCGTCTGGTTCTTCGCCTTCCAAGGCGCCACGCACGGCGACCATCGCGGGCCTCTCTCCGTCATCCTCGGCGCGCTGTTCTGGGTCGCGACCCTGATCGGCCTGCTGATGCTCACCATGATCACCCGCGTCTTCGACGCCGGGTGGGCCCCGATCATCCGCCGTACATGGGAGCTCGCGCTGCCGGCCCTGCCGATTGTGCTGCTGCTCAGCGTGGTCCCGATGGCCTTCATCCCGAAGTTCCGCCACCTCCTCTGGGAATGGACCAACGCGGAGCACCTCCTGCCCAGCGGCCACGCCGTCGGTCATGACCCGATCCTCCAGGCCAAGAGCTGGTTCCTCAACGAAGGCTTCTTCCTCGCCCGCATCGCCTACTACGTGGTGTTCTTCGCCGTGCTCGTCTGGGCTCTCCGCCGCGGCTCCCTCGCCCAGGACACTGACCGCACCGCCGGCCACACGCATCGCCTCCACGCGATCTCGGCCGCCGGCATCCCGCTCGCCGCGGTCTCGCTGACGATGCTGGCCTTCGACTGCCTGATGGCCCTCTCGTACCACTGGTTCTCCACCATGTACGGCGTGTGGTTCTTCGCCCTCTCGATCCGTCTCGCGCTGGCCTTCACCGTCATCGCGACCTACCGCCTGTCCAACGGCGGCTGGCTCGATGGCATCCTCAACCAGGCGCACCGCCACGTGCTCGGCTGCCTCATGCTGGCCTTCACCGTCTTCTGGGCCTACATCAGCTTCTCGCAGTACTTCCTCATCTACACGGCCAACATCCCCGAGGAGACCTACTGGTATAATATCCGCGAGTTCGACCCGGTGACGGGCGCCAAGAACCAGTGGTGGGGCGTCTCGATGTACCTCATCTTCGGCTTCTTCCTGCTGCCGTTCCTCTCGCTGCTCTTCTACCGCACCAAGATCGTCGCCGGCCGCCTGCTCGCCGTCGCTTCCATCATCTTTGTCGGCGGTCTCGTCGACCTGTGGTTCAACGCAGTGCCCCGGCAGATCAACGCTGCCGGCGCGCCCGAGGGCTTCGTCGTCTCGCCCTTCCTGACCTCCTACCTCGCCGTCGACGTGCTCGCGGTCCTCGGCTTCGGCGCCCTCGTCGTGGCCGTCCTGCTGCGCGCCGCCGGTCGCCACGAGACCATCCCGGTCCACGACCCCCGCATCCTCGAGTCCATCAACTACCATGAGTGAGTCCTCCCAACCGCGGGAACCCCGCCCCCTGATCCCGGCCCAGGTCGCCTCCTGGCTCGGTCTGGTGGCTTTCCTCGCCGCGGCCGCCGTCGTCGTCGGCTACGCCTACTTCGCCACGCGTCCGTCGACCAACACCGACGCCGACCGTCGCGCTGCCCAGAAAGCGCTGCGCGCCAAGACCGAGACGGAAGGGCAGGCCCTCCTCGCCGGCGCCGCCCGCAACGCTGACGGTACCTTCCGCGTCCCGGTGGAGACCGCGATGTCGGTCATCGCCGCCGACCCGAAGGCCCTCGCGTCCTTCAAGCCCACCCCGGCAGCTCCGGCCGTCGCCCCCGCGACCGCCGCCACCGCCTTCGTTGCGGCCGATGAGGCCACCCTGAAGCGTGGCGCCGCCGTCTACGCCCGCACCTGCATCGCTTGCCACCAGCCGACGGGCAAGGGCCTGCCGCCGGTCTTCCCCTCGATCGCCGGGACGCCTATCGTGGTCGGCAACCCCGAGCTCCCGATCAAGTTCATCCTGCAGGGCCTGATGGGTCCCATCACCATCGACGGCATCACCTACAACAGCATGATGCCGCCCGTGGTCGGGGTGTCCGACCAGGACATCGCCGATGTGCTGACGTACGTCCGCCAGAGCTTCGGCAACCGCGGTTCGGTCGTGACGCCCGCCCAGGTCAAGGCCGTGCGCGACGCGACCGCCGGCCGCACCGCCCCTTGGAACACCGCCGAACTCGGCCTCAAATAATCCTCCCACCCTTCGCCTAAGATGAGTCAGGAAAATCGCCCCGCCCGCCCGTCCGGTCGCCCGCCCGAGTCCGGCTTCGCCCGTCTCTCGCGCACCGAGTCCGGCCTCCGCGGCCCGTTCCTCTGTTTCTTCGCCTCCGCCGTGCTCTGGCTCGTCGTGGCGTCCGTGCTCGCGTTGGTCGCCGCCGTGAAGCTGCACCGCCCGGACTTCCTCGGCGCCTGTGAACTGACGACCTACGGTCGCGTCACCGCCGCCGCCCGCGACACCTTCGTCTACGGCTGGGGCTTCAACGCCTTGTTCGCGGTCAACTTCTGGCTGATGGCCCAGCTGGGTCGCTTCGAGTTCCGCAACGGCTGGCTCGCCACCCTTGGCGGAGCCACCTGGAACCTCGCGCTCACCTACGGCGTGGTCCAGGTCTTCCGAGGTCAGCTCGGCGGCTTCGCCTTACTCGACCTGCCCCGCGAGGTCGGACCGGTGTTGCTGCTGGCTTTCCTCCTTTCGGCCCTGTGGTCCATCGTGGCTTACGCCCGCCGCCCCGGCGGCCAGCACTTCGTCTCCCAGTGGTACATCGTCGGCGCCACCTTCGCGCTGCCGCTCGTCTACCTGCTCGCCCAGCTGATGGTGCTGTGGTTCCCGACGGTCGGTACGGTCCAGGCCCTCGCCCATGCCTGGTTCGTCCAGAACCTGCTCTTCCTGTGGTTCGGCGCCTCCGCCTTGGCCGCCGCCTACTACTTCGTCCCGAAGATCCTCGGCCGTCCGCTCGGGCACTACTACCTCGCCCCCATCGGCTTCTGGACGCTCTTCCTCTTCGCCGGTCTCGGCGCCCCCGCCGCCTTGCTCGGTGGCCCGATCCCCATCTGGCTCCAGTCCGTCGGCGTCGTGGCTTCGGTCCTCGGGATCGTCCCGGTCGTGGTCCTCGCGATCAACTTCTTCTCCACGCTCTCCGTCGACGGCGGTTGGGCCCGTTCCTGGAACAGCACCACCCTCCGCTTCGTCGCGGTCGGCATCGTGAGCTTCCTCCTCTTCGGCATCCTCGCCGCGGTCTTCTCGACCCGCGACCTGAGCGCGACCCTCGCCTTCACCAGCTTCGCCGAAGGCCAGGTCCAGCTGCTGACCTACGGCGCCTCGACCATGATCCTCTTCGGCGCCAGCTACTTCATCCTGCCGCGCCTGACCGGCTCCCTCTGGCCGTCCACCGCTTTGGTGCACGTCCACTTCTGGTCCGCCTTCCTCGGCCTGCTCCTCGCCGTCGGCGCGGCCCTTGCCGGTGGTTGGCAGGCCGGCCACCAGCCGTCCGCGCAGTCCGCCCCGTGGGCGCTCGCCGGTTCGCTCGCGGCCTTGCTCCTGCTGGTCGGGCACGTCGCCTTCGCCCTTAACGCCTTTGGCATGATCCTTTCTTCCACCACCCCGACCTCCGATGGTCGCTCTGACTAATCTGGCCCCATGAAGAACCTCAACCTCCTCCTCGCCGGCGTCTTCTTCTGCGTCGCCGCCGTCTGGACCGGCCTACTGGTCACCGCCCAGGTCCAACTTGGCTCTCTCGGCCGCGCCCCCGCCGAGGAAGGTGGCCCGCTGTTCCCGGCCCGCGAGCCGGGCCTCGCCATCCAAGGTCGGGCCGTCTACCTCGACCTCGGTTGCGTCGCGTGCCACACCCAGCAGGTCCGTCCGTCCGGTCAGGGCAGCGATATCGCCCGCGGTTACGGTGTCCGCCCCAGCGTCGCCCGCGACTATGTCCTCCAGCCGCAGGTGCTGCTCGGTCAGCGCCGCGTCGGTCCGGATCTCGCGAACTACGGCGCCCGTGCCAAGTCCGAGGCCGAACTCACGGCCTTCCTCGCCGCCCCGGCGGCCGGCGTCAGCCACCCGCCTTATGCCTTCCTCACGGCCGAGCGTTCGGCCGCCCTGGTGGCGTACCTCAAGTCCCTCCGCCAGGACTACTCCTCGCCCGAAGCCAAACTGAAGCAGTGATCCCATGAACGACCGTAATCGTCATCCCGACCGCAACCGTCCGCCCCAGGGCAATCCTGGTCCCGGCGCCGACGGCTTCTCCGACGGCCGCCTCGTGGAAGTCCACTCGCAGCTCGCCCACGAAAAGGAAGAGCCCCGCGAAGGCTTCGCCCTCACGCCCATCTTCATCGTCTTCCTCTTCTGCGGTTTCGGTTTCTGGGGTGGTCTCTATCTTACCCGCAACAGCGGGGACTTCGCCTCCACGGCCTTCGACGTGAACGCCCCTAAGGTGACCGCCGCGACCGGGCCCGTCGAGTTCGAGCCCGACGCTGCCAAGGGCGAGAAACTCTTCGTCGCCAACTGCGCCGCCTGCCACCAGGCCAGCGGACTCGGCGTCCCCGGCGCCTTCCCGCCCCTGGCCAAGTCCGCCTGGGTCGCCGGCGCGGAAGAGCGCCTCATCAAGGCCATCCTGGTCGGATTGGCCGGCGAGATCGAGGTCAACGGCGTCAAGTATAACGGCAACATGCCCAACGTCGGTGCCGCCCTCAAGGACGCGCAGGTCGCCCACATCGCCACCTACGTCCGCCAGGCCTGGGGTAACACCGCCGGTCCGGTCATGGACACGAAGGTCGCCGAGGTCCGCAAGGCCATCGGCACCCGCGGACAGTACACCCCGGCGGACCTCCTCAAGGAGTATCCGCTCGAGACCAAGTAAGCCCCCCGGCTGACCTGACCAAGCAGAAGGCCCGGCAGCTTGCGCTGCCGGGCCTTCTCGTGAGCCGAGGACCCGAACTTAGGCGTGCTTGCGGATGAAGGCGGCGATGTCCGACTTCGGACGGGCGCCGACCATCTTGTCCACCACGACGCCGTTCTTGAAGAGGAATAGGGCAGGGATGGAGGTCACGCCGAGCTGCTGGGCGAGCGCCGGGTTGCTATCGACGTCGACCTTGGCGATTTGGACGGAACCAGCCATCTCGCCGGCGAGCTGGTCGAGGACCGGGCCGAGCTGCTTGCAGGGGCCGCACCAGGTGGCCCAGAAGTCAACCAGCACGGGCACGCTGGCGGACTTGATCGACGAATCAAAGTTCGTCGTGTCGAGGTTGGAGATCAGTTCGGATGCCATGGGAGAAGCGCTCAACCCTTCGTCTTGACGAAGAGTTCGAGGTAAAGAATCACCGCGGCGGCGATGGAGCCGGCCATGGCCAGGAAGTCCAAGGACGCGGCGACGGGGCCGACGTTACGGTTGAAGGCCGGGGAAGGGCGCGGGGCGGAGGGCGGCGGGGCGATGGGCGCGCGGGAGGCGGCCGGGGCCGGGGTGGCGCCGACGGCAGGAGGCGGAGGGATCGCGCCGGGAGCAGGGGGCGGCGGGG
>JBEELT010000100.1:0-6859 GCA_041167995.1 Verrucomicrobiota bacterium | reverse complement strand
CGACGCTCGCCGGCGCGACCTGGCTTTGGTTCGCCTGATCGCGTCGCGCGTCGCGCCGCAAGTGCCCGGGAAAGGACTCGAACCTTCACGCCTTTAGAGGGCGGCGGATTTTGAGTCCGCTGCGGCTGCCATTTCGCCACCCGGGCGGGTTGCGGTCCGTCATTCATTCGACGGAGGCGGGGCGGGGCAAGAAAAGAAAGACCCGCGCGGTGGCGCGGGTCCGGAGCGGCCGACAAAAAAGGCGCTCCGTGCGGAGCGCCTTTTGGTTTCGCGGCGAAGCGGATTACTTGGAGCCGAGGATCGCGTCCTTCGCGGCCTTGGCCACGCGGAACTTCACGACCTTCTTGGCCTTGATCTGGATCGTCTCGCCGGTGGCCGGGTTGCGACCCTGGCGGGCCTTGCGGTGGACGAGGACGAGCTTGCCGAGGCCGGGGAGCGTGAAGGAGTTCTTCGCGTTCTTGTAGGCGAGCGCGGCGATGATCTCGAGGATAGCAGTGGCCTGCTTCTTGGAGAGCTCGGCCTTCTCGGCGATGGCGGCGGCGATCTGGGACTTGGTGAGGGCTTTGGACATGGTGTTTTGGGTTAGTAGTGCAGTGATGCGGGTGTATTTAGTAGCGAACCGCACGCTGATAACCAGCGAAAAATAAGGGTATCTTGCAAGTCGTCCGGACCCCGTCTCGCGGCTGTGCCCGGAAGAAAAAACTTTTACCGGCGGACGGTCTCTGTCATATCTCCTCCGCACCCGCCCTCCCGCCATGCTACCCCGACTCGCCTTCCTTCTCACCGGCGCCGTCCTTCTCGGCTCGACCTCCGCCTCCGGGCAGGAGGTCAATGTTGAGCCGGCGTTCCCTGGTCTGAGCTTCAGCCTGCCGATCGGCGTCGCTCCTTTGCCGGGGAGCAAGGACGCCCTCTTCGTCATCGAGAAGGGGGACCCCGTCCCCGGGGCGGCGGCGGATAAGTCCGCCGACAAGAAGAAGCGGGCGAGCTCCTACCTAGGCGGCAAGGTCCAGATGGTCTCCGGGCTCGCGGCGGGCAAGCCGGTCAAACAGCAGGTCTTCCAGCTCGCCGCCAAGGATGGCGACTTCGAGGCCGGCGGGGAGTGCGGTCTGCTCGGTTTCGCGGTCCACCCCCGGTTTCCCAAGAATCGGCAAGTCTTTGTCTATTACAGTATTAAGATTGGCGGAAAGCTGCACCAGCGTCTTTCCCGCTTCCAGCTCAAGCCGGGTGCCGAGTTCGAGGTGGACCCCGCCACCGAGCAGGCGCTGATCACCCAGCAGGACCCGGCCTCGAACCACAACGGCGGCGACGTGCATTTCGGTCCGGATGGTTATCTCTATTTCAGCTGCGGCGACGGCGGCGCGGGCGGCGATGCCTTCAATACCGCGGCCTTCATCAACAAGGGTTTCCACGCCGGGGTCTACCGGATCGATGTCGACAAGCAGCCGGGTAGCATGGCCCCCAACCCCCATCCCTCGGTCATGACCGACGCCCAGGGGGGGGCCTACTATGCGATCCCGGCGGACAACCCCTTCGTCCGGGCGACCTCCCACCGCGGCCAGGCGATCGAGGCCAAGTCCGTCCGGACCGAGACCTGGGCCACCGGCCTGCGTAACCCGTGGCGCTTCTCTTTCGACCCCCAGACGGGCGTCTGCTACACTGGGGACGTCGGCCAGAACCTCTTCGAGGAAATCGACATCCTGGTCTCGGGCGGGGATTACGGCTGGAGCGAGGTTGAGGGGCAGCACGTCTACAACCGCAAGGACGCCAGCGCGAAGCAGGGCCCGGCCGCCCTGGCGGTCGCATCCAAGCAGTGGCTCGCGCCCATCTATGAATACGACCGTAAGGTCGGCAACTCGGTGACCGGCGGCGTGGTCTACCGCGGTGAGCGCCTGCCGGACCTCAAGGGCGCCTACGTTTTCGGTGATTACGCTTCCGGGCGAATCCTCGCCCTGCGCGAGAAGGGCGGCAAGTGGGAAGGGCAGGTCATCGCGAAGGACATGACCATCGCGGGCTTCGGTCATGACCCCGCCAACGGCGACGTCCTTTTCGCGGCGATGTCGGGTCAGGTCAAGCGCCTGACCAAGAAGTAGGCCGCGATGCTTTCCCGGCGCGCTTGGATGGGGCAGGTCGCCGCCGTGGCCGGCGCGACCTTGCTCCGGCCGGTCTTCGCGGCCTCGCCGGCGCCGGCCCGCTCGCCCGAAATCAGCCTCTTCACCAAGCATCTCGTCGGACTACCTTACGAGCAGCTGGCCGACGTCGTCGCGGAGATCGGCGTCACCGGGATCGAGGCGCCAGTGCGCAAGGGTGGCCACGTCGAACCCGGGCGCGTCGAGGAAGATCTGCCCCGTCTGGTCGAGGCTTTGCGACGGCGCGGGCTCGCGATCACGATGCTCACCACCGGCATCAACGAGGTGTCCGCCACGACGCGCACCGCGGCGGTGCTGCGGACGGCCCGCGCGCTCGGCATCCCGCGGTTCCGGATGAATTGGTACGCGTATGACGGCCAGCGCTCGCCGTGGGTCCAGCTCGATGAGATCCGCCCCAAGCTGCGCGACCTCGTCCAACTCGCCCGCGAGATCGGCATCCAGCCCTGCTATCAGAACCACTCCGGCGCGAAGTATGTCGGCGCCGGCGTCTGGGATATGGCCATGCTGATGCGGGATCACCCGCCGGCCGACCTGGCGTGGGCCTTCGACATCTTGCACGCGACGGTCGAGGGGAGTACCTCCTGGCCGACGGAGCTCGAACTGGTACGCGAGCGGCTCGGCATGGCTTACTTTAAGAACTTCGCCTGGGAAGGGAAGGGGCACCGGTCCGTGGCCCTGGCCGACGGGGTCGTCGGCCCGGCCTATGTCGACCGTCTCAAGCGCGGTGGTTTCGCCGGACCGGTCTGCCTCCATGTGGAATACCTGCCCGAAGGCTCGCTCAAGGACGCCACTTACCTGAAGCGGGCCGTCGCCGCCAGCCGTCAGGATCTGGCGACCTTGCGCGGTTGGTGGGGCTGAGGCTCTGCGAAAACTTAGGCTGGAACTTTCCCGGGGGCGGGCTGTTATCGCCTCATGCCCCGCCTCGTCCCGCTCCTGCTGGCCGCCTCCGTCCTCTCGGCCGCCCCTGATCCCTACAAGCCGTCGGAAGGCGGCTCGGTCGCGCTCCCTCGCTTCCAGGTCCCCGAGGGCTTGGAGGTCACGCTCTGGGCGCGCTCGCCGATGCTGGCGAACCCGACCAACCTCGACATCGACGCCCAAGGGCGCGTCTGGGTCACCGAGGGCGTCAATTACCGCGTCTACAACAAGGGCGGCAAGCGCCGGCCGGAAGGCGACCGCGTCGTCGTCCTCAGCGACACCAAGGGCTCCGGTCAGGCCGACACCGTCGCCACGTTCGTGCAGGACGCCGGCTGGACCTCACCGCTCGGCATCGCCGTCTTCGACAACGTCGTGATCGTCTCGCACGCGCCCGACCTGATCAAGTTCACCGACGTCAACCGCGACGGCAAGTTCGACCCCGCGGTCGACAAGCGCGAGGTGTTCCTCGGCGGGTTCGGCGGCCAGGATCATGACCACTCGCTGCACGCCATTGTCGCGGGTCCCGACGGCAAACTCTACCTGAACTCCGGCAACTGCGGCGCTTCCTTCACCGACAAGTCCGGCAAGACCTTCCGCGTTTCCTCGGGCTACGTCGACCAGCGCGGCGGTGCCTGGCCGTATGACCCGAAGACCACCGCCGGCGCCAAGAGCGACGACGGGTTCATCTGGTCCTCCGGCTTCTCCGCCCGCATGAACGCCGATGGCTCCGGCGCCGAGATTATCGGCAACGGCTACCGTAACAGTTACGAGCACTTCCCGTCCTCCTTCGGCGACCTCTTCCAGGGCGACAATGATGACTCCAGCAGCTGCCGCACGTCCTTCATCCTGGAGTACGGCACCGCGGGCTACACCACGCCGAAGGCCGCTGGCTACGGCTCCGTCCGTCGTCCGGGCCAGCCGACCCCGCGCGCCCACTGGCGTCAGGACGACCCCGACACCATGGATGTCGGCGACGTCTACGGCTCGGGTTCCCCGACCGGCGTCACCGTCTATGAGAACGGCGCGCTCGGCGATGCCTGGAACGGCACGCTCCTCAACTGCGAGCCTTCCCGCAACACGATCTTCGCCTACAAGCTCCAGCCGCGAAAAGGCTCCTTCGTGCTGAACGAGGCCACCCGCAAGGACTTCATCACCTCGAACCCGACCCGCGAATTCGAGGGCACGGATTTCCACCGCATCAAGACCCCGGGCAAGAGCGGCGAGCACATCTGGTTCCGCCCGGCCGACGTCGCCGTCGGTCCCGATGGCGCGGTCTACGTGGCCGACTGGTACGACACCCGCGTGGGTGGCCACCAGACGCTCGACGACACCTGCACCGGCGCGATCTACCGTATCGCCCCGAAGGGGTTTAAGTCCGTCATCCCGAAGCTCGACCTGACCACGCCCGCCGGCGCCATCGCGGCGCTGCGCAATCCGGCCGTGAACGTCCGCCACCTCGGCTTCAACGCCGCCAAGGGCTTCGGCGCGCAGGCGCTGCCCGCCGCGCTCGCGCTCGCCAAGGACGCCAACCCCTACGTCGCCGCGCGCGCCGTCTGGCTCCTGCCGCACCTCGGTGACGAAGGCGTCGCCCGCGCCAAGGAACTCCTGAAGGATGCCAATCCGGCCAACCGTCGCCTCGCGTTCCAGTCCCTGCGCCGCGTCGGTCAGGACGTCCTCGTCGCTTCGGCCGCGCTGGCGGCGGATTCCGATGTCGCCGTCCGCCGCGACGTCGCGACCTCGCTCCACGCGGTGGCCGCCGACAAGGCCGTGCCTATCCTCGTCGAGCTCGCGAAGCGCCTCGACGTCACCGACAAGAATTCCGTCGCCGCCTTCGGCATCGGCGCCGCCGGTAAGGAAGCCCAGGTCTGGGCTGCGGTGAAGGCCGCCCTGGTCAAGGATGGCCAGCCGTGGTCGGTCGAGGTCGCCCGCATCGCCTGGGTGCTCCACACGCCCGACATGGTGAACGAGCTCTCCGCCCAGGCCACCGGCCAGCAGGTGTCCGCCGAGCAGCGCAAGCTCGCGACGGAGACGCTCTCCTTCGTCGAGTCCAAGGAAGCCGCCCTCTCCATGATCAAGCTCGCCGGTGAAGGTTCGCCCGTGAAGGGCGAGGCCGCCACCTGGGCTTTGATGCGCATGACCGGCGCCTGGTCCCAGTTCGAAGTCCGTTCGGAGCTCAAGAAGGCCGGCGTGTACGACGAGGCCAAGGTCGTCGTGAACCCGATCCAGGTGCCCGAGGCCCCCAAGCCCACCTACACGAGCGCCGACGTGCTCGCCAAGAGCGGCGACGCCGCGAAGGGCAAGGCCCTTGCCCAGCGTTGCGTGATGTGCCACCAGATCGACGGCAATGGCCCGGCCTACGGCCCGGAACTCCGTGGTTTCGCCGCCCGTCAGGGTCGCGAGGCCGTGGTCACCGCCATCGTCGAACCTTCGGCCAGCATCGCCCTGGGTTATGAAGGTACGACCCTCAAGCTCAAGGCCGGCGGTCAGATCGACGGCCTCCTGCAGTCCAATAACGACCCGGCGGTCATCAAGTCCGCCGGCGGCGTCTCCCAGCTCGTGCCGAAGAAGCTGATCGGCGGGCAGTCCAAACTGGGCAAGTCCCTGATGATGTCGGGCGAGCAGCTAGGCCTGAACGCCCAGGAGGTCGCCGACCTCGCCGCCTGGTTGGCCGAGTATAAGTGAGCCGGGAAGGGTAATCCGTTCGTCAAAGGGGCTTTTCCTCACGGGAAAGCCCCTTTTCATTTCCCGCTTGCATCTCGGCGAAGGCCACCCAAGTTCGACCCTCCTTTCCCTAGGCAAGGCACGGCCGCATGACGCGGGCCCGCGACTTACTAGGACACCAAAGCCTTTCTACAACCTATGAAGAAGTTCAGCCTCAACGTCACCAGCCGCCAGGTCCATGGCCGCGGCCCCGCCCGTCGCCTTCGCCTCGAGGGCGCGATTCCGGCCATCATCTACGGCAAGTCCGGCAACCAGAGCGTGTCGGTCAAGCAGGAGGACTTCCGCACCCTGATGCGCGCCAAGGGCACCGCCGCCGCCCTCATCGACCTGAACGTCGACGGCAAGCTGATGCTTTCCCTCATCAAGGAGTCCCAGCGCCACCCGATCACCCAGAAGTTCCTCCACATCGACATCATGGAGATCGACCCGGAGTCCCTCATGACCGCCGCCATCCCGGTGCGCGCCGTCGGCGAGGCCTACGGCGTCAAGACCGAGGGCGGCACGCTCGCCATCGTCTCCCAGACCGTCAACGTCCGCTGCTTGCCGGAAAATCTCCCCGAGTTCATCGAGGTCGACGTCACCGAGCTCAAGGTCAACCAGTCCATCCACGTCGGCGCCCTCAAGGCTCCGAAGGGCATCACCTTCCCGGGCGACCCTCAGCGCGTCGTCGTGGTCTGCTCCGAGATGGCCGCGGAAGAAGCCGCCGCCGAACCAGCCGCTGGTGCCGCCCCGGTCGCCGGAGCCGAAGGTGCCGCCGCGCCTGCCGCCGGTGCCGCCGCGCCCGCCGCCGGTGCCGCCGCCGCGCCCGCCGCCGCGCCCGCCGCCAAGAAGTAATTTCCGCCGCCGGGCGTCCCCGGCACCTGTTCTTTGAAGTCAAATGCCATTCTCGGTCATCGCCGCCCTCGGCAATCCGGGCCGAGAATATGCCGCCACGCGCCATAACGCGGGGTGGATCGTCCTCGACGCCCTCGCCAACCAAGCCGGGGCCGCGTGGCAGGTCGAAAGCCGTTTCCCGGCCGCGGTCACCAAGGTCATGCTCGGAGGTTCCTCCGTCTTCCTGGTCAAGCCCCAGAGCT
>JBEELT010000099.1:0-6873 GCA_041167995.1 Verrucomicrobiota bacterium | reverse complement strand
ACGATCTGGGCTACGGCGACGTCGGCTGCTACAACCCGCGATCGAAGATCCCCACCCCGAACCTCGACCGACTGGCCCGGGAAGGTCTCCGCTTCACGGACGCGCACTCCGCCGCGACGGTCTGCACGCCCTCGCGTTATAGCCTCCTGACGGGACGGATGTGCTTCCGCACCGGCTACCGCGGTGGCGTCTTCACGGGAGTCGGCGGACCGAGCCTGATCGAGGCGGGTCGGCTGACCTTGCCCGAGATGCTGCGACGCCAGGGCTACGCCACCGCCGCCGTGGGCAAGTGGCACGTCGGCCTCACCTTCCAGACCGCCGCCGGCACGCCGATTCACGAGACGAAGCCTCCGGCCGACCTCCCGGGCACGGAGCGGGAACTGGCGCGCATCCGTCTGGTCGACTTCTCAAAGCCGATCACCGACGGGCCCGTCCACCGAGGATTCGACCATTTCTTCGGCACGGCGTGCTGCCCGACGACGGACTGGCTCTACGCCTACATCGAGGACGATCGGGTGCCGATCCCGCCGACGACCCCGCTCGACGCCGCGAAGTTGCCACGGCACCCTTACGCGAACGATTGCCGCCGCGGGCTGGTCGCCCCGGGCTTCGAACACGAGCAGGTCGACCTGGTCTTCCTGGAGCGGAGCCGGGCGTGGTTGAAGGCGCAGGTGAAGCGGGCGCCCGACCAACCGTTCTTCCTCTACCATGCGACGCAGGCCCCGCACCTGCCCTCCTTCGCCGCCCCTCGTTTCCAAGGCGCGACCCAGGCCGGCCCCCACGGCGACTTCATCGCCGAACTGGACCATGTCGTCGGCGAGCTGCTGGCGACCCTCGAGCAGCTGGGCGTCGCCGACAACACGTTGATCCTCTTCAGTAGCGACAACGGCCCCGAGACCACGGCGGTCGCGCACATGCGGACGGACCATGATCATGACCCGGCGTCGCCTTGGCGCGGCATGAAGCGCGATGCTTGGGAAGGCGGCCATCGCGTGCCCTTCATCGCGCGCTGGCCCGCCCAAGTGCGCCCCGGGGTCGCGACGGCGACCGTCTCGCAATGCGACCTGCTCGCGACCTGCGCCGACTTGCTGGGCGTCACCCTGCCTAAGGACGCGGGGGAAGATAGCTTCAGTTTCCTTCCCGTGCTGACCGGCGCCGAGGCTGGCCGACCGCGCCGGACGTTCACGTTACAGCAGGATTTCCGCTCCGGGGTCTCGATTCGCCAAGGCGACTGGAAATACCTAGATCACCAGGGCTCCGGTGGCAACGGCTACGGGCAAGGTCAGCTCGCCCGCTACGCCCACCCCGACAGCGCCCCGACGGCCCCGGGGCAGCTGTACGACCTGCGGAACGACCCCGGCGAACGTCGCAACCTCTGCCTGGAACGCCCCGAAATCGTCAAGGAACTCAAAGGCTTGCTGGAGCAGAGTAAGGCCCGCGGACGGAGCGCACCCTAAGCCAGGCGGACAAGCGGCTTGGAATGGGCGGCGGAACGCCTTTAATGCCCCTACCCCATGGCCCGCACCGCCATCCTCCTCTGTTGCCTTTGGCTCGCCGCCACGCGCGCGGGCGCGGCCGTGGATTTCGACGCCGAAATCCGCCCCCTGCTGCAGGAGCGCTGCGTGGAATGTCACGGACCGAAGAAGGCGAAGGCGGACCTGCGCCTCGACGCCCGCTCGCACGCCTTCAAAGGCGGCGAATCCGGCCCGGCCTTCGTCGCGGGCGATCCCGCCAAGTCCGCGCTCGTCGAGCGGATCACCACCGCCGACGAAGAAAAGAAGATGCCCCCGAAGGGCGACCCGCTCACGCCAGCGCAGGTCGCGAAGCTCCGGCAATGGATCGCCGAGGGCGCGACCTGGCCTGAGAACGCCGCCGACCGCGCCGCGCTCCGGGACCCGCGGCTCGACCACTGGGCTTATCAGCCCGTGCGCCGACCGGCCGCCGGCGCCAGCATCGACGCTTTCATCGAGGCGGGACTCCGGGCGAAAGGTCTGCAGCGATCGGCCGCCGCCGAGGCGCGAACCCTCCTCCGACGCGCCACCTTTGACATCACCGGACTGCCGCCCACGCCCGCAGAGGTGGCGGCGTTCGTTGGCGACCCGTCGGACCGCGCCTACGCGGCGACGGTCGACCGGCTGCTCGCCTTGCCCCGCTTCGGTGAGAAATGGGCGCGCCATTGGCTGGACGTGGCGCGCTTCGCCGAGTCCGACGGCTTCGAGACCAACCTCGCCCGCCCCAACGCCTGGCCGTACCGCGACTACGTCATCCAAGCCTTCAACGCCGACCTGCCCTACGACCGTTTCATCCGCGAACAGCTCGCCGGCGACCAGCTCGGCGCGGACGCCGCGACCGGCTTCCTCGTCGGAGGTCCGTGGGATCGCGTGAAATCGCCCGACCCGGTACTGACGGCCAACCAGCGGGCCGACGAGCTCCACGACATGATCGGGACCACGGCCTCCGCCTTCCTCGGTACGACGCTCGCGTGCGCCCGCTGTCACGACCACAAGTTCGACCCGATTCCGGCCACCGACTACTACGGCTTCATGGCCCTGCTGCAGGGTGTAAGGCATGGCGAACGCGAACTGCGGACCGCAGACGGGCCCGCCGAGCAGGGACTGGCCGAACTGCGCGCAAAGCTGGCCGTACTCGAGGACAGGCTGCGCGGCTTCCGGCCGAAGGCCTACCTCGGGACCGTTCGCCTCGCCGACGACGCCGACATCCGCTTCACGCAACAGGTCGAGTTGCCGGACAACGGCAACCCGATCGTCTACGACAAGGGCGCGGCGAAGGGACTCGCCCAGGACCCGGGGGATGCGCTCCGACTGCCGAACCTTGGCGAGAGCTACCGCTGGTGGCGCGCCGATGTCCCGGGGCGCGACTTCTTCCTGTGGAAGCCGGCAGTGAGCGGCGAGGTGCGAATCTGGATCTCCTGGGGCACCTGGACCACGCACGCGCCGGATGCGCGCTACGTGCTCGACCTCGACGGCGACCTTTCGACGCAGGGGGACCAGACCGAAATCGCGGTCGTCGACCAGCGCCGCTTCGCCGATGGCTCCCCCGCCGTGAAGGAGCAGCGGCGGTGGAGCGGCTTGCGCTCCGCGGGGGTCCACCGGCTGAACGCGCGGAGCGTCGTCATCCTGCGCGCCGGGACGCAGGGCGGACCGACCGCGGCAGACGTCGCCGCATTCGAGGAGGTCCGGGGAAGCGTCGAGTCGCCGCGGCCCCACCTGCGCGCCGCCGTCACCCACCTGGCCAACGAGGAGGACTTCGCCCCGCTCGCAGCCCGGTTCGTCCGCTTCACCGTAACCGCTTCCAGCCCGGAGGCCTGCTTGGACGAGCTGGAGGTCTTCGACCAAGCCGGCCGCAACCTCGCGCCAGGCGCGAAGGTCGCGGTCTCCGGCCTATACGCCGGCGGCAAGAGCATCCATCAGACGCGCTTCCTCAACGACGGGAAATACGGCAATGCCAGTAGCTGGATTTCCGCCGAGAAAGGCGCCGGCTGGGCGCAGCTGGAGTTCGCCGAGACGACGACGATCCACCGCGTGGTCTGGAGCCGCAACCGCGACCTCGCCGACCAACGCTTCAAGGATCGGCTGGCCACCGGCTACCGCATCGAGACCTCGCTCGACGGCATCCAGTGGACCCTAGTGGCCACGGGGGGTGACCGCCTGCCCGCTTCCTTCAAGGATCGTATCACCACCCTGCCCACCTTGGGCGAAGTCCCGGCCGAGCAAGCTGCGGAGGTCGCCGCGCTCGCTCGCCGACGGGACGAGGGGCTCGCCGAACTGGCCCGGCGCACGACCCGGCCTCGCGGTTATGTCGGCAAGTTCGAGCAACCCGGCCTCACCCTGCGCAAACATCGCGGCGACCCGATGCTGCCGCGCGAAGCCGTCGCTCCGGGCGGCCTCACCTTCGTCGGACCGCGCCTCCGCCTCGCCGCCGATGCACCCGAGCCCGAGCGACGCAAGGCCCTCGCCGGCTGGATCGCGTCGAAGGAGCATCCGCTGACCGCCCGCGTCATCGTCAACCGCCTCTGGCATCACCACTTCGGGACCGGCCTCGTGGACACACCGAGCGACTTCGGCCTCAACGGCTCCCGGCCCACGCACCCGGAGCTGCTCGATTTCCTCGCCGCCGAACTCATGGACCACGGCTGGTCGTTGAAGCATGTCCATCGGCTGATCCTCAATTCCCGGACCTACCGCCAAGATTCGCGGTTCGTGGCGAGCGCCGCCGCGGTCGACGCCGAGGCCCGGTACCTCTGGCGCTACCCGCCGCGCCGCCTCGAGGCCGAGATGTTGCGCGATGCCATGCTGGCCACCGCCGGCGAGCTCGACCTGACCATGGGCGGTCCCGGCTTCGACCTTTTCAAACCGATGACCAACTACGTGAAGGTCTACGTCACGAAGGAGGATTTCGTCGCGGGGGATTACCGTCGCATGGTCTACCAGACCAAGCCGCGCGCGATGCTCGACGACTTCTTTGGGGCCTTCGACTGCCCCGACGCCGGCCAACCCCAGCCGAAGCGCACCGCGTCGATCACGCCGCTGCAATCGCTCAACCTGCTCAACGGGCGGTTCTCCCTCCAACGGGCGGACGCCCTCGCCGCGCGACTCCGCCGCGAGGCCGGCGACGACCCGGCGCGGCAGGCCGCCCACGCCTTCGAACTACTGTTCCAGCGCCCGGCCGCCACCGCGGAAGTCACCGAGTCCGCCCGCTTCATCACCGCGCAGGGGCTGCCCGCCTTTGCGCGCGCGCTTTACAACTCCAACGAATTCCTCCGCCTCGAATGAGCCACCTCCTCGACCGACGCGGCTTCCTCGGCCGCACGCTTTCCGGCCTGAGCAGCATCGCGCTGGCGCACCTACTCTCACAAGACCGGCTCCTCGCCGCCTCACCCCTGCGCCCGCCCATCGACCCGGCGCATCCCTACGCCCCGCGACCGCCGCACTTCGAACCCAAGGCCAAGCGCGTGCTCGTCATCTTCTGCTCCGGGGCGCTTAGCCACGTCGACACCTTCGACTACAAGCCGGAGCTGATCAAGCGACACGACACGCCGATGCCGGGCTCCGAGGGTCTGGTCACCTTCCAAGGCGCCAACGGCAACCTGATCAAGCCCATCGCGGCGTTCAAACCGCGGGGCCAGTCGGGCAAGATGGTTAGCGACCTGCTGCCCAACCTCGCGGAACTGGCCGACGAGATGTGCTTCATCCATTCGATGACGGGGAAGTCGAACACGCATGGCCCGGCGGAGAGCCAGATGGGCACAGGCTTCACCCTCGATGGCTTCCCGAGCATGGGCGCCTGGGTGACCTACGCGCTGGGCAGCGAGAACCAGAACCTGCCGGCGTTCGTGGCCATCCCCGACCCGCGCGGCGTCCCCCAGAATGGTCCGCGCCATTGGAACAGCGCCTTCCTACCCGCGTCCTTCCAAGGCACTCCGTTCAGCGCGCAGCGCGCCATTCCAAATCTGGCCCGTCCGGCCGGGATCTCGGCGGAATCCGACCAGGCGACCCGTGAGTTCCTGCGCCGCCTCAATGACCGTCACCTGGAGCGGAATCCGGGCGACGCCGACCTTTCCGCGCGGATCTCCTCCTACGAGCTGGCGGCGCGCATGCAGCTGGAGGCGGCCGCGCTGTCCGACCTTTCCGGCGAGTCGCCCGCGACGCGCGCCCTGTACGGCGCCGACGACACCAACGCGAACAAGGCGGGCTTCGCGCGGAACTGCATCCTCGCCCGGCGACTGCTGGAGAAGGGGGTGCGCTTCGTCCAGCTCTTCAATGGTTCCTACGCCATGGGCGAAGGGGTCGGCAACTGGGATGGCCACAAGCGGATCGCCGACCAGTACGCCGTCCACGCGCCCATCCTGGACCAGCCCGCCGCCGCGTTGCTCAAGGACCTCAAGGGCCGCGGCCTGCTGAAGGACACGCTCGTCGCCTTCGTCACCGAATTCGGACGCATGCCCACCTTCCAGCGCGGGGCCAACGGCCGCGACCACAACCCCCAGGGCTTCACCGTCTGGCTGGCGGGGGCCGGCGTGAAGCGCGCCTACAGTCACGGGGCCACTGACGAATTCGGCCACCGGGCAGTGCAGGATGTCACGACCATCTACGACCTGCACGCGACCATCCTGCACCTGCTGGGCCTAGACCATGAGCGTCTGAGTTTCTACAACAACGGGGCGGAGCGCCGCCTGACCGACGTGCACGGGCGGGTGATCCGGCCGATCCTGTCCTAACCCGCCAGAAGTTTTGACTCCGCACGGTCGCGCGCTAGCGTCGCGGCATGCCCCTGTCCGCCCGCCTACGCCCCCTGTTGCTGCTGCTCGGCGCTGCCACCAGCCTGCGCGCTGCGGGCGAGCCCTATGACATCGTGGTCTACGGTGACTCCGCCGCGGCGGTCGCCGCCGCCGTACAGGCGAAACGCCAGGGCTCGAAAGTGTTGCTGGTGAACACGACGAAATTCCTCGGGGGGATGACCTGCAGCGGGCTTTCCGCCAGCGACATCTTCCACCGCGAGGCGGTCGGCGGCGTGGCGCGCGAGATCTACGGCCGGATCGGGCAGCATTACGGCAAACCCTACGTGGACTACTTCGAGCCGCACGTGGCCCAAGCGGCGGTCGACGGCCTGGTCAAGGACAGCGGGCTGGAGGTCGTGCGGGGCGAGCAACTCGACCGGAGCCCGGGCGGCGTCACCAAGCAAGGCAACCGGATCGTCTCGTTCCGCACCCTTTCCGGCCAGGTCTTCGCCGCCAAGGTCTTCATCGACGCGAGTTATGTGGGTGACCTGATGGCCGCCGCCGGCGTGAGCTACGCGGTCGGCCGCGAACCCAACGCGCTCTACGGTGAGACCCTGAACGGCATGCAGCGCGGC
>JBEELT010000098.1:0-6943 GCA_041167995.1 Verrucomicrobiota bacterium | reverse complement strand
CATAGAGCTGGATGGACAGTCGCGGATCGAGCCGCTTCAGCATCGCTCCGAGATTGGCCGACATCACCCCGCTGCCAATCAGGATGACATCGGGGTTTTCAACGTGGGTGGCGTTGGGCATTCGTTTGGGTGAGCGTTGGTTAATGGACGTTGGGAGATGGTCAGGTCGGGATGCTAGCGGAATCACTGGGCTGCTTTTGCAAGCGATAGCCCTTACTCCCCGCATGGCAAGTCCCTTGGGGGCCGAACACGGGGTCAGGCCGTACCTTGGTGTGCTGAACCTAAACCGGCCTGAATAATGCGGAGAACTACGGGGTCAGGCCGTTACTCGTGTATGGCTGATAATTTAAACGACAGTTTTTGCCAGTTTTAGTATCACTGTGGTTTAGTAACGGCCTGACCCCTTGGTCGGTCCCTCGTGATGAAGGCTTGGAGCTTGGCGGCCAGGTCGGCGTCGGAGGTGTAGCTGACGGCCCCCGCCGCCAAGGGGATGAGCGTCAGCGCCAGCGTCGCCCTCCGCAACCAACCGGAAAAACGAGTACGCAAGGCGGCAAGGCCGCGGGGGCGAGCGGGACGCATCACCGGAGACAAACCGATGGGGGAGTTACGCCTTTTTGGTCCAGGCGTAGCCCGGCATTTAGCGGCTCAAGCATCCCCTTGCCGTAATCATGGTTCGGGCCCATGTCCGCCCGCCGCTGGTAGGTCCTCGCTGCCGTGCACCTGGGACTCCATCGACGCCGGATCGAAGCAATCCTACCCGGGCTTGCTTACGGCTGCCTTCTGCGAAGACTCTGAGCCATATCACGATGAAACAGAAATTACTCTTCTTCCTCCTAGGTCTTGCCACTTGTGCTCAGGCGTCCGAATACGCCGGCCGTCTGGAGGTGGAGGCCGGTCTTATTTCTACCCGCGGGATGAAGATAAGCGGCTATGAGCAAGGTGACGCCACCCGCGGGTGGGGGCAGACCGCCGCGACGTTGAGGCTGGAATACTGGCTCGTGAAGGAAGGCGACTGGAACTACGGCGTCGTGCTCCAGCCGCTCTCAGTGAGCTATGCGGACACGCTCAAGGCGGACTTCTCCGCCAAGGGGCAGACGTTCAACGCCGGAGACGCCGCCACGATGGATTACCAGTTCCACACGATCCGTTTCAGCGCGAACAAGCCTTTTTTCGGTGAAAGCAAGGACGGCTCCCTCCGGTTGGGTGGTTCGCTGTTGGCGCGGTATGCCGAAGTGACTTTCAGCGGTAGCGGACAGGGTTTCACGTCAAACGATTTCATGGTCATCCCGGTGTTCAATATCGAGGCAACCCGGAGGCTGGGAGAGAATCTCGAATTCGTGACCCGCTCGGATTTCTTGCCTGGCTACCGTGGCAACGTCTTGTTGGACGGGTTGTTCGATGTCTACTTCGGCCTGCGTCGGAAGGCCGGCGCGACATCGCAGGTCGACGCCGGGATCAGGTTGTTCTTCGGCGGATACGATCCGCGCAAGCCCGGGGACTTCGCCAACAGGATTTTCTTCAATTCTCTCGTGCTGAGGTATGTCTACTGAGCGGGCTGTCGGATGCTTCCCGGGCGGCCCATCCTGTGCTTGCCTTGGCGGGATCGGGCCGCCCCCTAGGTTGACTATATCTCCCGTCAGTGCGCGCCGGCGCAGGTCGATGGCCTTCATCCTCGAGACCGCCCTGTTGCTGTTGGCTTGCTTCCTCCCGCTGTCGGCGGCCGAGAAGACGCCGATCAGCGTCAGGGATTTTGGCGCCAAGGGCGACGGCGTGACCGACGACACGTCGGCGATCAACGCCGCGATCCAGGCCGCGAAGAAGCAAGGCCCGGACGCGGTCGTCGTACTGCCCTCAGGCCGATATAAGACCGCGCTGGGCAAGGAGAAGTCCATCCTGATCAACGGCGCCGATGGGCTGACGTTCCAAGGCGAAGGGGAGACCACCCTCGTGTCGGGCGACCTGGATGCTCCGTTTTTCCGGATCGCCGACAGCCAACGCGTCACGGTGCGCAACATCGCCATCGACCATGATCCGCTCGGTTACACGCAGGGGACGATCGTGAGCGTGGACCTGCCCGGCATGACTTGCGAGGTCGCGATCGACCCCGGGTATCCCGCGCCGGATGGACCGTCGTTCGCGGGCGCGCAACTCCACCCTTTCGTCCATCCGGAGAAGAACTATTACCAGCTCGATCGCCACTGGCCCAATCCGACCAAGATGGTGAAGACTGGCGAGCGTACCTGGAGCTGGCAGCTGGAGGGTAGGCCGACCATCGAAAATTGGCCTGGCAAGCGGTTCTTCCTTTACGGGAGCTCGCGCAGTCACGCCTTCGTGCTCACCAACCTGCGCGACACCACCTTGGAAGATGTGCGCTACTGGGGGGGCGGGGCCCAGGCGGGTTTCTATGTCCGCGGCTTGGAAGGCGCCACCACGTTCCGTCGTCTCGTGATCGGCGTTCCGCCGGGCTCAAACCGACTTTATGCCTGCGCGGGCGGCGGCCAGGTCTCTGGTCTGCGCGGCACGCTCCTGCTGGAGCAGTGCGATTTCTCCAAGATCGACGACGATGGGATCGACATCCTGGCCAATTACACCCGGGTCACCGCGCAGAAAGACCCGCGCACTTTGGTCGTCAAGGCTACCAACAGCGACCACCGTCCGGGCGATCGGGTGGAGCTCTGGGATTGGCGGCATAAGAAAAAACGCTCCGAAGCCGTGGTCGTCGGCGCCCACGGCGCCCCGGGCGGCCTGGTCGAGCTGACCCTGGACCGGGACGTCGTGACGGAGCGCGTGGGGGCCGGCGAAGGCAACGGCGACTTCAGCCGCGCGGCCATCCTCGACGGCATCGACCGGCTCATCAACGTGGCGACGGTGGGGCAGCGGACCATCATCCGCGACAGCAAGTTCCAGGTCTTCCGCGCGAAGTGCCTCAACCTCAAGGCCGCCCATTGCACGGTCGAACGCTGCACGTTCACCGGCAGCTTCCAGCCCGCGGTCTTCGCCTCGCCCGAATGGTATTTCGAGGAAGGGTCCGCCATCCGGAACTTCACGGTGCGCGACTGCGTCTTCACCGATAACAATCATCCCAACATCGTCATCGGGGCTTCGCCGATCGCCGGTCTCAACGGCGCCAAGCCCGCCGTCAGCGATGCCCCCGAGCACACTTCGCATGACAGCGCCAATATCCTGATCGAAGGTAACACCTTTACTGGCTATGGCACCACGCCGAGCGTCTTCGACTGGATCTGGCCCGTCGGGCCGGCGATCACCATCACCAACGCCTCGCAGGTGATGATCCGTGGCAACACCTTCGGCCCGCTGGCGAAGGGAGTGCCCCCGGGGACACCCAAGATCCAGGTCATGAAATCCAAGGAGACGACGATCACGGACAACCGGGACGTCGCGCGCTAGTCCCGCATCGGGGCTAGGCACGGCTTGGGGGCCCGGTATTTTTGGGGCACGGCGGTCAAGTGCCGCGAGTCGGAGCGACTGCTCGGGTTCCGCACCGGGCCGAGATGACGAAGATCGATCCCCACGTCGACGGCTGCCCGTCGGAGGTCCTCGCCCGCCGTAATGTCGAGCTGGCCGATGTCCTGGTCGCGGCCGAGCAGACGCGTTTCCGGCAGGGTGCGGGCGACCTGCTGGCGCTGCAGCTCCGCGAGCAGGCGGCGCTCGAGGCGCGCTTCGCCGAACTATCGAGCGTATCCGATTACTTCCTCGCGCTCGCCGATTACCGCGTTGCGACGGCCGAGGAGCTGCGCTGAGCGTCGAAGCCTGCCCGCGTTCTTTCAGCGCGGAGCCAGCACGCCGATTCGGCGGAGCCAGGCTTCGGCCCGCTCCGGCCAGGCCTTGATCTCTTTTTCGGAGCGTAGGCCATGACCGTGGCCACCGGTGGCGACCCGGAAGAAGTCGTTCGGGACCTTGGCCGCCACGAGGGCCTCATGGTATAGCTTGCTGCCCTTGATGTAGCCCTTGTCGTCCTCGGCGTGCGCGAGGAACGTCGGCGCCGTCTTCGCATCGACGAGCTTCGGCAGGCCTTGGTCGAGGTAGGCGGGGTAGACGAGCAACGCGAAGTCGGGCCGCAGCGGCTGTTCGTCGGCCTCGTCGATCCGCGGGTAGGTGGCGGGTCCTCTGAGCGTGCTGAGGCGCGCGGCGAGGTGGCCGCCGGCGGAGAAGCCCATGGCGCCGACGCGGTCGCGGGCGATGTTCCATTCGGGGGCGCGCTGGCGGACGATCCGGATCGCGCGCTGAATGTCCTGGTAGGCGCCTTCCTGGTTCTTGGGCACCCGGTATTTGAGGACGACGCCGGTGATGCCGAGGGTGTTGAGCCAGGCTGCTACCTCGGTACCTTCCTTGTTGTAGGCCAGACCGCCGTAGCCGCCGCCGGGGCAGATGATCACCGCGGGCGTAGGCTTCGTCGCCGCCGCCTTGTACACGGTAAAGGACGGTTCGGAGATATCGGTCAGGCGCACGACGTGATCGCCGCGGGCGGGTAGGGTGCGCTCGGGGCCGGGGCCGGCTTGGCCGGGCATCGCGCCCTTCGGCCAGAGCGTGACGACCACGCCGGGGACGGAGGGCACGGGCTTGGCTTCCTCGGCCTGACCGAGCTGGGGTAGGGCGCAGAGTGACAGGGCAAGGATCAGCAGGCGGCGCATCGTCGTGGGGTGCCATAGGCATAGCCAGCCTCCGCCCTGCATCAAGGGTTTCCCCTAGGTGGGTCTAGGTTCAATCTGTCCCTTTGATGAGGTGATTGCCTACTTCTTGGCCGGGGCTGGCGCTGGCGGTTTCAGCGGGTGTTCCTTGAGGATCTCCTCGGCGGTGTAGAAGTTGACGCGATCCTTGGTGGCGGCGCGGACCTTGGCGACCTGCGCGGGCGTGATCACCCTGCCGCTGTTGCCGAAGGAAAGGCGGACGAAGCTGAGCACGGCCGCCGCCTCCTGGTCGTTGAGCATCCCGCCGAAGCCCATCATGGGCGGCACGCCTTTGCTCGGGTCGAACGCTTGGCCGTTGACCGTGATCGGTCCCCAGAGGCCTTTGAGGATGATCTTGATCGCCCGCTCGTCGTCCGCGAGCCAGTCGCTGCGCAGGAGGGGAGGGTAGACGTTGGCGATGCCCTTGCCGTCGGCCTGGTGACAGGTCGCGCAATGCGCGTCGCGGAAGTAGACCTCGCGACCGAGTTGGAAGACCTTCTCTTCGGCGGCGGTGAGCTTACGGACGGGCTTCGGGCCCGTCTCCGCAATCGGCTGGCCGATCTTGGATTTGCCCGCGAGGTACTCGGCGGCGGCGGGGTTGTCGGCGAGATTCAGCGCGCTCGCGGCCTGCAGGGCGGCGACGTCATCCTTGAGCGTGTAGGTCAGGGCGTAGTGCAGCACCGGACCGACCCAGCGATCGACCGGTTGGCGGAAGGCTTCGAGCGCGACCTTGGCGCCGTCGGCGTTGTCCAGCCAGGTCGCGGCCACGATCGCCGTTAGGCGCACGCGCGGGTGCTCGTCGCGCACCGCTTGGTGCAGGAGGGCGACGTGGTCGGGGAGCTGACGGAAAGCATGCCGGACGACGTCGGCGGCGGCGGCGCGCGCCTCGAACGGCTTGGCCTTGAGCAAGCGCCGGATGAGTTCGCCGTCGGGCTGGTTCTGCGCCCAGGTCGCCCAAAGCGCCTCGCACAGGTGGTGCTCGTAGGCCGGGTCCTGCGGGTCGAGCTGCGCGACCCACGCCTTGACCGCGGGGAGCACCTCGGAGGCCGGACGGGCGCGCAGCTCACGGCGGGTGCGGTAGCGGGTGCGGTATTCGGGCTCCTGGAGGTTCGCGAGCAGCTCGGCGACGGTGGCGCCGGCGACCTTGGCGGGCTTGACCAGCGGCCGCCCCGGGTAGGTGACGCGGTAGATGCGGCCGTGCTCATGGTCGCGGTTCGGGTCGCGCGCGTTATGCTGCATGTGGCCGATCAGCGGGTTATGCCAATCGAGGAAGTAGAGCGAGCCATCCGGCGCGAACTCTAGGTCCACCGGGCGGAAGTTACCGTCCGTCGAGCTGAGCAGGTCGCCATTGGCCTTGCCCACGAAGCCTGCGCCGTCGTCGCGCTTCGTCCCGAAGCTGATGCCCATGAAGCCGATCGTATTGCACGTCATGAAGTCGCCCTGGTTCGCGTCGGGGAAGTGGCGCGAAGACACGAACTCCCCGCCCGAGCTCGGGCGGGAGCGCTTGGGGACGAACTGCTCCACCTTGGGCTGTTCGATGCCGTAGGGCATCTTCGCCGCGAACGGCAGCGCCCACCAGTTCTCGCCCGGGGAGGCGTCGGAGAGGAACGGCTGCTCCCAGCGGTCGAACGAGAAACCCCACGGGTTGGATACGTCGACCTGCATGCGCTCGAGACGGTAGGACTTCGGGTCGAAGCGCCAGGCGCCGCCATCGTTGCAGCGTCGCGCCCCGTAGGGCGTCTCGACCTGGCTGTGGAGGAAACGGCCTTCCAGGAGGTAGAACGCCCCCGACGCATCGGCGCAGTAGGCGGAGATCGCGTGGTGGGAGTCGTGCGAGTCGAAGCCGTGGAGGATCAGTTCCGTCCGGTCCACCTTGCCGTCCCGGTCGTCATCGATGAGCAGGGCGAGGTTCGGCTCCTGCGAGACGTAGACGCCCTCGGGCGCGAGCTCGAAGCCGATCGGCAGGTGCAGGTGGTCCGCGAAGACCGTCTGCTTGTCGGCCTTGCCGTCGCCATCGGTGTCCTCGAGGATGATTAACTTGTCGTTCGGCAGGGCGTCGCCTGGGCGGTAGTGCGGGTACGTCGGGGTCGTCGCCACCCAGAGGCGACCTTTGCCGTCGAAGGACATCTGCACCGGCTTCTTGAGGTCCGGGAATTTCTCCTCCGAGGCGAAGAGTTCGACCTTGTAGCCCGGCGCTACCTTCATCTTGGCAATCGATGCTTCGCCAGAGAGGAACTCGGTCGGGTTGCCGTTCT
>JBEELT010000097.1:0-7036 GCA_041167995.1 Verrucomicrobiota bacterium | reverse complement strand
CTCGGCCGCCTGTTGCGCCGAGGCGGGGACGCCCGCGAGCTCGCCGAACGCGTGCTCGCCGACTTGCCCGGCATGCAGCGACGTGCCGCAACCGAGCAGCACGATCCGTCGAATCTCTGCGAGGTCGCGCGGGGATGTCCCCATGCCGGCGAGGATCGCGGTGCCTTGGCGTTGATCCAGCCGACCGCGCAACGCGTTGCGCAGGGCTTCGGGCTGCTCATGGATCTCCTTGAGCATAAAATGCTCGTAGCCGCCCTTCTCGACGGCGTCGGCGGCGAAGCCGAGCTCGCCGACCGATCGGTCGATGCGGGCCGCGTCGAGGTCGACGATATCGACATGGTCAGCCGTGACGCGGGCGACGTCCCCGTCGTCGAGGTAGATGACCCGGCGGGTGTGGGCGATGATCGCGGCGGGGTCGGAGGCTACGAGGCACTCCCCTTCCCCGACGCCGATGACGAGCGGGCTGCCCTTGCGGGCGGCGACGATGACGCCGGGTTCATCGCGGGACAGCACGGCGATGCCGTAAGCCCCTTCGACCTGTCGCAACGCCGCGATGACTGCGGCGCGGAGGTCGCCCTGGTAGGCTTCGCCGATCAACCGGGCCAGCGCCTCCGTGTCGGTCTCGGAGACGAAGACGTGGCCCTTGGCCTCGAGACGTGCGCGGAGGGCGCGGTAGTTTTCGATGATGCCGTTATGCACGAGCGCGAGACCCCCGCCCTCGGCGAAGTGCGGGTGGGCGTTGGGCTCGGTCGGCGCGCCATGGGTCGCCCAGCGGGTGTGGGCGATGCCGACGCGGGGGCCTTGCTGCTCCTCCGGCGTCCAGGTGTGCCGGGTCTTCTCGGCGAGCACGGCCACCTTGCCGACCGACTTCAGGGCGACGAGTCGGTCGCCCGCCTGCAGGGCCAGTCCGGCGGAGTCATAACCCCGGTATTCCAACCGCTTGAGGCCGGCGAGGAGGACGGGGATGGCGGGCGCGCCGCCGACGTAACCGATGATGCCGCACATGGTCTTAGGCGTTGAGGTCCGTCCGAACGATATCGCCGGGTCGAGTGGTGGTGCCGGCGGCCAGCTTCCTTCCGGGATAGATTGAGGTGTGGATGCCGGTATGTACGCCGTCGCCGACGACCGCGCCGAATTTCCGGCGGCCGGTGTCGACCAGCTCGCCAGCCACGAGGGTCCGGTGATTGCGTCCGTCGTGCCGTAGATTGGACGTGAGGGTGCCGGCCCCGAAGTTCACCTTGCGGCCAAGGATGGAGTCGCCGACGTACGAGAGGTGGCCGACGTTCGTGTCGTCTAGGAGGAGGGAGTTCTTGATCTCGACCGCCTGGCCTACGTGACAGCGGTCGCCGATGGTGGTGGCTCCGCGTAGGTAACAATTAGGGCCGATCTTGCAGTCCGCGCCGATGATGACGTCTCCTTCGATGACCACGCCCGGGAGGATGCGGGTGCCGCGGCCGACCTGCAGGCGTCCGTCGAGGGTGAGCGAGGGGTGAACCTCGGCGCTTCGCACGTAATCGGTCTTGGCCTTGAGGCTTTGCTCATTGGCTCGGAGTAGGTCCCACGAATGAGCTAGCTGGAAGGACGTGGCGGCCACCCGGGACGGACCGCCGCCGCCCCTCCGGACCAGTACGGCGCCCTCCTTGGTCGTCAGGGTCGCGTCATCGGAACGGATGAACGCGCGCAGCTCCGTTTCGTCGAGCCAGGCCAGCCCATCGACGACGAAGGTCGCCGGTCCTGGGGCCGCCTCGATGAGGTCAGCCGCCGCCAAGGTGGCGCGCTGATGATCGGCGAGCGGACGATTGCCGACCTTGAGGTGGGCAATCGTGAGCGGGGCGAGACCGGGAAGCAGGGTCGGCGGGAGCAGCAGGAAGGTCTTCATCTTAGGCAAGTTCCTGTTCGATGACCCCGCGCAGGCGGGCCGACCAAGCGGCGACGACGGCGTCGTCGCGATGCTCGACGAGGATCCGGACCTTGTTTTCGGTGCCGGAGTAGCGGATGAGGTGACGTCCCTGGTCGCCGAAGGCGTCGTCGGCCTCGCGCAACGACGCCTGCAGCCGTGGCAAGGTCTCCAGCGGTGGCTTGGCCCGGACCTGGAGGTTCACGAGGCTCTGAGGGTACTCGCGCATGACCTGCGCCAGGACCGAGAGCGGCTGGCCGCGTCGCTTCATGATCCGCAGGACTTGCAGCGCGCTGAGGATGCCGTCGCCCGTGGTGGCATGGTCGGCGAAGATCAGGTGACCGGAGTTCTCCCCGCCGAAGGAGTAGCCGCCGGCGCGCAGCGCCTCGATGACGTGGCGGTCACCCACCGCGGTCGTGAGGACGGCGATCCCGGCCGTGCGCAAGGCCTCGTGCAGACCCAGGTTACTCATCACCGTGCAGGCCATCGTCGCGCCGCGTAGCTTGCCTTCCTCCATCAAGGCCAGCGCGCACAAGGTCAGGATTCGGTCGCCGGAGACGCTTACCCCGGTCTCGTCGGTGAAGATCACGCGGTCGGCGTCGCCATCGAAGGAGATGCCGAGATCCGCGCCCTGCTCGCGGACGACCCGGCCGGCGTGCTCGGGATGCAGAGCGCCGCAACCCGCGTTGATGTTCAGGCCATCCGGTTCGACGCCGAGCTTCACGACCTTGGCCCCAAGTTCCTTGAAGATCAGCGGCGCGAGCAGGTAGGCCGCGCCGTGGCCGCAATCCACGACGATCTTCATCCCCGCCAGATCGCCGGCGCCGGCGCTCCGCTTGGCGTATTCGATGTAGCGGCCCCGGGCGTCGTCGATGCGGGTCGCCTTGCCGATCTTATCCGGGCTCACCCCGGGGACCTTCCCCTCGCCCAGGATCTCCCGCTCGATCGCCAGCTCCAGTTCATCGGATAGCTTGTAGCCATCGGGCCCGAAGATCTTAAGCCCATTATCCTCATAAGGGTTGTGCGAAGCCGTCAGCATGATGCCCGCTCCACAACCCATCGACTTCGTCAGGTGCGCCACGCCCGGCGTCGGCATCGGGCCGACGAGGAAGACGTCCATGCCGCTAGCGACGAGTCCGCTGGTCAGCGCCGTCTCAAGCATGTAGCCGGAGATGCGTGTGTCCTTGCCGATGATGACGCGATTGTGGTTGGCGCCATTGGATTTCAGGACCCGCGAGATTGCCTGTCCGGTACGCAGCGCGATTTCAGGGGTGATCGGGTATTCGTTCGCTTTCCCGCGAATACCGTCCGTTCCGAAGAGTCGAGTGGTCATGGGGTAATTCGACAAAAACCTATACCTTTCGCAAGTTTAAATGAATGAAATCACTCCTTTATGACAGTTATGATTATACCAGTCATTAAATAGGGCAAAGGTACCGAAACCAGGTCCTGCGGTCTTTGGGAGTGCCGTTCGGGTCGGAAGCGGTCAAATAACGCTTATGAACCTCGTCGGCGCGTGCCTCCTCTCGTTCTTGGCCGCTGGCGGTGAGCAGTCCGCGGTGGCCCCGTCCGCTTCCGAGAAGATGAACGAGGCCACCGTCTTCACGGTGCCGTCTTCACCGGCAAGGCGGAGCTACCAACGTATCGTTTTGGCCAGCGCGGAAGAAGCACGCCGCTTGGGGTTAAGCCCCAAGGAGCTCACCGTGGTTAAAGTACGCGGCGCCGCCCAGCCCCGACCGATGCAGTGGGACGAGCGCACCAAAGAGCCGTACTTCCTGTTGCCGGCCCAAGCCGCCGGCGAGTCAATCGAAGTCACGCTGATCAAGGCCGAGAGTTACCAAGCCGAGGTCAACGTGGAGCACGCCTACATGGAGGACCAACTGTGGATGACGACGCTCGCCGACGGCATGCAGCGGCGGCTCTTCGCCTTTCAGCACGACGAAATCCTGCCGCCGGGTATCAAGCCCGTCTACCGGCGAGCCGGCTTCATCCATCCGGTGCTGACGCCTTCGGGCCAAGTGATCTCCGGCAGTTTCGCGCCGGACCATGCCCACCACCACGGCATCTGGACCGCGTGGTCGCACACCGACTTCCAAGGCCGCCACCCCGACTTCTGGAATGTGCATCAGGAAACCGGCCGCGTGGATTATCAAGGTCTGGGGCCGCGCTGGATCGGCCCGGTGGACTCTGGTTTCACGGCGACCCTGCGCAGCCTGGATACCGCGACCCAGCCGCCGACCGTGGTCCTGACCGAGGGCTGGCGCGTGACAACGTATGTGCCGGGTCCCGGGACGCCTGAGACGGTCTTCGAGCTCGAGACGACGCAACGCAACGTGACGGCGGATCCGCTCACGCTGACCAAGCACATCTACGGGGGCTTGGGTTTTCGCGGACTGCGCACCTGGACGGTCGACGCCCCGCTGACGTTCGTGACCTCGGAGGGCCAGCTTGGTCGCAAGGCCGGCGACGGTCAGCGCGCCCGGTGGTTCGCCTTCGCGGGCCCGACCGCCCAGGGGCGGGGTGGCATCGCCGTCTTGGCCCATCCGTCCAACGTCAACTTCCCGCAGTGGACGCGCTTCAACCCGAAGGACCCGTTCGTCGCCTTCACACCCGTCCACGACGGCCCCGTCACCATCAAGCCAGACGAGGTCCTGACGCAGCGGTTCCGCTTCGTGGTCTTCGACGGCGAGCCGGATGTGGCCCGGTTGGAGGATTGCTGGCAGGGCTTTGCGCACCCGTCCCGGGCGGTCGCGAAATAATCCCCAAAAGCTGTCGCAAGGAGGGTTGTCGTGGACAGGAACCTCGGGCGAGGTTGTATGGTCTCATCCCCATGAGTTGCCGCCGGTCCGTCCTCGCCCTCCCCCTCCTTTGCGCCCTCGCCGGTGCGGCGGACCTCGTCGACTTCAACCGCGACGTCCGTCCGATCCTCTCTGACCGCTGTTTTGGTTGCCACGGACCCGACGCCAACAAAGGGCGCAAGGCCGGCTTGCGCCTGGATGAATTCGCGGGCGCGACCAAGAAACTGAAAAGCGGCGATACGGCCATCGTGCCGGGCGACCTGAAGCGCAGCGCCGTCATCGCGCGCCTCAACAACACGGACCCCGACGAGATCATGCCGCCACCGGAGCTGCACCGGCCGCTCTCCGCCGGCGAGAAGGACATCCTCACGCGCTGGATCGCCCAGGGCGCGAAGTACGACCCGCACTGGGCCTTCGTCAGCCCCAAGGCCCACCCGGCGCCGACGGTAAAGGCCACCGACTGGCCCAAGGACCCGCTCGACCGCTTCATCCTCGCCAAGGCCGAAGCCGCTGGCCTACGCCCGAACGCCCCGGCCGACCGCGCGACGTGGCTGCGCCGCGTCTCCTTGGTGCTGACCGGTCTGCCGCCCACGCCGGCTGAGGTCGATGCTTTCCTGGCCGACCAGTCCCCGGACGCTTTCGAGCGGAAGGTCGACGGGTTACTGGCGTCCCCCCGCTACGGCGAACATCTGGCCGTAGCCTGGATGGACCTCGCACGCTACGCCGACACTTGGGGCTACACCGGGGACAATGGGATGTTCGCTTGGCCCTGGCGCGACTGGGTCCTGCAGGCGCTCAATGACAATAAGCCTTACGATCAATTCTTGACTGAGCAATTGGCGGGCGACCTCCTTCCCAATCCGACCCAGGACCAACGCGTGGCGACGGCTTTTAATCGCCTGCACCGGATGACGTTCGAAGGCGGTTCCATCGCCGAGGAATTCCGCCAAGACGGCATTAACGACCGTGTCAGTACAGCGAGCTACAGCTTCATGGGTTTGACGATGGAATGCGCGCGCTGCCACGACCACAAGTACGACCCCATCTCCCAAAAAGACTTTTTTTCGATGGCCGCCCTGTTCGGCGACCAAAATGAGAATGGCCTTCTCTCCTTCCACGGCGAAGTGCCGCCACCGTTTGTCCGCTTATTCAAGTCCGACGCCGACCGCACCAAGGAACAGCAATTAAAGGCGGCCATCGTCGCCGCCGAAAAAGCCCTTGCGGCCCTCCCGACTCCGTCCGTCACCCAACTCGGCCAGACCGCCCCCACCGCCCCCACCGTACACCTTCCGCTGGATGTGTTCACCAAAACGGGTGCGGATAATGCCATCGCCAACGGTAAGCCCGCGAAGTTTGAACGCCGCAGCGACCCCGACGACCTGCAACTGACCCCCGGGGTGAAAGGCCAAGGGGTTAAGTTTGACGGCGATGCGGGGTTCATCCTTCCCGACTTCCGCCAGCTGGGCCGGTTCGAGCCTTTGACGTTCTCTGCATTCATCCGCTTCGGTGAAAAGAACGCCCGCGCCACCGTGCTGCATTCCACTGGCTTCTATACCGGCGACGGCGATGCGACTGGCGTGGAATTGCTGGTCACCGAGGGGAAACTCCGCTGGAGCATGATTCACCTCTGGCCCAATAGCGCGGTCTCTATCATCACCAAAGCCGAACTGCCGCTTAACGCGTGGCATCGCCTCACGGCGACCTATGACGGCTCTTCCCAAGCCTCCGGCCTCCACCTCTACTTAGATGGCCGCGAGATGGCCACGACGGTGGTGCGGGATACGCTTCACGCTAAGTCACGCAACAACGCCCTCGAAATCGGCTCACGCACGCGTGATGCCGGCTTCCGTAACGGTTCCCTCGACGAGGTTCAGCTCTGGAACCAAGCGCTGACCGCCGTTGAGGTGGCCAGCCTCCACGGAATCGATCCGAAGACACTGCCATCGAAGGTTCAGCTGACGCACGCGCGCGAACGGACGGATACGGCTTTCCAAGAAGCGTGGAAGAAACTCCAACAGGCGCGCCGCGACCTCGCCGCTCATCAGGAATCAGTCCCCGCGTTCTTCGCGATGGAGCATTCCCCTCTGGCGCCTAAGGCTTACGTGCTCACCCGCGGTGAATACGACAAGCCCGACCTCACCAAGCCGTGCGAGCCAGGCGTGCCCACCCAAGTCTTCCCTTGGGACGAAAAACAGCCGCGCAATCGACTCGGACTCGCCCGCTGGCTGACTGACCCGAAAAACCCCCTGACCGCCCGCGTGGCCGTCAATCGACTGTGGGCGCATGTCTTTGGCAACGGCCTCTTCGCTTCGAGCGAGAACCTCGGCCTGCAAGGCGACCA
>JBEELT010000096.1:0-7053 GCA_041167995.1 Verrucomicrobiota bacterium | reverse complement strand
CTGCGCCGGGCCGTCGCGCTGCGGCCGGACCACCTCTCGACCTACTGCCTGACCTTCGAGGAGGATACCGCGATGTTCGTGAAGCTCTCGCAGGGCAAGGTGAAGATCGACCGCGAGCTGGAGGCCCGGCTCTACCGCGGTACCTGGGAACAACTCGAGGCGCACGGCTACGCCCAGTACGAGACCTCGAACTTCGCGCAGCCGGGGCACGCCTGCCGACACAACCTCATCACCTGGGAGATGGGCTCCTGGATCGGCTATGGACCCTCCGCGGCCTCGCAATGGGGCGCCCGCCGCTGGACCAACCCCGCGAACCTCGACCAGTGGATCCAAGGCATCGAGGCCGGCCAGCCGGTGCTCGAACAAGTCAAGGACCTGACGCCGGCCGACCTGCTCAGCGACGCCTTGGTGTTCGGCCTGCGCCTCAACGCCGGCGTCGACCCCGCGGCGCTCGCGGCGCGCTTCGCGACCGACCTGCCGCCCGCCGTCGACCGGCTCTTCCGCGACCTCATCGGCGAAGGCCTCATGGAAACCATCGGATCCTCCGTCCGCCTCACCGGCGAAGGCCGGATGCGCGCCGACGCCGTGGGCGTCGCGATCCTCGAACGCTTCGACTGATGGAAGCCGCCTTCGGTGCCGCCTTCTTCTTCGCGTGGTCGATCACCTGCGCGCGCCGCAGTTCCTTCCACCACGGGGTCGATTTCGCCAACCTCCTGCGCATCTCCATCGCCTTCGTGGCCATCGGGGCGGTCGCGCTGGTCGCCGGCCAGCCGTTGCTCTTCCCCGGCTGGCCTTGGCTGCTCCTCGGCGGGGCCATCGGCCTGGGCGTGGGCGACATCGCCAGCTTCCATTCGCTGGTCCGGATCGGCGCCGGACTCGCGCTGCTCGTGATGCAGACGCTGGCGGCGCCGTTCGCGCTGCTCCTCGAATACCTGGTGCTCGGACACGCGCCCACCGGCGCGCAGCTGGTCGCGGCCGCCGTCATCCTCACGGGCGTCGCGCTGGCGCTGGGCTCGCGCCCGGTCGGCGACCCCCGCCACTGGCGGACCGGCATCGCGCTCGCGATCCTCGCCGCGTTCGGCCAAGCCTGCGGGGCCGTGAGCACCCCGATGGCGAAGGCCGCCTGCGTCGCCGCGCACGTGGAGGTGCCCGATGGCTGGACCCAAGGCTTCCTCCGCATCCTCGGCGGCCTGCCGATCGTGCTCGGCTTCGTCCTCTGGAACACCCGGCGCGAAGGCCTGCTCGCCCAGGTCCGGCGACCCTACGCCGGCGGGCGGGCGCGCGGCTGGGCCTTGATGAATGGCCTCTCGGGACCGGGCATCGGCGTCGCCTGCTACCAGTGGGCGCTGAGCACCCAGCCGGCCGCGGTGGTGCTCAGCATCGTCGCGCTATCCCCGCTGTTGGCGTTGTTGTTCCAGTGGGCCGTCGAAGGGCAAAGGCCGGCCCCCCGCGTCTGGCTCGGCGGGGGTCTGGCGGTGCTCGGCCTGATGATGTTGCGCAACCCCGAAGGGTGGATGAAGGCCTTGGGCGCCTGAGGGTCCGCCCGGCGACCGGGCCGCTCAATGCGGGCGCGTGGTGACCGCGCGGAAGCGCGCTTCGTACTCCGGATGGTTCGTGCCCATGAGCCGATCCCAGTAGTTGAAGTAGAGGCTGAAGTTTCCCCGGAAAGACTCGTGATGCTGGATGTGGTTCGTCGGCGTGTTGAGGAAGCGGCCGAGCCAGCTGTCCAGCAACCAGGGTGGGTAGAACTCGTAGCCCGCATGGCCGACCACGTTGAAGACGATCTGCCAGACCATGAACGCGGCGAAAGCCAGCGGATGGATCGGCAGGAGGCAGGCCACGACGGGGAAGATGCCCGCCTGCACGGCCGCCTCGAGGGGGCTGAAGCAATACGCGGCCCAGGGGCTCGGGTTCACGCTCTCGTGGTGCACGCGGTGGCACCAGCGGAAGAGGCGCGGGTGGTGCATGAGCCGGTGCGTCCAGTAGAAATAGGCGTCATGCAGCAGGATCGCGGCCGCGACGGTCGTCCAGAACCACAGCGGACCGTGCGCGTCGAGCTTCCAGTAAAGCCGGGTCCAACCCTGCTTCGCGAGCCACAGCGTACCCGCGCCGACGGCGCCGTAGACGACGACCGTGAGGAGCGACCAGCCCAGTTCGCGCCGCACGTCGGCGCCGGTCGGGTAGGCCGGGACGATCTTCCGCGCCGCCCAGCGACGCCGGAAAAGCACGTAGCCCAGCAACCAGGCCAGGCCGGCCCAGAAGGCGTAGTTGAGGAAACTCTGCAGGGCGATGCCGCCGACGGTCCCGCGCGCGCCGGTCAGCAAGGGAGGCAGGGCTTCGGCGACGGTCATGCCGGTCGGCTCAGGCGCCGTGCTTCACCTGGCGCAGCGCCTCGTAGGTCGCGATGCCGCAGGCGGTGGAGAGGTTCAGCGAGCGCGTGAGCTCGTTGAAGTGCGGGATCTTCACCGACCGGTCGCCGCCGATGAAGGCGTGGACCGGTTCCGGCGCCCCGGAGCTTTCGCTCCCGAAGATCAGGCCGTCGCCCTCCTCGTAACGGACATCCCAGAAGCCCTGCGTCGCCCGCGTCGAGAACAGCCAGAGCCGCGCCGGGCGCCCGGGTGCGGCGAGGAACGCCTCCCAGTCGGCGTGGTGGCGGACATCCAGCTGGTGCCAGTAGTCCATGCCGGCGCGCCGCAGCTTGGCGTCGTCGATCTTGAAGCCGAGCGGGTGGACCAGGTGGAGGACGCAGCCCGTGATGGCGCACATGCGGCCGATGTTGCCGGTGTTCGGCGCGATCTCCGGCTGGAGCAGGATGAGATGGAGTGGCGGCTTCACCGGCGGCGGCTCAGCGCGCGCGAGATCTCGCGCTTGGCGTCGCGTTCCTTGAGGTCGTGCCGCTTATCGTGCTGCTTCTTGCCCTTGCCCACCGCGAGGAGGCACTTGGCGAGGCCGTGCTTGAAGTAGATCTTGAGCGGGACGATGGCGGCGCCGCCCGACTGGACCTCGCCCGTGATCTTGGCGATCTCCGCCTGCTTGAGCAGCAGCTTGCGCGGCCGGTAGGTCGAGTGGTTGTTGAGGTTGCCGAAGTCGTACTCCGCGATGTGCGCGTGGTAGAGCATCGGGCCTTTCGGGCTGATACGGATGAAGGCGTCGGCGATGTTCGCGCGGCCGAGGCGGAGCGCCTTGACCTCGGTGCCGAGCAACATCAGGCCGGCCTCATAGGTCGGTCCGATGAAATAATCGCGCCCGGCCTTCGGGTTGCTGACCTCGGGCAAGGATTGTTCGCGGCGAGCGGCCATCGGTGAACGGGAGGGCGGCGCGCCGGTGGCCCGGCAGGGACCGGCCAGGGCTTAGGCCTGGGAGGTCGGCTCTTCGGGGGCGAACTCCCAGGTGATACGGTCCTCGATGATCTCGCGCAGGGCGATGTCCTCGAGGGCGAGCTTTTCCAGGGATTCGATGAGCGGGTTGGCACCGCTGCGGAGCTGCTTTACGCGCTTCGAGACCACGTTGATCAGGATGTTCGGATCGGTGATTTTCTTCCGGGCTTCTTGCAGGTATTCGTCGCGCATGGTGGTTTCCCGACTAGGGAACCGAAGAACCTAGGGCAGCCCCCCCTGCTGGCAAGCGCTTTCTGGACCCCCGAAAAATGCCTTTGCCCTGCGATTTTCGCCTGCCTAGAGACCTTTCCATGCAAAAACCGGAGCCTTACGGCGAAGCGATGAAATCCAAGGGGGGGCTCTCCCGCCTCGTCAACGCGCTCCGCTACACTTGGGACGGGCTGAAGGCCGCGGCCAAGCACGAGGAGGCCTTCAAGCAGGAGTTAATCGTGGTCGTCCCGCTCTCGGTCGCCGCCTGGTTCATCCCGGTGACGTTGCCCGAACGGGCCCTGCTCTTCGCCGTGCTCCAGCTCATCCTGATCGTCGAGCTCATCAACTCGGCCATCGAGGCGAACACCGACCACATCTCCCTGGAACGCCACCCGCTGGCCAAGCGGGCCAAGGACATGGGGAGCGCCGCCGTCTTCCTGACCATCGTGATCGCCCTAGCCGTCTGGAGCACAATCCTTTGGCAGAGGTTCGGGGCCTGAACGTCCAGGCATGAAAAAGCCCGCCGAGGTCGGCGGGCTTGATCGGTCCTGTCAGGACGCTCAGGCCTTGGTGACGAGGCCGGCCTTGAGGGCCTTGACCGAGACCCACTGGCGCTTGACGCTACCGTTGGGCTGCAGGACGCGGATGCGCTGGACGTTGGGCCTGAAAGTCCGCTTGGTCTGCTTGACCAGCTGGAAGCCGATGCCGCCGCTCTTCTTGGACTGACCACGGTGAATGATTCGGCGGCCCTTGACGGGGCGCTTGCCGGTGACGCTGCAGATACGGGACATGGTGTTCGAGCTCCTTTGGAAAGTCGGAGCAAAGGACTGCCGAGACGCTTGGCAAGAGGTAAGTGACCCTTTTCAGCTTCGGCGCAAAGCCCGGTCCAAAGCCGCCAAACCCAGCGAAAACGCGTCCGGATTGGTCAAAAGGCTCAAAACCACGCAAGGAGCGCTCGCGGGCATCCCGTAGAAATAGCCCGGATGGGCCCAGACCCCCTCCTCGACACCGCGCAGGAGAAAGCGCTCCTCGGCGACCCCGGGAGGCAGGGTCAGGATCGCCGACCAGCCCGCGGGGCGCGGCAGGACAGAGCAGGGCTGGCCGCCGGCCGCGACCCAGGCGCGCAAGGCGGCCTCATTCTGGGCGACGCGGGCCCGGACGGCCGCCCGGAGCGGCTCGGCGCGACGCAGCAGGTCGACCGCCGCCAGTTGCACGGGCGTATTCACGGAAAGAAAGGCGTCGGCCACGTGCTCGAGACGACGGCCGGCCTCGCGGATGAAATCGGCCGGACCGGCGGTCACGACCCAGCCGAGCTTGAGCTGCGGAGCCAAGGCGACCTTCGACAAGCCACTGAGGACGAGCATCGGCACCTGGGACTCGCCGACCCAAGTCCCCGGGGAGACCGTCCCCTCGGCCGGGTAATCGAGGAAGACCTCGTCGCAGACCAGCGCGAGGCCGTGCTTGAGCGCGAACCCGCGCAACACGTCGCGATCGCGACGGCCGACGAACGCGCCGGTCGGGTTCGACGGATTGATGCAGAGGATCCCGCGCGTCTGCCGGCCCATCGTGAGCGAGACGCTATCGATGACCCATTCGCCCGCGAGCGGGACGAGACGGTAAGGACGCAAGGTCACACCCTCGAGCGCGGCGATGACCTCGAGCAGCGGGTAAGCCGGCTCGGGCACGAGGAGCTCGTCGCCGGGATTGCACAGGAGCTTGAAGACCCAGGCGTAGCCCTCGCTCGTGCTGGCGGAGAGGAAGATTCGGTCGAGCGCCACGCGCTGTCCGCGGGCCGCGTAATAATCGGCGACCGCGGTGCGGGCCGCGGGCAGGCCGCGCGGGTCAGGGTCCTGCCGCTGGATACCGTCGCGACGCAGCAACGGACCCAGCTCGGCGGCGGACCAGGCGAAACCTGCGTTCGCCGGATTGGTATCCGCGAGATCGACCAGAGGCAGTCCGGCGGCGAGTCGCTTCTCCTTGGCTTGGCTGAGGGCGTTGGGAGTATTCGCAAAGGCGAGCCGCGAGCTGAACATGGGGCGAGCGTTCCGAACGCGACCCGACAAGCGAGGTTAAAGGCGGCCGGCGGGCGGCCTTGGCACTTACGGGTTGAAGTCGGGGAACGCCCCTCCAAAAGTCGCACCATGTCCCTGCAAGTCCTGAAGCCCCGTGTCCGCGGGTTCATCTGCATCACCTCCCATCCCGAGGGCTGCGCCGCTCATGTCCGCGAGCAGATCGCCCACGTGAAGTCCCGCCCGGCCCTCAAGGACGGCCCGAAGTCGGTCTTGGTCATCGGCGCTTCCACCGGCTACGGCCTCTCGTCCCGCATCGCGGCCGCCTTCGGTTCCGGCGCGGCGACCCTGGGCGTCTTCTTCGAGCGCAACGGCGAGGGCGACAAGCCCGGCTCGCCTGGCTGGTATAACACCGCCGGCTTCCACTCCGAGGCGAAGAAAGCCGGCCTCAAGGCCTTCTCGCTCAACGGCGACGCCTTTTCCGCGGAGCTCAAGGCCCAGGTGATCGCCGACATCAAGGCGAAGATGCCCGGCGGCAAGGTCGACCTCATCGTCTACTCGCTCGCCTCTCCGCGCCGCACGGCGCCCGACGGCGTCACCTACAAGTCTGTGCTCAAGCCGACGGGTGCGCCCTTCCACGCCAAGAACCTCGACACCGACAAGAAAGTGGTGAACGACGTGACCCTAGAGACGGCGTCGGCCGATGACATCACCCAGACGGTGAAGGTCATGGGCGGCGAAGACTGGGAACTGTGGATGAACGCCCTCGACGGCGCCGGCGTCCTCAAGGAAGGCTGCCAGACCGTCGCCTACTCCTACATCGGGCCGCAGGTGACCTGGCCAATCTACAAGGACGGCACCATCGGCAAGGCCAAGGAGGACCTCGAGCGCGCTGGCCGCAAGATCGACGCGCTGATGAAACTGCACCGGGGCCGCGCCTTCGTCTCGGTGAACAAGGCCGTCGTCACCCAGGCCAGTTCCGCCATCCCCGTCGTCCCACTCTACGTCTCCCTGCTGTTCAAGATCATGAAGGCGAAGGGCACGCACGAAGGCTGCATCGAGCAGATCCAGCGCCTCTTCGAGCAGCAGATGTATAACGGCAACGCCCTCGACTTCGACGAGCAGGGCCGCGTCCGCATCGACGACCGAGAGATGGCGCCCGACGTGCAAAAAGCGGTCTTCGATGTCTGGCCGCAGGTGACCACCGAGACCTTCGACGCGCACGCCGACTTCGCGGGCTACCAGTCCGACTTCCTCAAGAACTTCGGTTTCGGCGTCGCTGGGACCGACTACGAGGCGCCGACCGAGGTCGAACGCCCCATCGAGGACTCCTAAGGTGACGAAGGTCTTCGCCATCGCGAACCAGAAGGGCGGCGTCGGCAAGACGACCACCGCCGTCAACCTGGCCGCCGGGCTCGCCCGCCTCGGCCTCCCCACCCTGCTCATCGACCTGGACG
>JBEELT010000095.1:0-7084 GCA_041167995.1 Verrucomicrobiota bacterium | reverse complement strand
TCGCCGCCATCGTCGCCACGGCCGAGGCCGCCGCGTCGGACAAGGATGTCCGCGTCCAGCAGGACCGGCTCCGCGTCTTCCAGGTCGCCTTCTCCCGCCACGGCCGTCCGGATGACGCCACCGCCGCGCGCCTGGGCAAGGAGAGCGCCGCGCGCCTGCCTTCCGGCAACGATGCCTACGACCGCCAGCTGGCGCAGCTGTCCATCTACCTCGGCGAACCCACCGCCCCGGCCCGCGTGCTGCAGGCCATGAAGGTGGCCCGCCCGGGCCCCGCCGTCGTCGCCGACCCGGAGGTCCTCGCCCGTCACCCGGGCTACGGCAAGGCCGCCGCCGCCGCCATGGCGGTGACGCCTTCCTCCACGCGCATCGGTCTCGCGGTCTACCTCTGCCGAGCCACCAACGGTTGGACGCCGGAGCTGCGCAAGCAGTTCTTCGGCTTCCTCGACCAGCTCTCCCTCGCTGAGGGCGGCAACTCCCTCAAGGGGTTCGTCCGTAATATCCGCAAGGAGACGTTGGCGGCGATGCCCGCCGCCGAGCGCGCCGGTTTCGAGTCCGCCGCGCCCGTCGCGAAGCCCGCGCCAATCCCGCAGGCCGCGGGCCCCGGTCGCCTCTGGACGCACGCCGAGGCGCTCAAGGCCTGGGACGACGCCAAGTCCAAGGGAACCCTCGACTTCGCCAACGGCCAGAAGATGTTCGCCGCCGCGCTCTGCTCGCAGTGCCACCGCATGGGTGGCGTCGGCGGCGCGCAGGGTCCCGACCTCTCCGGTCTGGGCGCTCGCACCGCCCCGGCCGACGTGCTCATGAGCATCGTCCAGCCGAGCGCCGTGGTCTCCGACCAGTATGCGAATTCGGTCATCGGCCGCGTCGACGGCGGCAAGACCATCGGCCGCATCCTCAACGAGGAAGGCGACAAGCTCCAGCTGGCGTTCAATCCGTTCGACCCCGCCGATCAGCTCTCGCTCAACCGTTCCGACATCCTGTCGATCGACCGTTCGGCCGAGAGCCCGATGCCCGTCGGCCTGCTCAACTCGCTCAACGCGCAGGAAGTCGCCGACCTCATCGCCTACCTTGTCTCCGGCGCCAACGCCCAGGACAAGATGTACGGGAAGTGAGGCGGCGCGCGAGACACCCAGGGCGGCCCCGGCCAGCGCTTCGCGCCGGACGGGGCCGCTTCGTCTACGTTTGGTCCCGGCCGGGCCCGCGCGCGCGGCTTGACCCATGACCCGCCGCGGGCAGCCTTGCGCTATGCCCGCCGCGACGATCAACGCCTGTCTCAACGTCATGCTCGGGGCTGTCGGGCTGGGTTTCGCCTGCGTACCTTGGTTGATGTGGGTCGAGCGGTTTGGCGGCAACGAGCGCCTCGTCCATCTGGTGCAGACTTTTGTCGCCATGCCGGTCGCCTTCGTCGCTGGCGCGCTCTTCCTCTGGTTTGGGCGAGCCTCGGAGGAAGGTCGCGGGTGGCGCTCCTTCGCCTGGGTGGTCGTGGTGACGTCCGGCCTCTGGTTGGCGTTCCTCGCCTACGTCCTGCTGTTCGCCGACTTCAGCTGGATGAATCAGAAGTGAGGCAAGGCAGAGGGGGCGCGTTGGCTGAATAGAGTGCTGGATCGAGTACAGAGTACGGAGTTCAGAGTACAGAGGGCTGAATCGAGTGCAGCATCGAGTGTAGTCGGGGCTATTTCAATCCAAGCACCAACCGCCATCCCCTAACCGCACGCGTTCTGCGCGCAGACGGTCAGCTCTACCTGATAGAGACAGAGTACTTTACTGGGAACGCAGGAACTCCCCGGGCGTGCGGATGGGGAGGCCGTAGACCTCACCTCCAAGGAGGTCATGGAAGTCGTCGCGATCCAGGCTAAGTAACCAGTCGGCTTGGTGGCTCAGGGCTGAGATGACGACGGGTCGGTCTTTGACGGCCCGATAAACCAAGGGCCGATCCAGCACAAGTTGGGTGCTGGCGATGACCAGTTGAGGGTGAATGACGGTGCTCCAGTCGCTTCCGGCCAACCGCCCAAGCTTTCCTAGATTATGTTCTGCTTCGCGTTTACAGTAGTCCGAAGTCATCAGGACCCAGCCATGGCGTGGTCCTTCGATGAAAAGGAGTCGGGAAGCGCCCCTCGAGGAACCTGCTGCGGCCAGCAAGACACTCGAATCCAGAAAAAGCCTCACTTCTTCTTGCGGAAAGCTTTCAGGTCCTTGGCGTCGGCTTCGTCATTCAAGACCCATTGACGAATGGTGGCCTTAGGGATGTCGCGGATCGGCGTCGCCACCGCAGGTTGCAGGAAGAGGCCGCCGTCGCGTTCTTCGACAATCACCAAGGGGCAGGCGACTTGATCGAGTTGCAGGCGGCGGCGAAGTTCAGGCGGCAGGGTCAGGGTGCCGCGCTTGCTGATGGGTAACGTATAGGTCATGCTGTAATGCTGTAATGCCGTATTGCGTTATCAAGGGGGAAGAAACCCCAGGGAGCTGGGAGTGGGTGTGGGGGAGTAGGAATTAGGGAGTGGGTAATGGATTCGGCACTAATGCCTCATGGGATAGGGACCAGCGTCCCTGCTGGTCCGAGGGCGTGTGGTACGTCGGCATGAGGTCAGGCACGTCATCGCTGCAGGAGACGAAGCCAGACCCCATGCCGGCGGCCGACCGGGGACGGTCAGCCCTACCCGAAAGAGACAGAGTACAGAGTGCTGGATCGAGTGCTGAGTCGATTGTAACTGACGCCGCATTATCAAACCACCAACCGCTTGCTTGCCGCCTTGCTCACGTGCCCCCTGGCTAACCGGTCAGCCCTGTATCTTTAGGTAGGGACCAGCGTCCCTGCTGGTCCGCGGGCGCGTGGTACGTCGACATGAGGTCAGGCACGTCATCGCTGCGCGAGACGAAGCCAGACCCCATGCCGGCGGCCGACCGGGGACGGTCAGCCCTACCACGGCGCAAAAAGGGCGGCCTTGCGGCCGCCCTTCGTGTCCACTGGCCAACTGGCCAACGGATCAACTAATCAACTTCTCAACCAGGCAGCGTGAACGCGGGGAGCTTGCGGATCTCGCCGCCGGCCATGGCGGACTCGTGCGCGAGGATGCCGGTGCAGGTCCAGTTGGCGGACTGGCGGGCGTTCGGGAATGGGTCGCGCTTGGCGACCAGCGCCTGGATGAACTCGTTGGCCAGGTGCGGGTGGGAGCCGCCGTGGCCGCCGCCCTGCGTGAAGGAGAGGTGGTCCTCGCCTTCGCCGTACACGCCCTTGGTGGTGAAGCGCTGGATCTCCTTCGGCAGGCGATGGGCGTAGTCCGGCACCTTGACCTTCTGCGGAATCTCCGGCTCGGCTTTCTTCGCGGTGTGGATGACGGGCTCTTCGCCTTCAACGAGCGGCCACTCGAAGGACTTCTTGGAACCGTAGACGTCGATCGACTCGCGGTACTGGCGGGCGGTGTCGAAGAGCGAGCGGATGATGCGCGCGGAGACGTCGGACTTGTGGAACTTGATGTGGGCCGTCTCGACCGCGAAGGGCGAGTTGTAGATCGGGACCATGTCCTCGGCGATGCGGCCGGAGCCGAAGCAGGAGACGTACTCGGCGTCGGCCTGCGTGAGGGCGAGCATCGGGCCGACGCAGTGCGTGGCGTAGTACATGGGCGGGAGGCCGGGCCAGTAGCCGGGCCAGCCTTCCATGTCCTGCTGGTGCGAGGCCTGGAGGAACTGCAGGCGGCCGAGCTCGCCCTGGTCGTACATCTCCTTCACGAAGAGGAATTCGCGGGCGTAGACGACCGTCTCCATCATCATGTACTTGAGGCCGGTGGCCTTGACGAGCTTCACGATCTCCTCGCACTCGGCGATGGAGGTGGCCATCGGGACGGTGCAGGCGACGTGCTTGCCGGCCTTGAGCGCGAGGATGGACTGGCGGCCGTGGTCGGGGATCGGGGTATTGATGTGCACCGCGTCGATCTCCGGATCCTTGAGCATCTCCTCGTAGGAGGTGTAGCGCTTGGCGATGCCGTAGCGATCGCCGATCTCCTTCAACTTCTCCGGGTTGCGCTGGCAGATGGCGGCGATCTCGGCGTTCGGGTGCGCGAGGTAGATCGGGATGAACTCGGCGCCGAAGCCGAGGCCGGCCAGCGCGATGCGGATCTTCGGGGTGCTCATGGGGGTGGCGCCCATTCAGTCCGAAGCCCGCGGGGACGGAAGCCGATTTCCTTGGATGGAAACGACCCGCCTGCGGAAACCTCCCAAAACAAGAAGGCCGCCCGGGTGGGCGGCCTTCGGAGGGGAAGGGCGGGGCGCTTAGGCCTGCTCTTCGATCTTCACGGCGCGGTAGCCGCCGATGCTCTTGAAGTAGATGAAGAGCAGGAGGAAGATCGCCGCCATGGTGAGCGGGATGAAGGAGTCGGCCTTCAGCGTGGCGCGGTCGCCGGCCTGGTTGGCGGTGACGATGGCCTTCTGGTCGGGGGTGCCCTTCTCGCCGGCCTTCTTGGCGGCCTCGAGCTTGGCGCCGTCCACCCCGGTGGCGGGGGCGAAGACGAAGGGCAGGAACTTAGACTCGGTGCCGGCCTTGTTGGCGGCGTAGACGGCCGGAGCCGATCCCTGCAGCGCCTCGGCGGTGAAGCGGTCCTTAGCGTAGCCGAGGCCCGGGGTGCCGATCAGGCCGGCGGAGAGCATGCCGATACCGCCCATGATGGACATGGCGACGGCGCCGGAGCGCGGGAAGCGGTCGCCGACGACGGCGAGCATCGTGGGCCAGAAGAACGTCTTGCCGAGGGCGTAGATGCCGAGGGCGACGAGCGCGATGCCGAAGCTGTCCATGCCCGCGGCGAGCTGCAGACCGCCGAACGCGAGGAGCGCCGAGGCCATCAGGATGCCGATCGGCGAGAGGCCCAGTTTGGTCTCGATGAAGTGGGCGCAGAAACGCAGCGAGAACATGATGAGCGAGGTGTAGAAGAAGAGGAACTTGCCCTGCTCCGGCGTGAAGAGGTTGCCGGTGATGTTCTCGATCCAGGAGTCGGTGCCGAGCTCGACCGCGCCGACGAGGGCGTGGGTGATGAAGAGCACGAACAGCAGGAGGGAGCCGACGGAGAAGCGGGTGATCACCGCGACGGCGATCACGAGCAGCCCACCGACCACGTAGCCGATGGTTTGGGAATTGTCCGCGGAGAGTCCGAAGAGCGGCAGCATGTCGCGAAGGAAGAGCACGATGAGCGCGGTGGCGACGATCGTCCCGAGGATGCCGACGTCCTTGAACATCTCGGCGAAGGAGGCGCCCTTCTCGGCGGCTTCCGACTTCGGGAAGGTCTGGCCGAGGAACATGACGGCGTAGGCGACGGTGGGTACGAGGTAGAAGGCGAGCTGGTACTTCCAGGTGAGACCAGCACCGGCGATGCCGAGGAAGCCGCCACCGAGGAGGCCGGAGGCGACCGCGCCGATCATCATGCCCAGGGGCCAAGAGGCGTGGAGGATGTTGAGGTAGTGGGTGCGGTTCTCCGGGAAGACGGTGGCGACCAGCGGGTTGGCCACGGCCTCGAGCGTGCCGTTCGCGTAGGCGAAGATGAACATGCCCCAGAAGAGGAAGTCGTAGGCGTTCTGCGGGGTGGAGGCGCCGAAGGTGACAAACGCCGAGAGGATGTGGCCGAGGAGGGCGAGGGCGACGAGTTTGCCGTAGCCGAACTTATCCACGAGCACGCCGCCGATGATGATGCCGAAGCAGAAGCCGGAGAAGCCGGCGCCGCCAATCGCGCCGAGCTGGGCGCCGGTGAAGTTGTATTCGGACGCCCAGGCGCCGAAGATGCCGCCGCGGAGGGCGAAGCCGACGCCGGCCGCAAGGATAGCCATGAAGCCGGCCCAGAGGAGCCGCTTCGCATTAGGAACCGTAGTTTCTGTGCTCATAGTATGTTTAGGGAGGGGGTACGGGTGTGAATAAAACCCACCAAGCCCCCTCTGTCGAGAAGGCAAATCGCAGTTTTCGGGCATTTAACCCGAGGGGGAGGGCCTAACGGCCCGTCCCGTGGAGGCGCCGATACTCGGTCGGGCTGAGTTTCATCGCCCGGCGGAACTGGCGGGAGAAGTCGCTGGCGTCGTAGAAGCCGGTCTTGGTCGCCACCTCCGAGGGGCGGAGGCTGGTCGACCGGAGCAGGTCCGAGGCCGCGGCCACCCGCATGCGGACAAGGTAGGCCCGGGGGCTGACCTGGTAGGCCTTGTGGAACTTGCGCTCGAACTGGCGGATGGAGAGGCCCGTCAGCTTGGCCAGTTTGGCGATGTGCAGGCTCTCGGTCAGGTTGTCCTTGATGAACTCCGCGGCCGCCTCGACTTGCAGGAAGGGCTCCAGGATGGCCTTCGTCCCTTCATAACTACGGACCGTCCCGCAGACCCCGCAGGGCCGGCCGTCGACGTCGAAGATCGGCAGCTTGGTCGTCTCGTACCAGACATGCTCGCCGACCTCGTTGGGGAAGAGCTCGATGATCCGGGGCACCGGTTGGCAAGTCTCGATGATCTGTAGGTCCTTCTTGCGGAAGGCCGCCACCAGTTCCGGCGGGAAGACATCGCTGTCGGTCTTGCCCAGCAGGCTGGCCTCGTCCTTGCACCCGCACCGCTGGGCGAAGGCCTGGTTGGCCATGGTGAAACGACCCTCGAGGTCCTTGGCGAAGAACATGACGCCCGGCAGGTGGTCGAAGACCGTCCGGAGGCTGCGTACCTGGAGCCGGCGCAGCCAGGCTTCGTGAGCCTCAGTCGTTTTCATACAACTAGGATTCCCGCCGGGAAGGGGGAGGTCGACTCAATAAATCAGGGGTAAGGACCATGCTCCGGTGGACGGATGGAATTCGCGTGGTGTCGTAATCAACCCTGCTTCGGCCAGCCTGCGGCGGCTTATGCTAGGGGCGGGGCGGGCTTATGTCCGGAGCCGCGGCCAACTTCGGGTTGAGGTCGCCCGGGAAATCGCCTCCTTGGGAAGTCACCCAACGCCATGCGTCTCCTCCCGACCCTAGCCCTGACCGCCCTCGTCGCCGCCGCCCACGCCGCGCCCGACGCCGAAACCATGAAGCGCGGCCAGGCCGTCTACAACCGCACCTGCCTCGCCTGCCACCAGCCGACCGGCCTGGGCCTGCCCCCC
>JBEELT010000094.1:0-7280 GCA_041167995.1 Verrucomicrobiota bacterium | reverse complement strand
GCCTGCGGTCAGCCGATCCCCTTCTGGTTCAACCTGCCCGTGGTGGGCTGGCTGATGCTCCGGGGCCGGGCGCGCTGCTGCGGCGGAGCGATCTCCCTCCGCTACCCGCTGGTCGAGCTGATCACCGCGGTACTCTTCGCGTCGGCCTGGACGTTACTCTCCGGCCCCAAGGCCGCGGTGGCGTTCGTTTTCCTCCCCCTACTCGTGCTCCTGGCTGGGTGCGACCTGGATGACATGACCGTGCCCGATGGACCTAACTTCACGCTCGTCGGGGCCGGCCTCTTCCTCTCGGTACTGGTCCCCTCCTTGCATGGGCACGCTGGCAACCTCGACCTACCGGTGCTCGACCGGGTGCTGTCGCTGAGCGATAGCCTCATCGGCGTCGCCGTGGGGACCGCGATCGTCTGGTGGATCCGCACCGTCGGGACCTTGCTCGCTGGCCGCGAGGCCATGGGCGAGGCCGACATCATCCTATGCGCGGGGGTCGGGGCTTTCTGCGGCTGGCAAGGCGCGCTGTTCTGCGTCTTCGGGGGCTCGGTCATCGGGGTCATCACCGCCCTGCCGGGCCTGATTTCGGCCAAATTCATCAAGGGCGAGGAGTATGCCGGGGTGGTCCCCTTCGTGCCCAGCATGGCGGCCGCGGGGGTCCTCTGGTTCTTCCGGGGCCCCGAGCTGGCGACGGCCTGGCACCATTGGGTGAATGGATGAGGTTTCTGGCTTGTCACCCCCCTCCCCCCTACCAAATCTCCTCTTCTCCCCACCATGAAGCAGCTCGCCCTCGCCTCTTTGCTCGCCGCCACCGCCCTCGTGGGCTGCCACACCTACGACACCCCCAACCACGGCAAGAGCGTGTCGCTGGAGGCCAGCCACAATTTCATGGGCATCATTAAGACCGAGCCCGGTTCCTACGCGCCGAACAACAAGGCCACGATCAGCCTGTCGACCAACGAACTTTTCACCCACCGCACGACCAGCGGAGACCGCATCACCCTGCTCTGGGGCGCGATCACCATCACCGACTACTGAGTCGGAAGGTCGACTAGCCTTGCAGAAGCCCCGGATTCGGGGCTTCTTCATTTACTGGCCCATGAACGTCCCCGGAAGCAACGTCGCCCGCCACCTGCGCCAGGCCGCCCTGGAACAGCCCGAGGCGGTCGCCACGCTTTCCCCCTTGTCGGTCGGTCCCGACGCCAAGGTCGTCCACGCCCGGTGTTCCTTCCGGCGGCTCGACCAGGAAAGCGACGCAGCGGCGCGCATCTTCCAAGCGGAGGGCATCACCCTCGGCACCCGCACCTTGCTCGCCGTGCGGCCGGGGCATGACCTCATCGTGGCGATGTTCGGGTTGCTGAAGCTCGGCGCGATCCCGGTGGCCATCGACCCGGGCATGGGCACGCGGTCCTTCCTGCGCTGCGTGCGCCACACCGAACCGGAGGCCTTGGTCGGCGTGCGCGCGGCCGTCTGGCTGAGCTGGACCCCGCTGCCCGCCTTCCGCTCCCTGCGCACGCGCGTCCAGGTCGGCACGACGAAGTGGCGCCTCCTGCGCGAGCAGTGCGTCGCCGCCGAGCCCCGGCCGCTCGCGGAGGTGTCGCCGGACTCGCCCGCGGCGATCCTCTTCACTTCCGGCTCCACGGGCGCGCCCAAGGGGGTCGACTACACGCACGGGATGTTCGACGCGCAGATCGAGCTGATCCGCCGGACCTACGCCATCCAGCCGGGCGAGGTCGACATGCCGATGTTGCCGCTCTTCGCGCTCTTCAACCCGGCGCTGCGGATGACGACGGTCACGCCGCTCCTCGATCCTTCGCGCCCCGCGGCCGCCGACCCGGCGCCAATCGTGGCGGCCTTGCGCTCCGAGCAGGTGACGAATTCGTTCGGCTCGCCCGCGGTCTGGGGGCGCCTGGCCGACCATTGCGAGCGACGCGGCCTGAGCCTGCCGTCCTTGCGGCGCGTGCTCATCGCCGGCGCCCCGGTGCCGGACGGTTTGCTGGCGCAACTCCGCCGGATCGCGCCGCAGGCGCAGGTGCACACGCCTTACGGGGCGACGGAATGCCTACCGGTGTCGACGATCACGGCGGCCGAACTCCTCGCCGACCACGTCGCCGGCGCGCGCCAAGGCCTCGGCACCTGCGTGGGCCGGCCCGTGAACGGCGTCGAGCTCCGGGTGATCCGCGAGGTCGACGGGCCGCTCCGTACCCTGGCCGAAACGACCGCCTGCGCCCCCGGGGAGGTGGGTGAGATCATTGCCACGGGGCCGAGCGTGACGCGCGCTTACCACCGGCTGCTGGAAGCGACGGAAGCGGCCAAGATCGCGGACGGAGGACGCGTCTGGCACCGCATGGGCGACCTGGGCGCGCTGGGCGCCGACGGCTTGCTGCGGTTCCTAGGACGCCGCGCCGAGAGGGTCCGCACCGCGTCGGGCGACCTGCCCACCGAGGCGGTCGAACCGGCGTTCCGCGCCCACCCCGACGTGGCGCGTTGCGCGCTCATCGGGCTCGGGACGCAGGCGCCGTTTGTCCCGGCCTTGGTCGTGGAACCGCGCGAGGGGCGCTTCCCCGCCGACGCCCGCGAACGCGAACAGTTCATCGCCAAGCTTCGCGCCTGCGCTGGGGGCAACCCGGCGGCGACCCGGGTGGACACCTTCCTCTTTCAGGCCAAGCTGCCGGTCGACGTGCGGCACAACGCCAAGATCCATCGCCTCCAGTTGGCGAAGGCATGGACGGAACGCCTGCGGGCGGACCGGCTCAACCCCTTGCGCCGGCTCTTCCGATGAGCCGTCCGACCGTCCTCGTCACCGGTGGCGGCGGCTTCCTCGGCCGCGCCGTCGTCGAGCGTTGCCTGGCCCGCGGCTACGCCGTTCGCGTCTACGGCCGCACGGCCTTGGCGCCCGGGCTCGCCGCCCGCGTGGCCTTCCACCAGGGCGACCTCGCGGACGCCGAGGCGCTGACGGCGGCGGTCCGGGGATGCGACTTCGTCTTCCATGTCGCGGCGAAGGCCGGGGTCTGGGGGAAGTGGGAGGAATACGTGCGCAGCAACATCACGGGGACGGAGACCGTCGTGCAGGCCTGCCGAGACCATGGCGTCAAGGCCTTGGTCTACACGAGCACCCCGAGCGTGGTCTTCAACGGCGAATCGTTCCGCGGCGCCGACGAGTCCCTGCCGTACGGGACCGACTTCCTCTGCGCCTACGCCGAGACCAAGGCCACGGCCGAACGGCGCGCCCTCGAGGCCGCCTCGGAGACCCTCAAGGTCTGCGCGCTCCGTCCGCACCTGATCTGGGGCCCGGGCGACCACCACCTCTTCCCCCGCGTGCTGGCCCGGGCCCGCGCCGGGAAACTCCGCATCGTCGGCGAGGGCACGAACCAGGTCGACGTCACGCACGTCGACACCGCGGCCGACGCGCATCTCGGCGCGCTGGACGCGCTCCTCGCCGGCCACGCCAATGGCAAGGCCTACTTCCTGTCGCAGGGCGAACCCGTGAAGCTCTGGGACTTCATCAATCGTCTCGTCGTCGGGGCCGGCCTTCCGCTCGTCACCAAACGAATGCCGCTCCGCCGCGCCTACGCGCTCGGTGCGCTGATGGAAGGCCTCTGGACGCTGCTCCCGCTCAAGGGCGAGCCCCCCATGACCCGGTTCGTCGCCGTCGAACTGGCCAAGGACCATTGGTTCGACGTCTCCGCCGCCCAGCGCGACCTCGGGCTCAAGCCCGCCGTCGACACTTGGACCGAGCTCGACCGCCTCGCGGCGACCCTGCGAAGGAAGTGATGCGTTCGCTTGCCCCGCCCACTTTTCACCGCATCTCTCTCACCCATGCCCGCCGACGGACTCCAGCCTGATAAGACTTTCCACGTGACCATCCGGACCTGGTTCGACCAGACCGACGGGCTCGGAATCCTCCATCACTCGCACTACGTGCTCATGATGGAACGCGCGCAGAAGGTGATGTTCATCGCCTTGATGGGCAAGGACACCATCGACCCTGCCGTGGCGCCGGACGTCTACGTGGTCGTCCGCGACATCGACCTGCACTACCTCGTCGCCATCCGCCCTGAGTGCGACGTGAAGCTGATTCTCAGCGTCCGCAAGGTCCGCGCCGCCGGCCTGACGGTCGACTTCGAGTTCCGCAGCGCCGACCTCGCCGTCCTGCACGCCAAGGCCTCGCGTACCGTCTGCCGCATGGATGGCACGACCCACCAGCCGGCGGCGTGGAGCGAGGAATTCCGCGCGAAGCACGAGGGGTTGGTGCGCTGAAGGTCGGAAGACGGATTACTGAGTACTGAGTACAGAGTACTGAAGGCGGAGTACGGATTACGGAGCACTGAGTGCTGAGTAAATCCATAGAGGGACGGGCTACCAAGGCATCCAGGGGCGGCTTCAACCAAGCCGGGGAAAGCCCTGAGGTGTCTCTGACCTCGTATGGGTCGTAAAGCTCGGCAGTTCTCGCCACATGGAGAAACACCTTGATGGACCGAGTCATCGGCGACTGCTCGCCTGGCGGGAGGCAAAGACCCTGGCGGTTTTCACGTATGAAGCCTGCGACAGGCAGAAACGCCTCCTTGATCGAGGGTTAATCGATCAAATCCGGCGCGCGGCGGTCTCCATCCCGTCCAACATCGCCGAGGGGAACGGCCGAGGCTCGAACAAGGACACGCTACGTTTCCTTTACATAGCAAGGGGTTCCCTCTGCGAATTGGAAACCCAGATCGAAGTCTGCGTCGACGCAAAGATACTCCCCGTCGCCGTCGCCAAGCAACTGATGGCACAAGCGGCGATCGTTGGCCGGCTCATCGGTGGGCTCATCCACTACCGCCAGCGAACTGAGGCGGGGAACCTACAATCCGAAAGACCGGCCAAGCCCCTCCGTAATCCGTAATCCGCCCTCTGTACTCAGTACTCCGTAATCTGTAATCTGCACTCGGCACTCCGTAATCTGCACTCCGCAATCCGCAATCTGTACTCCGTAATCTGTAATCAAACAGCCCGCAGGGCCGCGCAAATCCCGCAAGTTTTCCCGTCGCACCCTCTCGCGGTGCAGTGCTCGCGGCCGTAGAAGATGATGCGGAGGTGGAGCTGGTTCCACGCGTCCTCCGGGAAGACTTTCTTGAGGTCCCGCTCGACCTGCTCGACCGACTTGCCGGGGCTGAGCTTCCACCGCATCGCCAGACGATGGATATGCGTATCGACGGGGAAGGCCGGCACGCCGAAGGCCTGGGCCATGACGACCGAGGCGGTCTTATGGCCGACGCCAGGGAGTTCCTCGAGTTCCTCGAAGGTGCGAGGCACCTGACCACCGTGCTTCGTCATGATCAGTTTCGCCAGGCCGACGAGCGCCTTGGACTTCTGCGGGGCCAGCCCGAGCTGCCGGATCAGGCCCAACACGCGGTCAACCGGCAGCGCCGCCATCTGCGCGGGGGTGCCGGCGACCGCGAACAAGGCCGGGGTGACTTCGTTGACCTTCTTGTCCGTGCATTGCGCGGAGAGCACCACGGCCACGAGCAAGGTGAAGGCGTCCGTGTGGTCCAGCGGGACCGGGGTCTCCGGGTAGAGCTTCGCCAAGGTTCGGGCGACGAAGTCGGCACGGGCTTGGCGGGTCATCGCCTGACGCTAGGCCCTCGCCGCCGTTTCGGCAAATCCGCACCCACGAGTTATTCACAGATGCGTGGTTTCGCTCTTAAGCGGGCGCCGGAGAGACCCTCTGCTTATAGCCGTTTGCTAGCGTCCTAATACCCCCTACCCGGGGGGCTGGACGATTGCGGACACCCACTGGCGGTTCAAAAAAGTCAGCCTCCTTTCAGCCCATGGCCCAACTGCCCTACAACCCTTCGGAAATCTCTCGCGAACTCGCCCGCCATTACATCGCGGCGACCGAAGCCGACATCCAGGCGATGTTCGCCGCCGTCGGCTCGAAGGACTTCCCGGACATGTTCGCGCACATCGACGCCGCGGTGAAATTCCCCGACGTCCAGGATCTGCCCGACGAGCTCGAATACCAGGCCCTCGCGGACCGCATGGAGGAACTCTCGCAGAAGAACTCCGTCAAGACCACCTTCCTCGGCGACGGCCTGCAGGTCTACCGCACGCACGAGATTGTCGGCCACGTCTGCTCCATCCGCAACCTGACGACCTCTTACACTCCTTACCAGCCCGAGCGCTCGCAGGGCACGCTGATCACGCACTGGATCTACCAGTCCACCCTCGCCCAGCTGACCGGCTTCGAAGCCGTCAATTCCTCGCTCTATGAGCGGGCCAGCGCCCTCTTCGAAGCTGCCGTCTGTGCCGTCCGCATGGGCGACGCCGAAGCCAACACGGTGCTCGTCGCCGGCAACCTGATGCCGGCCGACCTCGAAGTCCTCCGCACGCACGTCGCCGACACGTCGGTAAAACTGGAATTCCTCGCCCCCGAAGACGCCACCGGCCGCCTCTCCGCCGCCGGCCTCGCCGCCGCCTCCGCCCGCCTCGGCAAACAGCTCGCCGCCGTCATCTTCCCGCAGGTTAACGCCCTCGGCCTGCTCGAGGACGTCGATGCGCTGACCGACGCGTGCGCCGACGCCGGCGTAAAGTCCATCGCTGTCGTCGACCCGATGCTGCTCGCCACCGGCGGCCTCAAGGCTCCGGCGAACTACGGCCGACAGGGCGCCGACATCCTCGTCGGCGAAGGCCAGCACCTCGCCATCGGCGCCAACTTCGGTGGCCCCGGCCTCGGCATCTTCGCCGTCCGCCACCACGCCGACAAGAAGAACGAAGTCCGCGAGACCCCGGGCCGCTTCGTCGGCAAGGCCAAGGACAACGCCGGGCGTGATTGCATCGTGATGGTGATGTCCACCCGCGAGCAGCACATCCGCAAGGACAAGGCCACGTCCAACATCTGCTCCAACCAGGCGTTCATCGCCACGATCGCCGGCGCCGCCATCCTCGCCCGCGGCGAACAAGGCATGGCTGACTCCTGCGTCGCCGGACGCGACCAAGCCCACCGCGCCGCCGCGAAGCTGCACAACATCCCCGGACTCAAGGTCTGCTACGCCGACCAGGCCTTCTGGAACGAGTTCAGCCTGATGCTCCCCGAGCCCGCCGCCGCCGTCATCACCAAGGGCCGCGCCGCCGGTCTGCACGTGGGCGTCGACATCACCGGCCGCACGCCCTGCCATTGCTCGCTGCTCAAGATCTCCTTCAGCGACCTCCAGACCGCCGCCGACACCGACAAGCTCGTCGCCTTCTTCGAAGGGCTCTACGGTAAGTCCGCCGGCACGAAGGCCCTCGCCGAAGTCCCTGCCGCCCTGCTCCGC
>JBEELT010000093.1:0-7289 GCA_041167995.1 Verrucomicrobiota bacterium | reverse complement strand
CGTCGCAACCGGCCTGCTTGAGGCGGGCGGCCTGCGCTTCGCTGACCATCCCGAGGGTGCAGCAGACTTCGAGACCGAGTTCCTTCACGCCGGAGACGGTGTTCAGGACGCTGTCGAACTGCTTGCCGTCATTCACGCGGCGCCAGGCGGCGCCCATGCAGAAACGGGTCGCGCCGCCGGCCTTGGCCTTACGGGCGTCGGCGAGGATCGCCTGCGTCTCCATGAGGGCTTCGGTCTCGAGGCCGGTCTGGTTGTGGATGGACTGCGGGCAATAGGCGCAGTCCTCGGGGCAGGCGCCGGTCTTGATCGACTTGAGCGTGCAGAGCTGCACGCCGGCCGGATCCTGATGGGCCTGGTGGACTTGCTGAGCCTTGAAGATCAGCGTGTTGAGCGGCAGGTCGTAGAGCGCTCGGGCGTCGGTGAGGGAGGGCATGGAGTTAGAAGGTGTTGGCGGTTGGCGGTTGGCGGTTGGAAAAGGATCGGAAGAGGGAGTGCCGAATCGAGTGCTGGGTCGAGTGCTGGGTCGATAGGATGCAGTGGTTATGTTGTTTATTTTTTGTATTTCCATCGATTCAGCACTCTGCACTCGATTCAGCACTCTGTAATCTACCCTTGGCCCTCCAGGGTCTCATCCATCGCGAGGCGGACGGAGCGGACGAGGTGCTTCACTTCGTCGGCCTGGATGGAGATGGGCGGGACGAACAGGAGCGAGTCGCCGAGCGGACGGATGATGAGCCCGTGCCGGCGGGCGGCGAGGGCGACCTGATAACCGGCACGGGTATCGGTCGGCCACCGGTCGGCGTGGGCAGGCTTGAACTCGACGGAGCCGGTCAGGCCGATTTGGCGGAAGGTCCGCACGTGAGGGTGGCCCGCGAACGCGGCCTTCATCTCCTGACCGAGGAGCTGGGCGCGGGCGGCGACCTGCCCGGAGGCGAGCAGGGGCTTGAGTTTGCGGAGCGAGGCGCGGGCGACGGCGCAGGCGAGCGGGTTGCCCGAGAAGGTGTGGCCGTGGAAGAAGGTCTTACCTTCGGAGAACTTGCCAAGGAAGGCGGCGTAGATCTGCTCCGACGTCAACGTGGCCGCGAGCGGCAGGTAGCCGGCGGCGAGCCCCTTCGCGAGGCAGAGGAAATCGGGCACCACGCCCTCGGCCTCGGCGACCGTGAGCGAGCCGATTCGCCCGAAGCCGGTGAAGACTTCGTCGAGGATGAGGTGCACGCCATGCTTCCGGCACAGGGCCGCGACGGCGGCCACGAAGCCGGTGGGCTGCTGGACCATGCCGGCGGCCCCTTGCACGCGCGGCTCGAGGATGACGCAGGCCGTCGTGGCGGCGTCACGCTCCAGCATGGCCTTCAGCGCGGCGAGCGACGCAGAGGCATCGGAGCAAGTGACCTGACCGGCGCATTCGGCATGGACCGGGGCGGGGAACGTCTGGGCGGCGAAGAGCCAAGGATTGAAACGACGGTGAAATTCGGAGCGGGCGCCGACGGACATCGTGCCGAAGGTGTCGCCGTGGTAGGCGCCTTCCATCGAGATGACCCCGCGCTTGGCGTCCTGCCCGACCAGTTGCCAATATTGGAACGAGAGCTTGAGGGCGACCTCGATGGCGTTGCTGCCGTTGTCGGTGAAGAAGCAGCGGGGCAAGGCGCCGCCGGTGAGCCCAGAGAGGTCTTCGGCCAACTCCGTCGCGACCGGGTGGTTCAGGCCGAGGAGGGTGACGTGCGCGACCTGCTCGAGCTGCTCGCGCAAGGCGCGATTCAGGTCGGGGTCGTTGTGGCCATGGACGTTCGTCCAGACCGAGGCGTTGCCGTCGAGGTAACGCTTCCCTTCCCCGTCGATCAGCCACGACCCCTCGCCCCGCACCAGGTGCAGCCGCGGATTGTCCTGATACTCCTGCATCTGGGTGAACGGGTGCCACCCGAAGCGCCGGTCGGCGGCGTCGAGGGCGTCCAAACCGGACGGGTGGGCTGCGGTGGCAGTCGGCACCCCCCGGTTCTAAGCCCGGCCTAGGCCATTGTTAAGCCCGAAGTGGGGGGAGGTTTACAATAGGATAGCGGTTAGGGGTTAGGGGTTAGCGGTTGGCGGTTGGGGAAAGAAAACTGCCCCGCGCATGACCTCTCATCTGGCTTGATCGTATCTCCCGAGCCCTAGCCCAAGCCCCGGCCCTCATCGCATCTCACCGAGGCCTTCCTGTAAGTTTGACCCTTCACCTCCTCCCCCTAGAAACATACCAACCCCATGCGCGCTTCCTTGACGCTGCTTTGCTGCCTGCTGGCGCTCGCCCCGCTGGGCGCGGACGAGCCCGACCCGAACCAGAAACTTTACGATGAGGCCAGGCGCGTCTTCAGCGACCTGGAGGCGCATCCCCTGCCCGCCCCCAACCCGGACCAGAACACCGAAGCGGAACTCCTGCGGGCGATAGCGTATGGCGACCGGGCGATCGACCCGGCCTTCTACCGCCGACTCGACCTGGACGCGGTCACCGACCGGCTGCTGCCTGTACTGGATCGTTCCTTCAGAAGCGAGAACGTCGGGGGGGCCATAGCGACCTGCCGTCTCTTCCTCGTGCGCGGGCACAAACTCTGCCTCGAAGGGAAGGTCGCCGAGGGCCAGGCGTGGTTGCTGAAGGCCCATCGGATGGCTCGCCGCCCAGAGGCCGACGGCAGCTTACTGCGCCTCTATACCGCGATCGCCTTGGAGAACATCGCCCTCTCGGCGGACGGAGCCTACGTCGGGACATGGTCGGAGGCGGATCGCCTGGCCTACGTACGGGCGCTGGAGGCGCTACCGCCCATGGCGGGCTTGCGCCGGGCGGTGCTGGAGCAAGACCTCGTCGAAGACGAGCCCATCCGGTTTCGGACGCTGCTGCCTTTGGTCAAACCTTTGAACTCGGCGCAACGCCGGGAAAAGCTGTTGGCGGCCTGGCCGCTGGCAAACGTATCCGGGCCTAACTTCCTGAGCTGCTACGAGGGCATGGTCGACAACCTGACGCCCGAGAACTGGGACGCCCTGCTGCTCAAGATCGCCGACGGGCTCGAGCCATTGAACCTGGCCAAGCTCCGGGCCTTCGAGGCCCGGGTGACGGCGGCCGAGGCCTTCGCCAAGGACCCGACGACCGCGCCGAACGCACCGACCACCCCGCAGCAGAAAGGCGAGGCGTTCTACCTGTCGCTGCGCGGCTCGTCGATCCAACGCCTAGCCCGGGACCGTCTGGACCTTGATTTAAAAACCCAGCTGCTCAAGGTCGCCCTGCGAAAAGGCGCGGCCTTCGATGCCACGGACCTCGTCGGCCTGAGCTCGGCCCAACATGGTCCGCTCAAGCTCGGGATCAACGAGTACAGCCAGCGCCAAGCCATCAAGTTCGGCAATCAAGGCGACTGCTTCCTGACCTTAGGCAGGGGCAAGTAGCGCCGGCGGAATCAACCTGCGCAACGGCCGGCAAGCGGCGGACCGGGACGGTCACGCCCTATGGGAAGAACTAGGGCAGCATGCGGTACTGCCCCTGCTCCTGACCCTTTCTCGGAGCTTACTTCAACAGTTCCTTCACCTTGCCCTCGATGGCGTCGGTCCAGATCTGGTAGCCCTTCTCGTTCGGGTGGAGCAGGTCGGGCATGATGGTCTTGGACAGGGTGCCGTCGGCCTCGAGGAACTTGGCGCCGATATCGAGGAAGAAGACCTTCTTGTCGTCGGCGAAGCCCTTCACGATCGCGTTGGTGGCCTCGTTCTGCTGGCGGAACTTGTCCTTCTTGTCGGCGCCGCGCGGGAAGATGCCGAGGACCAGGATCTTGGCGTCGGGGCACTTCTGCTGGAGCTTGGCGAGGATCGCCTTGATGCCGTCGGCGGTCTGCTGGGCGCTGCACTGGTAGACGGCGCCGCCGATCTCCTTCTGCGGGCGGCCTTGGTGGCCGGTATTGTTCGTCCCGATCATCAGGACGATCGCCTTGGGCTTGAGGCCGTCGAAGTTGCCGTGCTCGAGGCGCCACAGGACGTGCTCGGTGCGGTCGCCGCCGATGCCGAAGTTGGCGGCCTTGAGCGGGACCCAGGTCTTTTCCCAGATCGCCTTGCCTTTGCCGTCCCACGCATGGGTGATCGAGTCGCCGAGGAAGACCAGCTCGGCCGCGCCCTGCTTCGAGATCGCGTTGAAGGATTCGTGGCGCTTCTCCGTGCCGGGGTGCAGGACCGGCTGGATGGCGTAGTTGGTTTCGGCGGCGAGCGGGAGGAGCGAGGCCGCGAGGGCGAGCAGGGGGGCGAGGCGGGTCTTCATGGGGGTAGCCGCAGGATTGCGCGGGTCCCGACCGTGGCAATCCCAACCAAGGCTAGGTTTGCCAGAACCCGGGGAGCGTCCCGTAATCCCCGTACCCCATGCGCCCCCTCCCGCTCTTGCTCGCCCTGCTCGCCGGGCTCACCGCCTGCCAACCTTCGGCCAGGGGACCCGCCGTCCTCGCCCCGGTGCCGGCCCTGACCGCGGAGCAGGCCACGGAATACAAGCTCGACCCGAAGTTCTACCGCAAGGCCACGCTCGCGGAAGGCATCCTGATCGCGACCTCGGGCAAGGTGGCCGACCACACGCACCGCGAGGCCGCCTACCAGTTCAGCCAGGTGATGCGCACGCTGCGACCGGACGTCGCCGCGCGCATCCGTGAGAAGAAGGTCCTGTGCGTGATCGTGGCGCACGACGAGCTGACCTCCGACGTGCCGCAGTTCGCCTCCGACAAGAAAGGCAAGGAACTGGACTTCTACAACTGGCGCCAGCGCGGCTTCCTGACCCGGGTCGACGGCCGCCAGGTCGTGCTCTTCGCCGAGGAGGACGTGATGGAGTACGAAGGGGGCATGCAGGCGGAGAGCATCCTCATCCACGAGTTCGGCCACGTCATCCAGGGCGCCGGCTTCACCCCGGAGCAGCACGCCCGGGCCAAGGCGGCCTTCGCCCAGTCGAAGGAGGCCGGACGCTACCAGGACGGCTACGCCGCGCAGCGCTTCCGCCGCGTGCAGAGCGCCACCCCGGTCAGCCTCCTCGACGCGCTCGTCGCGGCCTTCCCCGACCAGCCGCGGGCCTTCCTGGCCAAGTGCCTCGACGCGGGCGACATCCTCGTGAACGGCCGGGCCAGCCACGCCCGGGTGACCGTCACCCAGGAGGATAAGGTGCTGATCGTCTTCGGTGGTCCGAAGCAATGCTACGCGGGTACTAACTCGGCTGAATACTGGGCCGAAGGCGTACAGGACTGGTTCGACACCAACCGGACCATGGATCACGACCACAGCCAGCTGCGCACGCGCGACCAGCTCAAGGCTTACGACCCGCCGCTCGCCGCGCTCTGCGCCGAGACCATGGGCGACACCCCCTGGCGGTTCGTCTCGCCGCGGCAACGGGCCGGCCAAGGCCACCTCGTCGGCTACGACCCGACCACGGCTCCCAAGGTGAAGAAACTCCCGCACATCGACGCCGCCGCGCAGGATTACTACGACAAGTATTGGAAGGACTACTGGCAGCGCCTCCACGCCAAGCACGACGTCGCGACAGCGAAGTGAACAAAAAGGCCGCCTAGATAGGCGGCCTTTTTATTTCCTTAATCTTCGGCTTATTCGAAGTCGTAGATCTTGACGGCATCCCAGTAGGCCTTGCAGTCGGCGGTCACTCGCGCCCGCCGGCGACGACGAATCGGGTCGCCGCCAATCGACAGTGCGTCGGTAGCACAAAAAGGTCACGCTCCATACCGCAGGCCTTGGCAGCCGAGCATAAGCGACGGAGCAGCCGGGTAGTTTCCGACGCTGCTCTCAGGGAATGGAATCCGAACAGTGCCGCCGGGCCGCGCGTCCAGCCCGCGGTCAGTTCTCGTTCATCCCAGACCGCATCGCCACAGAGCAACACGAGCACCGGCCGGCCGGCCAGTTGGGTCTGGAACAAGGCGCCGTAATGACCGAGGGCGTGACCGGGAAGATCGACCGCCGCCAACGATCCGTCGCCGAAGACATCACGGCAACGAACGTCCAGTTCGGCGAGAAATGGCCAGCGCTCCACGGGTAAGGCCATGAGGGGCGCGGAATCCACATCGCGAAGTCGCGCGGAGAAAGGCTCGCCCGGCCGGCCGGGGAGATCTGCAGGAAATTGGCCGGCCAAGATACCCTTGAGCGGAGCCCATGCGGAAAGGGCTTCTTGCCGGACCGCCTCATGCGAAGAAAGCGGCCGCCAGACCGAGGCCTCCGGAATATCGAGCAATCCACCCGTGTGATCCGCATGCCAATGTGAAAGCAGCAGCTGATCGACCTTACGGCCCGCGAGCCGTTCGCGCACAGAACTACCGGCAGGAATCGTGGTGGGCGTGGCCCAGCGATAAATCGAGGCTAAGCGCGGCGCGGCGCAGTCATGGAACCGCGGGGCGTAACCGACATCGAAGAGCACGCTTCGTCCGGGCAGCTGGAGCAATCCAACATGGGCGCGATGTTCGACCTTAGCCCAACCGGCCTGCAGGTGTGAGAAGAAGCCGCGGGCCTCGAAGGATCCGGTATTCCACCATTCAAAATCCCAACTAACGTCCAAGGCCTCTTGGCCGGGCACGGGACTCATCGGGTGCCTCCTTTGGGCCGCATGATCGAAAGTTCGGGCAAGGTGCCATGCTGGGTGAACTCCGCCAAAGAGGCGAAGGCTTTCTCAACCGAAAGGAGCGGCGCGTAGCCGAGATCCCGCCGAATGGCGTCGATGCAAAGCGTCCGGCTGCGGCAGAGGAGCTCGGCCGTATAAAGGCTTACGCGAGGCTCGACCCGCAGGGGCCGACAGATGAAATCCCCCGCTCGGCCGATACCCCTCAGCAGGCTGCCGGGTAGATGGAACGGCCGGAGTTCTTGGCCTGCCGCCTGCCCGGCGAGCTGGATGAGCTCGCCCAAGGGACGATCATCCCCATCGGAGACGTTCCAGATGCCATCGCCCACGGAGGCGGGCGCCTCGGCGGCCAGCAGCACAGCATGGGCGAGGTTCGATGCAGCGGTCATCGAGGCCAAAGCCCCGGGAGCTGGTAACGGAAATCTCCCGCCTAACCGACGGGCGACCTTCAAGATACGTGGAAGCACCCCAGAGTCGTAAGGCCCGTAGACACCCCGTGGCCGGATGATACGAATCGCCGGCCCTTGGCCTCGTCGCGCCCAGAGCATCGTCTCGCTTAACGCCTTGGAGTCCGCGTACGGGTGGATGCCCGGAGGCGTGGCCGGAACTCCGTCGGTCAGTCCGAGCTGATCGCGGCAAGCGAACAAGACCGAAGCGGAGGAAACGGAGACGAACGTGTGGGCCCCGCGTTCGC
>JBEELT010000092.1:0-7618 GCA_041167995.1 Verrucomicrobiota bacterium | reverse complement strand
CAGGAGCCGGGGCCGACGCGCTGGCTCGCCGTGTTCGGTCTGACGGGCGGCCTCCTGCTCTTCGCCCAAGGCTGGTGGTGGCTCTTCGAACGCCGCACCGACTCTCTCCGGCAGGCCCTGACCCGCTGCCGGCCGCTTTCCTGACCATGTGGTACCTTAGCCAGCTCGGCCGTCGCGAGCATTACAGCCTCGCCGCCGCGTTGCACCAGCGGCGGCGGCTGGCGGCTTTCTGCACGGATCTCTGGGCCCCGTGGGCGGCGCGGCTGCCCGAGGTCTGCCGGCCGCGCGCGCTGGCGCAACGTTACCGGGCCGAGCTGGCTGACGCTCCAGTCTTCGCCGAGCCTTGGTCGCACGTGCTGCGGACACGCTGGGACCGACGCGCGGTCTATGACCGCTGGTCGGCCCAAGGGGAACGCTTCGGTCGCTTCTCGGCCGAGGTCTTCCGTCGCCGCGGTCTCGCGGAAGGCTCCACGGTTTTCGGCTTCACCTGCGGCAACCTCGAGCAACTCCGTTTGGGCCGGCAAGTCGGCGCACGGACCATCCACGTGCAGGTCGACCCCGGCCCCGCCTGGTACGCGACGCGGGCCGCCGCGTATGCGGCCCTGCCCGAAGCCGGGCCGGCGCCGTCCGTTCCCTCCGACGCCTTCCTGGACCGGCTGCGGGAGGAGATGTCCTTGGCCGATCGTCTCATCGTCCACTCCGCCCACTCGCTGCGTTCTCTCGCCGCCGCCGGTTTCGATATATCCCGCGGCCGCGTGGTGCCGCCGGCGTTCACGCCTTCCGGTCTCGGCCGGCCGCGCACCTTGCTGCCTGGTCGGCCGTTACGCGTCCTCTTCGTCGGTTACGTCAATCTCGCGAAAGGTTTTCACGTCCTCGCCGAGGCCGTCCGTGAACTGGGTTCGGATGTCGCATTGACCGTGGTCGGTGGCCGGCAGCTGCCGCCGTCCTATCTCCGGCAGGTCGCGCCGGACGTGCAGTTCACCGGGCATGTCGCGCAGGCCGAGGTCGCCCGCCGAATGGCCGAAGCCGACGTCCTGGTCTTCCCGACGTTGTCCGACGGGTTCGGGCTCGTGCAGCTCGAGGCCATGGCGCAGGGCTTGCCCGTGATCGCTACGTCCGCCTGCGGTGAGGTCGTGCGCGACGGGGTCGACGGGTTTGTCGTCCCGTCGGGGGAGTCGGCGCCCTTGGTCGCACGGCTCCAACGGCTCCGCCGCGAGCCCGACCTTTACGCCGCGATGTCCCGCGCGGCGTTGATCCGCGCCACCGAGTTCAGCCCCGATCGTCACCTGGCCGCCTTGCTCGACCCCGCCTGACCCGCCCATGAAACGCTACGTCCGCGCGCTCCTCCCGATGTGGCTGTACCGCCGCCTCGCCTGGCTCTACGCCTATGCGTTGGCGTGGCGGGAAGGTCCGGCGTTCCTTGGGATGATGGCCTTCGGGGCCGGCGAACGGACGCATCGCTTCCGCTCCTTGGCGCACCCGTTCACGTTCCGGCTGACGGCGGAAGACAAGCACATCGTCCTCGTCAACTTGATCAAAGGCGAGGTGCTGGAAGGACCTTTGCCGACGGACGCCCGCTTCATCGTGGATGCCGGCGGCTACATCGGCGACAGCGCGGTGCTCTTCCTCTCGCGTTATCCGCGCGCGACCTGCCTGGTGCTCGAGCCCGGTCTGGCCCACGCCTGGGCGGCCCGGAATCTCGCTCCTTACGGTGCGCGGGCGATCCTACGTCAGGCCGCTTTGATGGGGGCCGCCGGCGTCTTCCGCGTGACGGAAGCCGAGACTGGCACGCAGGTGATGCCGGCCACGGTCGGGGAGGTCGCGGTCATGACGATGCCCGAGGTGCTGCGGCTGAGTCCGACCGGTCGCATCGACCTCCTTAAGATCGACATCGAGGGCGCCGAGGTGGAGTTGTTCAAGGGCCCCTGTGATTGGCTGGCGGCGGTGGATTGCCTCACGATCGAGCTCCACGGTGAGGTGGCCTACGCGGAAATCCCCCCGAAGCTCGCCGCGGCTGGCTTCGCCCTCAGCCGGCATGGTTCCCTCACCGTCGCCCACCGCGCCGGCGCCGCTCCGAACCCACGATGAGTCTCGTCGTCCTCACTAATATCCCGACGCCTTACCGCACGGCTTTCTTCGATGCCGTGGCCGCCGAGGCCGCACAGATCGGCCGGGGTTTCCACGTGCTTTATTGTGCCACGTCCGAGCCCGGACGCCATTGGCCTTACGAACCGGCGACGATGCGTCACGCGCATACGGTCCTCGCCGGTTGGCATCCGCGGCTTGCGGGGACTTCGGCGCACGTGAACCTCGGTGTCCTGGCCGCCTTGCGCGAGCTGCGGCCCACGACCTTGCTCGTGGCCGGCGCCTGGAACACCCCGACGATGCTGATGGCGGGATGGTCCGCCGTCCCTTGCCGGCGGATCTTTTGGAGCGAAGGTCATGCGGACGCCGTGTTGCATGCGGATGGCCTCGTCGCTTGGGTGCGCCGCCGAGCCTACCGCTCCTACGACGCCTTCGCGGTGCCCAACGGACGCAGCGCCGCCTGGGCGCGGGCGCAGGCCGGGGAGGCCAAGCCCATCGTCGAGCTACCCAACGCGATCGATACGGATTTCTATCAGCCCGCGACCCCTGCGCAGAAGACCGCGGCGCGACGTCAGCTTGGGCTGCCCGCCTCCGGCCTTGTACTGGTCCAGGTCGGCGCCTTGACCGAGCGTAAGGGTCCTTTGCCGCTGGCCCGGGCTTTTTTGGCGATGTCTCCCGCCGAGCGTCGCGACGCCGGCTTGGTCCTAGTCGGAACTGGTCCGCAGGAAGCGGCGCTGCAGGCGCTCGCAGCTTCGTCGGAGGGCGCCTTGCGACTACTGGGTCAGCGCGATCCGGCCGGCGTCCGGGAAGTCCTGCAGGCGGCCGATGCCTTCGTCCTGAACACCTTCCTGGACCCGAACCCGCTTTCCCCCATCGAGGCCGCGGCCTGCGGGCTGCCCTTGGTGCTATCCGCCAAGTCCGGCAATAGCGACGAGCTGATCACTGGTCCGCGCCTGGGTTGCGCCATCGCCGACCCTGCCGACCCCGGCGTCGCCCTGCGGACGGCCTTGGGCTGGTCGGAAACCCAGCGTACGAGCTATGGCGTCGCGGCCCGTCAGGTCGCGGAGCGCGCTTTCGCTCCGGCGGCGATCGCCCGGCGACTGGTCCGAGAGTGACCTCTGCCAAAATTTTCCGGAAGCCGCACTTCGTGCGGCTTTTTTATTTGGTTAAAAAAGCCGCTCTCGGCGCGGGCGGCAGCCGAAATGGTGCATCCTGGATTCACCATGAAAGCGCCCGCCTAATCAAAGGCTCGGAAGGTCCGGCCAGCAAAAAAGCAGGACAGTGTCTTCCCAGTTGTCTCGAAGCTCGGACGAGCTAGGGTAGGGGTCGGTCCATGCCCCGCCGCTTCGCCATCCTTGCCGCACTCTGCCTGGCTTCCTTCACTTTAGCCGCGGCGGAGCTTTTCGAGCAGGGGCGCTGGCGGCTCCCGGTCGTGCTTCCCGCCGAGCCGGAGACGGAGGAGTGGTACGCCGCCCAGACCTTGCTCGATTGGTGCGAGCGCGTGACGGGGGTCCGCCCCGAACTCATCTCCGAGCAGGCGGCGGTCGCGGCCCCCGCCCGCGGCCTCTTCGTCGGCCGCACCGCCGCCTGGAAAGCCCTCCGTCGGCCGCTGCCCGACGTAGACGGCGACCTCTTGGTCCGCGACGTGGAGGGGGAGGCGGTCTTCCTGCTCGGGACAAACCCGGTGGCTACGCGCGCCGCGGTCGGCCGGTTCTGCGAGCAGGCCCTCGGCGTGTGCTTCGCTTTCCCCGGACCGCGTGGCGCGGATTGGACGATGCGGTCCTCGGTCGGGTTCCCCGCCGCCGAACGTTTTCGGCCAGCCTTCGCTTGGCGCGAACTCGCCGGCCTGTCCAATGAGCTTTCCCACGAATGGGCCTACAACGTTGGTTATGGGAAAGCCCCGGACTTTTCCCACGGCTTCTTCCGTGCCTTTAATCGGGAGGTCTACGGGGAGTTCCTGGAAGATCGGGAGAATTACCACCTCAGGGATGCCGATACCGCGAAGCGCTCCGCCAACGCCTGGCCCCGTCCGCCCGCCGCCCGTCCCGGCGACGGCAAGGCGCAGATCGACCCGCGTAAGCCAGGGTTCGCTCCCTGGGGCGTCTCCACCGTCCGCGAGCGCCCGTTCTACGAAGACTCGCCTTTCTATGACTTTGACTGGTCGGAGCGCTGGCCGCGCTGGTCACCGCGCTTCGACGGCTATGACCCGATGCCGCGACTGCGCGTCCCCGGCGCAGGGGAGATTGGGGCCCGCTACACCCGCGATTGGTTCCACCAGCACCCCGGCGCGTTCAGCGTGCCCTTCGGCGTCAACGACACGCTCACCTTCCTCGGCGAGCCCCCTTCCGAGGGCTGGTATCGCGACCGCCCGGTGCGGACCGACTACGTGATGGGCTACCTCAATGAGGTCGCCCATTCCTTCTGGGAGCCCTCGGGCGACCTCTCCGGACTCCGCCACGCCATCGGGACGTTGGGTTACCTGCAGACGTTGCGCGCCCCGACAATCCGCCTGCACCCGGCGATTTTTCCGTGGATCTGCGCCGACCGCAGCGCCTACGCGAATCCCGACTTCGCGGCGCTGGAGTCCACGAACCTCGCCGCTTGGGTGCGCTCGGGCGCCCGCCGGGTCGGCGCCTACGATTATTGGTACGGGGTCGACTACACCGTCCCGCGGGTGTCCTTCCGAGCGCAGGCCGACGCCATCCGTACGGTGCACGCCACCGGGGTCGTGGGTTGGTATGCCGAACTCGCCCCGCTCTGGGCCTTCGATGCGCCGAAGGCTTGGTTGGGGGCGAAGCTGCTGCTGGATCCCAGCCAAGACCCGGAAGCGCTGCTCGCCAATTGGTTCAACGCAGCCTACGGCCCGGGCGCCGACGAGATGCGCGCGGCCTACCGCGTCCTCTAAGGCGCGTGGGCCCGCGATGCACGCGCGGGTGGGGTCGACCAATGGATCCGGCATTTCCGCACGGAAGGCTCGGCGCTAGTGCTCACGCCTGCGGAGGTCGCGGTGGTCTCCGCGCACGTCGAGGCCGCCCGCTTGCGTCTGGCCGCGCAGGACAAGCCGACGTTCCGCCTGGCGAATCAACGCTGGCGCCACGGGCAATTCGCCGAGGCATGGGCTTTATCCCGCGCCTTCCGCGGGGTCGTCGAGATCCGTCGCGCCGCCGACCCGGCCAACAGCGCCGAAGCGTTGGAGCGACTCAAGGCCTTGACCGCCGTCGAGTCCGCCTATCGCCAAGCGGAGGCGCGCTTCAACATGGCCTGGGGCGCGTATGGTTTGCCCGTCGCTTGGGGTCGCTTCGCCGCTACCAACCCGCGTCCGGAGTGGCTCGACGCCGCGATGCCGTACGGCCTGCCTTGCGTCGCCGCTCCGACGAGCCGGGCGCTCGCCGCCTGGGCTGCGGCTGACGCCATCGGCAATGGTGCGGCCCTTTGGAAGCTCGCCCGTTTGCCGGAAGGCCGCGAGCGCCGGGAGGCTTTCGCCCACCGCAATCGCGCGTCCTCGAATAACGGCAACTACTTCGCCGACGAGCCCAGTCCCGGACGCTGGAATCAAGTCGAACGTCGCCACCTGGTCGCCCCGGCCGGTAAGATCAAGGGGTATGCCGTTAATTCTCACGGCGATACGGGGGCGAGCTGGGATGACCGCTTGGTCCCGGGCTTCACCTTGGACTTCGAGGTGAAGCTGGACCCGACCAAGGTCCGCGACCCGGAGGCCAAGGCGCGTTTGGTCCTGACCTTCACCGACGGCCAGAAGTCCCGTACGATGGTCCAAGAGTGCCGCCCGACCGGTGGACGGCTGGTCATCGACGTTCCCGAGGGTTTTGATTGGGGCGTTTCCGGTCAACCTGGGAGCTGGAAAGGGGAGATTCCCCATGCCCTGCAGTATGAATTGACCTTCGAGAAGGAGGTTGCGGTGGAGGCCATCGAGCTGACTCTCTGGGAGCATCGCCGCTGAGCCATGGCCAAGCGCCTTTTCGACATCCTCTTCTCCCTCGGGTGGCTCGTGGGCTTCGCGCCGCTCCTGCTGGTCGTCGCGTTACTCGTGCGCCTCAAGCTCGGCTCGCCCGTGCTCTTCATCCAGGAGCGCCCCGGTCTCCGCGGCCGGCCGTTCCGCATGGTCAAGTTTCGCACCATGACCGACCAGCGCGGGCCCGACGGCGAACTCCTGCCGGACGAAGTCCGCCTGACGGCCTTCGGTAAGTTCCTCCGCGCCACCACGCTCGACGAGTTCCCCGAGATGTGGAACGTCCTCGTCGGCGACATGAGCGTCGTCGGCCCGCGCCCGTTGCTCATGCGCTACCTCCCACGCTACGACGCCTTCCAGGCGCGGCGCATGGAGGTGAAGCCCGGCGTCACCGGTTGGGCCCAGGTCAACGGACGCAACGCGCTCAGCTGGGAGCAGAAGTTCGCCTTCGACGTCTGGTACGTCGACCACCGCGGCTTCTGGTTGGACATGAAGATCGTCGTCCGGACCTTCTTCAAGGTCTTCGCCCGTTCCGGCATCAACTCGGCCCACGCCGCGACGATGGAGGAGTTCCGGGGAAGGCAGGACATCGGTTGATCCGTTGAACAGTTGGCCCGTTGGCCCGAGGCGTAGTTAAGCCTCGGATTTCCTTAGGCGACTTTGTCGCATGCGGATAAGTCCGCCGAGGAGCCTAGCCACCTCGATTCGGCTTTCCGATAGGCGTTGAAACTCGGCCGATTCGATCCAGCCGAGATCATAGCCAATCCAAAGTTGCGTCTCCAATTCACTCAAGGAGCCTCGGGCGATGAGCAGAAACCTTAGGGATTCTTTATTGGTCCCGCGGTCATTACCTTCGGCGATGTTTGAGGGAACCGATAAGGCGGCTTGCCCGAGTTGATCGCAGTATGCGTGGCGACGGGCAAGTTTTTCGTTATCCGTCAACCGGTAGATGTCTACCGCCAGAGACTTGGACTTTTTCCAGGCAATAAGATCGCGGAAGGTGAACGGTCCGTCGTCTGGTGAGCGCGTATCCATCGGCCTCATGCCACGATAGTACCTCCATGCGTCATGGATGTTCACGACAATACGATTGAAGCATTTGCCTCTTTTCCGACCTGAAGCCGACCCCCTGGTCGTCGCATCTTTCGGCTCGCCTTCCTTTCTGGCCAACTGGCCAACGGATCAACCGATCAACTTGCTTTGACTCCCAACGGCCGCAGCGCCGGATCCCGCGCGAGCGGGAGGTCGACGGGGGCGCCGCCGTTCTGCGCCGACTGATAGAGGGCGAGGATGAGCTCGACGGCCTTGCGGCCTTCGGCGCCATCGACCGCGGGGGCGCGGCCCGCGCGGATCGCCTCGATGGCGTCGACGAGGTTGAGCCGATGCCAGCCGTGGCTGATCGCCTTGGGGTCGGCCGCGCCGGCGCCACAGGTCTCCTGCGCGGAGGCGAGGAATCCGGCGTCGCTGGGCAGGGGCGTCTCGAACTCGAAGGAGGTCAGCTTGTCGTCGCGCAGCACGGCCGCGCCCTTCGTGCCGTGGATGCGGATCTCGGCGGGGAAGCCGGTC
>JBEELT010000091.1:0-7673 GCA_041167995.1 Verrucomicrobiota bacterium | reverse complement strand
CGCCGGGTAGCTAAGCATGGAACGGATAAGCGCTGAAAGCATCTAAGCGCCAAGCCTTTCCCAAGATAAGATCTCCCTATAGAACCCAGGTAGACCACCTGGTTGATAGGTCGCAGATGTAAGCGTAGCGATATGTTGAGTCTAGCGATACTAATGTTCGATTGATCTGCAATTGGCTTCTTAGCCGTCTCAAAGGACGTCTAGGCCGATAGCATTGCACAAAGAGTAATTCAAATTATGCGCAAACTGTCTAAAATTTTCCGATGACGGTAGCTCGCCCCTGGCGAAAACCATCTCATGATCACCCATCAACGAGAGCTACCCGAGGACACATTCTGGTGATCATGGGCACATGGAAACACTCGTTCCCTTCCCGAACACGACAGTTAAGCATGTAGCCGCCGATGGTAGTGCAGCCCCGCTGCTGTGCGAGAGTAGGTCATCGCCAGGTTCACGGACCCCGGTCTCCGCAAGGAGGCCGGGGTCCCCTCATTTACGGACCTCGCGGTCCGCCGGCGCGTCGCCCGGCCGCTCAGTCCAGGCCGGCGGCCCGGCGTGCGACGGCGTGGACGGCGATATCGTGGGCTGAGTCCCAGCGGGCGGGCGCTCCCTCGAGCAGGTCCGCCAGTTCCCGGAATTCCCCGGCATAGCGTCCCTCGCCCGCAGGCCGCAGCACGGTCGCGCCCCGCGGGTACGGCCCGGCGGCCGCGGCCAGTTCCAGGTGCACCACGTTGCCCTCCAGGGAGGGGACGCGGAGGGTGCCGTTTGTCCCGGTGATCGTCACCCAGCGCCGCGCGGTCGCATCCGCGTGGTCGCAGCTCAAGGTCGCCTCGCCCCACACGTAGCGCAGCGCCGCGCCCTGTCGGTCGGGCAGGTCGTCGGACCCCGTCCGCTCGGCCTGCGCCCGGACCGCGTTCGGCACCCCGAGCAACGTGACGGTCAGGTCCACGAGGTGGCAGCCCAGCTCCATCATGCCGTGGCCTGGATGGGCCAGGAGCGCCCGCCGCAGGCCGGCGTCGGCCCGTTTGCCCATCCCGGCATCATAGCCGGTGATCTTGCCCAGCCAGCCCGCCGTGACGGCCTCCCGGACCAGGCGCAGGCCAGGATTATGCCGGAGCATATAACCCATCTGCACCTGCCGCCGCCGCTGCTCCGCTTCTCGGCGCATCGCCGCGAAGGTCTCATGATCGAGGCCGCCGGGCTTGTCGAGGTGCACGTGCTTGCCGGCCCGCAGGGCCCGTAGCGCCGTCGGCGTGGAGTCAGCCAACGTCGTCTCGACCGCCACGGCCGCGATCGTCGTGTCGGCGAGCCATTCCGCCTCCGTGCGCCACGCGAGACCGTCGTAGGTCCGCGAGCGCTGGGCGGTTGCCCGGAGGGCGGGGTCGGCTTCGGCTACCCCGACCACCTCGAAACGATCGGGGAGGGCGCGGAGGGCGGCCAACTTACCCGCCGCGTGCGCATGTGCGACGCCCAGCATCACCACGCGGTGCCGCGGGTTGCGCGCGCCGTCGGCTGCCCGGGCCCAAGGCGCGAGGGCGAGCAGTTGGGCGAAGCGCCGGCGCCGCATCCGGCTCAGGCGCGGGCCGCCAGTTCGCCGAGCGTCAGGCGCGAGTCCGCCGTGGCCATCAGGGAGCGTTCGATCCCGGCCAGCTCGCGGGCCGCCGGATCCGAGCGCAGGTCGGGCTCGCCGCTGCGGTTGACGGTGTGGAGGTCGACCAAGGACCAGAGCTCGCCCACCGTCATCTTCTCGATTGGACGGGCGGGCTTGTGTCCGCCGGTGCGGCTCTCGCTCGCGAGGAGATTGGCGTCGCGCAGCATCAGCAGGCAGTCCTCGCTGACCATTGCGGGGACGCGCGCGGCGGCGGCGATGTCCTCCGCCGTCGGGCCGGGGCGGCCCGCGTTGTAGCGGCGCAGGGTCTCGGCGACGCAGATGAAGGCGAGCGTGCGGCGCGCCCGGTGGCTCAGGCTCTCCCAGGCCTTGTGGCGGGCGAGCGCCCGGCGGTGCTGGAACGCGTACGCGAGTTGGCCGCCCAACAGGATGAAGAGCCACGTGAGGTACAGGCCGAACATGAGCACGAGCACGATGCTCAGCTCCCCGTAGAGGCTCTGGAATTGCGTCACCTTGCCGACGTAGAGCGCGGCGAGCGCATGGTTCAGCACGATCAGCAGGGCCACCGCGAGGCCGCCTAGCAGCGCGGCGCTCCAGCGCACGCGGACGTTCGGCATCATGCGGTTGAACGCTGCGAACGCCGCCGTCATGAGGGCGATCGACAGCAGGAGCGGGCCGCTCCCGCCGATGAAGGCGACGAGCGCGGCGCCCCCGGGCAGCGCCGACAGGTGGCCGGAGAGCCACGTCGCCCCCTGGCCGACGGCGCCCGCGAGCGAGGCCGCCGAGAGCATCGTGAGCGTACTCGCGCCGACGAGGAAGAAGAGCACGAGGAAGAGTAGGTAGTTGGCGAACCGGTCGCGCCAGCTGCGCCCGAACCGCACGCCCCAGATGCCGTTCAGCGCGTCCTCGACGCGGCTCAGCATGAGCACGGCGAAGGCGAGGATGAGGACGAGCCCGATCACGCCCGCCTGGCCGCTCGCCGCGTTCGCGAGGAGCCGATCGACCATCTGGTCGAGGTTGGTGTTGATCTCGCGCAACGTCGCGTGGTGGCCCGGGGTGGAGGCTTGCGCGATGGTCTGCGGCGCGACGTACTCGATCGCCGCGACGATGGCGCGCTTCGCCGGGTTGTCGCCCTGCTCCGTGGTGCGCGAGAGGATGTAACCCGAGATCGTCAGCGCCAGCGCGAGCAGCGGTCCGAGCGACATCAGCGTGTAGTAGGTCAGCGCCGCCGCCTGCTGCGGCAGGTGGTTGTCGCGCACGCCGTGCGCGCACGTCGCCGCGACGCGCCAGGTCGCCTGAAGACCGCCGCGCCAGCCCTCGCGCACCAGCGCCTCGGGTGACCAGCTGTCCGCGAGCAGGGCGGGGCGGGGCGGGAGCGGGGCGGCTTCGGGGGGCATGGGCAGGAACGTGCCGATTATCGGGGCTTCCGCAATCCCGGCCCGCCCCCGCCTCCGCCTGGCCGTGAGCAAGACCAACAACTGGCGTTTGCTCCTCAGGAAATCCTCGGATTTTGTGCCCATCCGCTTCCTGGGGTGATTTCTCATCAAAAAACCGTCAAAAACCACCCCTGTGAATAAAGTTATTTACCCAAGTCGCCGTAGGACAAAGGTTTGTGCATTAACACTAGATGTAGCGGAGATTTTCATTTGCAGCCCCTACATCTAGTATTATCTCCCATTCATACCACTTCCAAGGCGGCCGTCCCCGGCGCCAACCACCCCCTTTCCCCCCACTCTCCAGCCCATGGAAATCATCACCATCAAAGTCGGTCCAAAGTCCTTCGTCCTCGATAAGACGAAAGCCGAGGAGGCCTTCGCCAACAAGCGCGTCATCAACGGTCGCGAGACCATGTTCTTCAACATCCTGCCGCTGAAGTACCAGTGGGCCTACGATCTCTACAAGACGATGAAGAACAACCATTGGGAGCCCGAGGACATCCCGATGCAGAAAGACTGCGAGCAGTGGCGCGACCAGACCGGACAGATCAGCGAGATCGACCGCTGGATCGTCAAGATGGCCATCGGTTATTTCTCCGCCGCCGAGGGCATCGTCGGCGACAATATCATCCACGTCGTCCGCGAGGTCGTCACCGCGCCCGAGCTCAAGCTTGTCCTGGGCCGCCACGCCCACGAGGAGAACATCCACGCCGACTCGCTGGTCTACATGATCTCCTCGCTCGGCATCAACCCGCACGAGTGCGAGGCGATGTTCGAGGACATCCCGACGATCGCCAAGAAGGCGTCCTTCGTCGTCAACAATTCCCGCGCGCTGCGTCGCAAGCTCGACCTGACCAAGCTCGAGGACAAGCAGGCGCTCGCCCATAACATCTTCCTCTTCGGTCAGTGCATGGAAGGCACCCAGTTCTACGGCCTCTTCGGCATGGTGCTCTCGCTCGCCCGTCAGAACAAGTTTCCCGGTATCGGCCAGATGTTCCGTTACACGCTGCGCGACGAGTCCAATCACATCGACCTCTTCCGCAACCTGCTCGCCGAGCTCGTCAAGGAGAACCCCGACATCTGGACCCCCGCGTTCAAGGAGGAGCTCCGCCAGCTCATGGCCACCGCCGTGACGCTCGAGAAGGACTTCATCCGCGACTGCCTGCCCCTCAACGGGCTCGGCCTCTCCTCCAAGGAGTTCGAGCTGTACATCGACTTTATCGCCGACCGTCGTCTCCGTAACTGCGGCCTCGATCCCCTGGTCGCCGAGACCGTCAATCCCTTCCCTTGGCTCTCCGAGATGATGGACCTCAAGAAGGAGCAGAACTTCTTCGAAGGCCGCGTCACCGAGTACCAGAAGCAAGGCGCGCTCGGCACCGTCAACGACGACGAACTCTGAGCGCCGCCGTCGGTTTCCGGGCGTCACCCCCTCCGCGCCCGGGACTGGCACGTTTCCTGTTTACGTTTACCCCTAGCACCACCCGATCCACCACCCTGCACCGGCCCCCGCCGGCGCCATTCCCTCCCTCATCCCCGCCTCCCTCCTTTTCTCCCGCATGAAACCCGAACTTCCTTTTTTCCGCGAAGACATCGCCCTCAAGAACGCCGTCCGCGCCCCCGCCGCCGCCAAGCAGCGCTTCAACTGGCGTGAATCGCTGCCCGCCGTCGCCGCCGGCGGCGCCGCCCCCGCCGGCTTCGACGCCGCCCAGGTCGCCGACATCGTCGGCGCAGCCCTCACCGACCTCCTCGTCGCCCGGCAGGAGCAGGAGATCTTCACCGAGGCCAACCGCCAGTTCGTCGCCGCCGTCGCCAGCGACGTCGTGCACCGCCTCTCCGGCGTCCAGGTCGCCGACGCCGTGATGCTCCAGGCCATCGAGGATGCCCTCGTGCGCTACAACCGCCACGATGTGGCCAAGAGCCTACTCTTCTCCCGCGGTCCCGCCGTCCCCGTCGCCGGCGAGACCCCGGCCGTGACCACCCGCCTCATGCGCCGCAACGGCCATGTCGTCCCGTGGATCCCCGAGAAGATCGCCGTCGCGGTGCGCATGGCCTTCCTCTCCCTCGACGTCGACGCCGCCCCCGCGGAGCGCGTCGCCGCCGGCGTCACCCGCCGCGTCGCGGACCTCGGCCAGGCCATCATCGGGATCGAAGAGGTCCAGGACCTCGTCCAGGAAGAGCTGATGCGCCAGGGTCACTACAAGGTGGCCCAGAACTACATCCTCTACCGCGCCTACCGCACCCGCGTCCGCGAGGAGCAGGCCGCCCAGCCGCCCATCGTCGACGACCGCCAGGAGTCGTTGATCCTCGTCAAGGCCGGCGACGGTTCCACCTACCTCTGGAACGGCGAGGAACTGCGCAAGCGCATCGCCTTCGCCGCCGTCGGGCTCGAGCTCGTCCGCACCGCCGATGAGATCGAGGCCGAGCTGCGCCGAGGCCTCTTCAACGAAATCACCGAGGCCGACCTCCGCAAGACCATCGAGCTCAACGCCAAGAGCCTCGTCGAGGTCGACGCCGACTTCGCGAAGTTCGCCGCCCGCATCTGCCTCTCCTACATCTACGAGGAGGTCCTCGGCTGGAGCATCGTCCGCGACGGCGTCGCCCAGCTCAAGGAGTTCCACCGCGCGAAGTTCGCCGCCTACGTCGAGCGCGGCATCGCCATCGGCCGCCTCTCGCCGGACCTGCGCAAGTACGACCTCGCCAAGCTCGCCGCCGCTCTCGACCCGTCCGCCGACCTCGACTTCGAGCTCCTCGGCGTCCAGACGATGTACGACCGCTACCTCATCATCGACAAGACGGTGAAGCCGGCCCGCCGCCTCGAGACGCCCCAGTTCTTCTGGATGCGCGTCGCCATGGGCCTCTTCCTCCGCGAGGAGAAGAGCCGCGAGGACTGGGTCATCCGCCTGCACGCGCTCTACAAGTCCCGCCGTTTCTGCAGCTCGACCCCGACGCTCTTCAACGCGGGCACCCTCCACAGCCAGCTCTCGTCCTGCTACCTCTACCAGGTCAACGACACCATCGAGTCCATCATGATCCGCGGCATCGCGGAGAACGCCTTCCTCTCCAAGTGGGCGGGCGGCCTCGGCGGCTCCTGGACCTCCGTCCGCGGCACCGGCTCCTACATCAAGGGCACCAACGGCGAGTCCCAGGGCATCATCCCCTTCCTCAAGCTCCACAACGACCAGCTGGTCGCCGTCAACCAGGGCGGCAAGCGCCGCGGCTCCGGCTGCGCTTACCTCGAGACCTGGCACAACGACATCGAGGACTTCCTCGAGCTCCGCAAGAACACGGGCGACGACCGCCGCCGCACGCATGACATGAACACGGCGAACTGGATTCCCGACCTGTTCATGAAACGCCTGAAGAACCGCCAGCCCTGGACGCTCTTCCTCTCCAACGAGGTCCCCGACCTGCACGAGACCTTCGGTGCCGACTTCGAGCGCCGCTACGTCGCCTACGAGGCCCTCGCCAAGGAAGGCAAAATCTTCGGCAAGGAACTGCCGGCGATCGAGCTCTGGAAGAAGATGCTCGGCATGATCTTCGAGACCGGCCACCCGTGGATCACCTTCAAGGACCCGTGCAACGTGCGCTCCCCGCAGGACCACGTGGGCGTCATCCACTCGTCCAACCTCTGCACCGAGATCACGCTCAACACGAGCGCCGAGGAGACCGCCGTCTGCAACCTGGGCTCCGTCGTCCTCGACTCCCACCTCAAGGCCGACGGCAGCATCGACCATGCGCTGCTGCGCGAGACCGTCACGGTCGCCGTCCGCGCCCTGGACAACGTCATCGATATCAACTTCTACCCGACCAAGGCCGCGGAGGTCTCCAACCTGCGCCACCGCCCGGTCGGCATGGGCGTGATGGGTCTGCAGGACTGCCTCTACCGCCGCGACATCTCCTTCGCCAGCGAGGCCGCCGTCGAGTTCAACGACGAGATCATGGAGGCCGTCGCGTACTACGCGTACGACACTTCCGCCGACCTCGCCGCCGAGCGCGGCACCTACAGCTCGTACCAAGGTTCCAAGTGGGACCGCGGCCTCCTCCCGCAGGACACCGTCGACCTCCTCGAGCGCGAGCGCGGCGAGCCGATTGAGGTCAAGCGCGGTGGCCGCATGGACTGGGCTCCGGTGCGCGCCAAGATCGCCAAGCAGGGCATGCGCAACTCCAACGTCCTCGCGATCGCCCCGACCGCCACGATTTCCAACATCGTCGGCAGCTCGCCCTGCATCGAGCCGACCTACAAGAACCTCTTCGTGAAGAGCAACCTGTCCGGCGAGTTCACCGAGCTCAATGGCTACCTGGTGCGCGACCTCAAGAAGCTGGGTCTCTGGAGCCAGGACATGATGCAGCAGATCAAGTACTTCGACGGCGAGCTCAAGGATATCCCCGAGATTCCGCAGGCCATCAAGGACAAGTACCTGACCGCCTTCACCATCGAAAACAAGTGGCTCATCGACGCCGCCGCCCGCCGCCAGAAGTGGATCGACCAGGCGCAGTCGCTCAACCTCTTCCTGCCGACCCCGGACCTGAAGATGCTCTCGCACATGTACCAGTACGCCTGGCGCACCGGCCTCAAGACGACCTACTACCTCCGCACCCTCGGCGCCTCCAACATCGAGAAGGCCACG
>JBEELT010000090.1:0-7701 GCA_041167995.1 Verrucomicrobiota bacterium | reverse complement strand
CGACGCGCATGACCGCCTCGTGGTGGGCCATCGCATGGTGATCGGCCTCTCCGGCGACCACCGCGTGGTCGACGGCGCCAACGGCGCGCAGTTCCTCCAGGCGCTCAAGCAGCTGCTGGAAGAGCCCGCGCTGATGCTGATCTGAACGGAGCGAAAGGTCTGCCGAAACCCGGGCCCGCGAGGCGCCCGGGTTTTTCTTTGGCCGAGGGACTCAGGCGAACGTCCGCACCGCCGATAGCCCGCCGTCGACGTGGAGCACCTGGCCGGTCATGAAGCGCGCGTGGCCGGAGAGCAGGTGACAGACCAGCGTGGCGAGATCCTCGGAGCGGCCGACCTGCTGAAGCGGGTGACGCTTCGCGGCGGCCTCCTTCTTCAGGTCCGAATTCAGCAGCGGGGCCGCGAGCGCGGTATCGGTCAAGGACGGGGCGATGACGTTCACGCGGATCGCGGGCGCCCACTCGGCGGCGAGGCTGCGCGCCAGGCCTTCGACCGCGCCCTTGGCCGCGGCGATGCCGGCGTGCATCGGCATCCCCTGCGCGACGGCGACGGTGGAGAAGAGCACGACGGAGGCGTGGCCCGTGGCCTTGAGGGCCGGCAGCGCCGACTGCAGCGCGGCGATGGCGCCGAAGAGGTTCACCTGCAGTTCGCGTTGGAAGTCCTCCGGCGTCATCCGGTGGAAGGGTTTGAGCACAATCGTCCCCGGGCAGTAGACGAAGCCATCGAGGCGCTCCGGCCAGACGAGCGGCGCCGGGGCCAGCGCGTCGAAGCGCTGCGCCTCCAGCCCGAGGTCGGCCAGTTTCTCCGGGGAGCGACAGGCCGCGTGGACGTGATGGCCGTCGGCCTGGAGCTGGGCGATGACGGCGCGGCCGATGCCGGAGGTGCCGCCGATGATCGCGATGTGCTGGGACATGCCGGGCAAGGTCGGCGACGGGCGACGCAGGTCAAGCGACCCGCGGCTTTTCCGGCCAACAAAAAGGCCGGAGGCGAACCTCCGGCCCGAGGGTCCGAGGGAAGCGCGCTTACTTGGCGACGGGCGCCGGGGTGGCGACCGGCTTCGGCTTGGGCTTACCCTTCGGGTCCAGGTTCGCGGCGAGCTCCTCGTCGGTGAACTTGGACGCGACGCCGGCCGCGGGCACCTCAGCCTTGGCGGTCCAGACGATGGCGTTCAGGACGAGCGTGCGCTGGCTGTCGTTGGCCCAGCCCTTGTGGAAGTGGCCACCGGTGAAACCGAAGCCGCGACCACCGTCCTGGCGTTCGACCGCCCACGCGACGACCTGGGGCTTCTTCTCCTCGAGGACGGCCTTGCGGACGTCCGGATTGCCGGCGTGCGCACCTTCGCCGCGCTTCATGGTGGCCTCGGGAGCGAGCGCGGCGAGCAACGGGGTGACGCCGGTCATGCCGTCGCGGAAGCGCATGTTGAAGTACCACTCATCGGTCGTCGCGAAGGGCTTCACGCCGCGGCTGGCCGGGTGGTCGGGCAGGGATTTGAAATCGGCGAGCCAATGCGGGTTCACCGACCAGTGCTGCTCGAAGTAACCCCCGAGCCAGTCCTTGAACTCCCGGGCGCCCTTGCCGGTCGAGGAGCGCCCCGCGGGCGGCGGGTTGACGGGCTTGCCGTCGACGCTGAGCCAGCCGGCGCGCTCGTAAGCAGGCTCGACGGCGTAGTGGAGGCAGACGAAGCCGGCGCCGGCCGCCATCTTCTTGGCGAGCTGGTCGAGGTGCGGGAGCGCGGGGTGTCCGCCGCCGCCGTCGGAGTAGATCACGATCGTGTCCGCCTTGGCGACGGCCTCGTCGGATGGCCACTTGCCGCCGAGGGAGACCTCGACGTCCACCAGGCCGGACGCGCCTTGCTTGAGGCCGGCGGCGAGGAGCTGGATGCCGGCATTGTGCTCATGCTCGCCCGGACCGTGGCTGGGCCGGCCGGCGATGAGGAGGACGTTCTTCTTGTCGGCTGCGTGGACGGCGGCGACACCGCCGCAGAGGGCGAGCGCGCCGAGGAGGAGGTGCTTCTTCATGGGAGGTTGGTAGGGGTAAGAGAAAGGCCGCAGCGACGAGGAGTCCTGCGGCCTTCAGGGAAATTCTAGGCTGGCTTACTTGCCCTCCTTGAGGACGAGGTCCTTGAACTGGACGACCATCGCGGGACCGGCGTGGAGCTGGAGGGCCAGGATACCCTTCTTCGCGCCGACCGCGGTCTCGTCGGTGACGTCGACGGTCTGGACGCCGTTGATGAAGTGCTGCAGGTGGCCGCCCTGGGCGACGATGCGGTACTCGTTCCAGTCCTCGGCCTTGATCTTGGCCTGGATCTCGGCGGACTTGCCGACCTCGCCGGTCACCTCGACCTTGGCCTTGCCGGGCTTGTCGCCGTCCTTGATCACGGTCTTCTGCCCGCGCTGGGCGAGGATGCCGCGGCCCTTCTCCTCATAGAGGATGCCCGAGTAAGTCTTGCCGGCTTCGAAGTCGGCTTGGTAGCCGCCCACGACAAAGGCCTTCTCGTCGACGACCTTGGAGCGGTACTGGACGCCGGAGTTGCCGCCGACGATCTTGTACTTGAAGGTGAACTCGAAGTCGCCGATCTCGCCGCCCTGCCAGACGAGGAAGGTGTTGCCCTTGGTGGGCTTCTCCTTGGTCGTGCGGCCGGTGATGCAGCCGTCCTCGACGGACCAGAAGTCGAGGCCCTTCCAGCCGGTCAGGTCCTTGCCGTTGAAGAGGTTCTTGTCCTCGGCGACGGCCGTCGAGGCGAGCGCGAGGAGCGCGAGGAGGGAGGTGCGGAGTTTCATGGGGTAAGGTTACTTGGCGCGGCCGAAGAGGCGGTGCATGTTCTTCAGGCCCTTCACCGGGATGTCGTCGCGGTTGGGCTCCATCTTGCGCCAGATGGCGGCGGCGCGGGCGATGACCTTCACGTCGGTGGTGAAGGACTCGATGACGACATCCTGATTGTAGCCGATCTTCTTGAGCGCGGCCACGATCGGCTTCCAATCGAGGGAGTCGCCGCCGGGGACGCCGCGGTCGGTGCCGCAGGCATGGAAGTGGCCGAGGTGCTTGCCGGCCTTGAGGATGGCGGCGGCCTGGTTCTTCTCCTCGATGTTCATGTGGAACGTGTCGAGGTGCAGCTTCACGGCCGGGGAGTTGACGGCCTTGACGAGACGCAGGCCCTGGTCGCAGGTGTTAAGGAAGTCGGTCTCGAAGCGGTTAAGCGGCTCGACGCAGAGGAGGACGCCCTTCTTCTCGGCGTGCTTGGCGAGTTGCTTGAGGTTCTTGACCACGAGCTTGAAGTGCTGGGCCTTGGTCTGGTCGTCATGCGAGCCGATGAGGCCGACGACGGAGTAGAGCGGGCCGATGATACGGGGGCAGCCCATGGCGGCGGCCTGGTCGACGAGTGCGGTCAGGTACCGCTGCGCGTTCTTCTGGTCGGCGGCGCTACCACGGAAGTCGCGACCGGGGCCCATGGCGGCGCAGACCGAACCGATGGCGATACCCGCCTTGGCCGCGGCGGCCTTGAGGACGGCGGGGTCGACGTGCGACGGGTCCTCGATGGCGATTTCGACGGTATCGAAGCCCCACTTCTTGAGTTTCTTAAACATCGAAACGCTCTCGTTGGTGAACGGCGAGGCGTAGAGGAAGGTGTTGAGACCGAAGCGCATGGTGAGGTTGGGTGGGAGGGGGAAGATGCCCAGATTTGCCGAGCGGGTGGGTACGGTCAAGGCTGGGCCTCGTTAAGACGGCTTTTAAGGGACGAGTTCCCCGCGGAGGAGCAGGCCGCCGGGCAGGAAATGGCGGTCCGCGAAGCGCTCCGGCTTGTCCATGGTCTCCTTGCGCTGGGCGAGGATGGCGGCCTTGTCGAAGGCGTCCGGGAGCAGCTCCAGGCGGACCGTGTGGACCGCGTCGGGCAGCTTCGTACCGACCGTGAAGGTGCTGAGGCGCGCGTAGGTGCAGTAGGCGTCGAAGCGGGTGACGACCTTGGGCGCGCCGCCGTCGAGGGTCACGGCGACCTTGCCGCCGGCCGGACCGACCACGTCGTACACGGCGCAGTGCGTGCCCTTGAACTTGAACTCGATGGCCTGACCAGCCTGGGTCAGGCGGACCAACGCCGGCAGGCGGTTGGCGTAGGATTTGGCCAGCGCATCCTGCGCGGGGTCGAGCGGCGCCACGCCGGCCGGCAGCTTGGCCGCGGCGATGGAGAGCAGGCGGGCATCCTCGAAGTTGTCGGCGACGAGCGGCGCGGGCGGCGCGTGCTTCATCGACTTGCCCGACGCCTGGCCGAGGGCCGGCAGGGAGCGCGTGATCGCCTCGAGGTACATCCGGTGGCCGGTCTCGACGTGCGGGTGGACGCTGTCGGGGGCGAAGACGACCTTGTCGCCGAGGGCGGCCTTGGCCTCGGGCGTCTTCGGCAACGGGGCTTTCCAAAGGACCTTCCCTTCCTTGCTCAAGCGCGAGACTGCCAGGCCGAAATGGATCGTGGGGATGCCATAGTGCTCGGCGACCTTCTCCATGGCGGACGCGGAGCGCGGGAACTGGCCGCCCGCGACGGTGGGCGCCATGCCCTCGACGAGCGTGTAGACGAAGCAGATGTCGCAGCTCGGATTGGCGCGCCAGGTCTGACGGACGATGCCTTCCATGCAGCGGATGATCTGGTCCGGCGCCGCGCCCCCATCGTTCACCGCGAACTCCACGAACAGGAGGTCGGGCTGCTTGGACAGGACGTCCTGCTGCAGGCGGAACACGCCTAGGTCCGAGCCGGTACCGCCGATGGCCGCGTTGATCTCGGTGAACTTCACGCCTGGGTAGGCCTCCCGGAAGTGGGCGAGCGACTTCACGCGCCAGCCGGGCTGGGCGGTGATGGAGCCGCCGAGGTAGGCGACCTTGACCTCGGCCGGGGCCGCGGAGCCGAAGACTCCCTGCGCCTTCGCCAGGAAGTTGGGCAGGCCCGTCCGCGCGCGGCATTCCTTGGCCTCCGCGAGGGGGAACTCGGGTTCGGCGGCCGGCAGCAGGCCGACGGACAGCAACAAGGCGCAAAGCAGGGAACGCATGGGGTGGGAGTGAGTCCCGCCGCGCGGACGAAAGTTCCCGCCGGACTCAACGCGGGAGTTCGACCTTCGCCCATTCGGCGTCGGCCGACAGCAGGTCGCGCTCCGCGAACTCCCAGACGACGACCTTGACGCCCCGCAGCCATTCCGGCTTCCGCGCCAATTCCTGGCGGACGAGCGTGGCGCCGCCGCCGTCCTGCCGGATCAACCCGACCGGACGTCCCAGCCGCCAGGCGAGCTGCGAACGCAGGCCGGCACCGGTGACCTCGCCTTCCTCGAAGATGCGGCAGAAGCTGTCGCCGAGCAGCAGCACCTCCGCCGAACCCGGCCGGGCCGCGGGGGCGCGGCCTTGGGCGTCGGCGACGACCAGGCATGGTTCCTTGGGGCGATCCCCGTCGGTTCCGCCGGGCGAACGCAGCTTCGCCAGGTCGGCGGGTCGTTGGATCATCTCCTCCCGGACGGCATAAACGCCGGGAATCCGTTCCCACCCGAGGGCGTCGATGATGGCGTCGGCCGCGACATGGAGGCCGCGCTGCGACCAGTGCGTGTCGGCGGGCTCATACCACGGCTCCTCGGCGAGGCCCGGCGCCGGCAAGGCGCCGAAGACGGCGGGCAGGTCGACGACCTCGACCCCGCCGGTGCGCAGCGCGCCGAGCACCGCCGCGGTCTCGGGCGAGCGCCAGGCGGCGACGCCGACGGTGAAGCGCCGGGCGACGCGGTCGGTCAGCAGCGCGGGCTTGAGCGGGGCGACGACCACGACGAGCCGGACGCCCCGCGCGGCGAGCTGGCGTTGCCAATCCAGGATCGCCGGCACGGCCCGCGCCTGCACGGCCGGCATCGGTCGCTGGGAGACGAGGCGGACGTCCGGCCGGTAGAACAGCCAAGGCTCGTCGGCGACCACGCGCCCCTCGAGCACCGGCGAGGCCTGACCGCGCAACCACGCCAGACCGGGCAGGGCGGCCAACGCGCGGGCGTAAGGATTACGTGCGGCGGCGGCGCCGAACTCGGCTTCGACCGCCCGGAGATGGGTGGCCGTCGGCGGACGGCGCCAGAGTCCGGCGCCGGTCGGCGCGACGCCGGCGGCGAGGTCGGCGCACCACTGGGCGACGGGCAGGGCGACAAGCGCCGCCAGGAACAGCAGCACGAACTTCCTCTCGCGGCCGGCTTTCATCAGAATTGGAAGTAGAGGAAGGGGTTGGGCCGCTGGGTCGACAGGAGGCCGAGCGACAGCAGGAGGAGCAGCAGGCACAGGACCGCGCGCCGGCTCGGCAGGTGGCCGGACCACTCGTGCGCGCGGCGGCGCGACCACATCAACGCGAGTCCCAGCACCAGGATCAGCACGTGCGGCAGGGCGAAGAGTTCCGCGCCCAAGAGGCGGACCGGCGCGCCGCCCGTCCCATCGAAGCGTCCGAGGGCGGCGAAGTAGTCGCCGGCGGCCGCGAGCGACTCGGCGCGGAAGAACACCCAGCCGAGCAGCACGAGGATGAAGGTCGCGAGCACCCGGAGGAACCGGGGCAGGTCCTCGTACAGGGCGCGGCCGCCGAGCCACCGCTCCGCCACGAGCAAGGTCCCGTGCCAGAGGCCCCAGGCGACGAAGGTCCAGGCGGCGCCATGCCAGAGCCCGCCGAGGACCATGACGAGGAGCAGGTTCAGGGCCGTCCGCATCGGGCTGCGCCGGTTGCCGCCAAGCGGGATGTACAGGTAGTCGCGCAGGAAACCGCCGAGCGAGATGTGCCAGCGCCGCCAGAAATCCGTGATCGATTCGGCGAGGTATGGGGCGTTGAAGTTGCGCGGGAACTCGAAACCGAAGAGGCGGGCGAGGCCGGTGGCCATGTCGGAGTACCCGCTGAAGTCATAGTAGAGCTGCAGCCCATAGGCCACGAGGCCGAACCACGCCGTCGGCGCGTCGAGCTCGCGGGCCGCGAAGGCGAGGTCGGCCGCCGGGGCGAGGGTGTTGGCGATGATGACCTTCTTGGCCAAGCCCAGGGAGAACAGGGCGAGCCCCGAGGCCGCCCGCGCCCAGGAGTGCCGGCGCTCGGCGTAGGCGGGGGCGATGGCGCCGAACCGGAGGATCGGGCCGGCGATCAGCTGCGGGAAGAACGCGAGGTAGCAGGCGAAGTCGACCAGGCTGGCCATCGGCTGCGCGTCGCGCCGATGGACGTCCACCAGGGTGCTGATCGCATGGAAGGTGAAGAACGAGATCCCCAGCGGCAGCGCCCAGCGGGTGGCGGGCGCGGGCGCCCAACCGAGGGCCGCCGCCAGCCGGTCGTAGTTGTCGAAGGCGAAGCCGAGGTACTTGCCGACGAAGAGGACGGCCAGCGCGAGGCCGATGCCGACCGCCAAGCCGAGGCGCCGGCGGCTTGCCGGGAGATCCTCCCGGCCGAGCCACCGCGCGAGGCCGAAGGTCGCGAGCGTCAGGGCGAAGAGGGCCGGGACCAGGCGCGGATCCCACCAACCGTAGAATACGTAGCTCGCGCCGAGCAGCCAGCGGTTGCGGGCCGGCCCCGTCGCGGGCAGCAGGTAATAGCCTCCCAGGACCAACGGCAGGAAGTAGCCGAGGAAGATGGGCGAGGCGAAGACCATGCGTCAGTCGGCGTCGGTGCGGAGGGCCCAGTAGGTCAACGGCGGACGCCGCCCGAAATACTTGTCGACCAGCCCGCCCATGTAGTGGTCGTCG
>JBEELT010000089.1:0-7711 GCA_041167995.1 Verrucomicrobiota bacterium | reverse complement strand
TGTCCGGCCTGGCCGCCGCCGTCCGCCTCGGCATGTTCGGTCGCAAGGTGCTGGTGCTTGAGCGGCACAACGCCGCGGGCGGCCTCAACTCCTTCTACGCCCGCGGCCACCGGAAGTACGACGTCGGCCTCCATGCGCTCACCAACTGGGTCCCCGAGGGCACGAAGGGCGCCCCGCTGGTGAAGCTGATGCGCCAGCTGCGCATCCGCCGCGAGGAACTCGACCTCTGTCCGCAGCTCGGCTCCCGCGTCACGATGGCCGGGAAGAACCTCCGCTTGGACAACGATTTCGACCACCTGCTGGCCGACGTCGCGGAACAGTTCCCCGGGTCGGTTGACCGCTTCCGCGCGCTCGACGCCTGGATCGCCGGGCTGGACGAGGCGGCGCTCGAGGCGCACGGCGGTTCCGCCCGCGCGCTGCTCGACGAGCGTCTCGGCGATCCATTGCTGCGGGATATGTTGCTCCTGCCCACCTGCTTCTACGGCAGTGCCCTGGAGGATGACATCGAGGTCTCGCAGTTCGCCATCATGTGGCGCTCGCTCTTCCGCGAAGGCTTCGCCCGGCCGTTCATCGGCGTCCGCCAGGTCATCCGCCTGCTCGTCGACCGCTGCCGCGAGCACGGCGTCGAGCGCCGGATGAAGTGCGGCGTGCGTTCGCTCGAGGTCCGCGCCGGCCGCGTCGCCGCCTTGGTCCTTGACGACGGCGCCGAGGTCACCGCGGACGCGGTCTACTCCTCCGCCGGCGCGGTCGAGACGATGCGCCTGCGCTCGGACGTCGCCCCGCTGGCCGGTGCCGCCGAGGTCGGTCGCCTAGGCTACGCCGAGACGATCGCGACCTACGACCCGGCGGCCTTTGCGGGCTTCGGGTGGAAGGATACGATTGTCTTCTTCTGCGATGACGAGCGGTTCCGCTACCGTTCGCCGGCCGAACTGGTCGACCCCCGCTCCGGCGTCATCTGCATCCCCAATAACTATCAGTACGGCGAGGGCCGGATGCTCGACGAAGGGTGGCTGCGGGTGACGGCGCTGGCGAACCACGATGCCTGGTGTCGTCTGCCGGAGGCCGACTACCTTGCGCAGAAGCAGGCTTGGTGCGGGCGCCTCAACCGCGTGGCCCGCGCGCACCTCCCGGCCGTCGCGGATGCCGTCCACGACGCCGCGCTGACCTCGACCGACGTCTTCACGCCCCGGACCGTCCGCAAGTTCACCGGGCATCTCAACGGCGCCATCTACGGCTCCACCGTGAAGCGGCGCGACGGGCGGACGGACGTCGCGAACCTCTTCCTCATCGGCACCGACCAAGGTTTCCTGGGCGTGACCGGGGCAATGTTGTCTGGCATTTCCATGGCCAACCTGCACGGTCTGAAGGCCTAGCCCCGCCCCATGAGCACCCCCGCCTTGCCGGTCGAACCGCGTCCCCTCTGGAAGGACCTGCTCCACCCCGCCGTCATCGTCGGCGCCCTCGGCTACTTCGTCGACATCTACGACCTGACGTTGTTCATGACTGTGCGGGAGAAGAGCCTCAACGGCCTCGGCCTCGGACACCTCATCACTGGCGCTCCCTGGTACCAGGACCTCCTTTCCTGGCAGATGCTGGGCATGCTCCTCGGCGGCATCTTTTTCGGCGTCCTCGGCGATCGCATGGGGCGGCTCACGACCCTCTTCGGCTCCATCCTGCTCTATTCGGTGGCGAACATCGCGAACGGGCTGGTCGACAGTTTCGAGGCGTATGCCTTCTGGCGTTTCGTCGCCGGACTCGGCCTGGCCGGCGAGCTCGGCGGCTGCATCGCGCTGGTCTCCGAATCCCTGTCGAAGGAGCGGCGCGGCTACGGCACGGCGGTCGTCGCCACCGTCGGCGTCTTCGGCGCGGTCGTCGCTGGCTACATGGCCGACCATGTCGACGCCATCGGCGCTTTGGTCGGGACGGAAGGTTGGCGCATGAGCTACTTCATCGGCGGCGGGCTCGGCCTGCTCTTGCTCCTGCTCCGGGTTGGGGTCCATGAGTCCGGCATGTTCCATCACGCCAAGGCACACGGCGCGGAAGGCGACGTGAAGCGCGGCGATTTCCTCGCGCTGTTCACGTCCCGCGACCGTTTCATCCGTTACGCCCGCTGCGTGCTGATCGGCCTGCCGACCTGGTACATGATCGGCATCCTCGTCCAGCGCGCTTCCACGGTCTTCGCGCCGGCGGCCGGCATCACCGGCGAGCCGGTGAAGACGAACTGGGCGGTTGCGGCCTTCTACCTCGGCCTGACGTTCGGCGACCTCGCCAGCGGTGTCGGCAGCCAGCTGCTACGCTCCCGCCGCAAGGTGGTCGCGGGCTTCCTGGCCTTCAGCCTGGCCTGCGTCGCGCTGTATCTCTTCGGCGCCGACGGCTGGACCTCCGCGGCCTATTACCGGCTGATCTTCCTGATGGGGCTCGGCATGGGCTACTGGGCCCTCTTCGTCACGATTGCGGCCGAGCAGTTCGGCACCAACCTGCGTGCCACGGTGGCCACGACCGTGCCGAACTTCGCGCGCGGCTCGCTGGTCCTCCTCACCGTCGGCTTCACGCAGCTCACCGGTACCAAGGCGCAGCCGTTCCTCGCGCCTTCGCTGGCCGGCGCGGTCCTGGGGGTCATCTGCTTCGGCGCCGCCTTCTACGCCCTCTGGGGCATGGAGGAGACCTTCGGCAAGGACCTGGACTACCAGGAGAAGAAGTAGGTTTTACTTCTTCTCCGGTGCCGGCAGGTCCGCCACGCAGCGGAAGCCCGCGTGGTTCGTGGACGTCAACGGGTCTAGTCCCTGCCGGGCGGTCGCGCGGTAACGAAGGCAATACCCCTCGTCGCACAGCCAGGATCCGCCGCGGATGACGTGCTGGCCGTAGCCCGTGCCCTCGGGGTCGAAGCCGATGACGGGGCCGGTCGGATTTTCCCGCGGCGAGCGCACGTACCATTCCGGGCCGTACCAGTCCTCGCACATCTCCCAGACGTTGCCGGCCATGTCGTAGAGACCGTAGCCGTTCGCCGGGAAAGATTTCACTGGCGCCACCGACTTGAAGCCGTCCGCCCCGGTGTCCGTCGCGGGGAATTTACCCTGCCAATGGTTGCACATGAACTTGCCGTTCGGCCGTTCCTCGTCGCCCCACACGTAGGCCTTGTCGGCGAGGCCGCCGCGGGCCGCGAATTCCCATTCCGCCTCGGTTGGCAGGCGCTTGCCCGCCCACTGGGCGTAGCTCTGGGCATCCTTGTAGGTCAGGCAAAGCACGGGGTGCTGGTCGCGTCCTTGGATGCCTGAGCCCGGGCCTTCCGGGTGGCGCCAGTCGGCGCCCACGGTGAACTTCCACCACGGCAGGCTCCCGACGCCGCACTGGAACGGGTTGACCCCTTCGGTATGCTTGAAGAGCAGGGAGCCACCCTTGAGCAGGTCGGGCGAAGGGGCGTTGGGGAAGGTCCGCGGGTCGAGATCTTTCTCCGCCTCCGTGACGTAGCCGGTCGCCGCGACGAAGCGCGCGAACTGGGCGTTGGTCACCTCGGTCTCGTCCATCCAGAAGGCGCCGACCCGGATACGGTGGCCGGGGCGTTCCTCCTTGTGCTTATCATCGGCCTGGTCGCTCCCCATCGTGAACTCGCCGCCGGGGATCCAAGCCATGCCCGCCGTGGAGCCGACCGGGGCCGCCGGGGCGGAGCGCGAGAGATGCCAGGCGAGTCCGATCAAGGGGAGCGCGACCAGCGTCACCGCGACCCCGAGGATCGTACGGCGATGGCGGTCCGAGGTCGCGGTCAGGTCATCCGGGGTGGGGGCGGGCATGGTGTTCTTGATACCCGCCGGTCGGGCCGGGTCTACCCTTTGTTGGGGAAAAGCGGCCCGTCCCGCCTATCGCCTCGCCCTCCGCGGGCTTTTCGTCTTCATCCGCCCCGACCATGAGCTCGACCCAAGAAGAAGTCCTCCAGATCTTTCGCGACTCCAAGGCCCTGCTGACCGGCCACTTCGTGCTGCGCTCCGGCCTGCACAGCGGCCACTTCTTCCAGTGCGCGCAGGTCTGCCAGTACATGGACAAGGTCACCCGCCTGATCGAGCTGCTCAAGCCCAAGCTGGCTGCCCACCCCTGCGACACGGTGCTCGCCCCGGCGATGGGCGGCTTGGTCGTCGGTCAGGAAGTCGCCCGTCAGCTCGGCGTCCGCTTCATCTTCGTCGAGAAGGAGAACGACAAGCTCGTCCTACGCCGTAACTTCACCTTCCGCCCCGGTGAGCGCGTGCTCGTCGCGGAGGACGTCGTGACCCGCGGCGGTCGCGTCCAGGAGTGCCTCGACATCCTCCAGGCCCACGGGGCGCAGGCGGTGGCCGTCGCCACCTTGGTCGACCGTTCCGGTGGCCAGACCAAGTTCTCCGTGCCGTTCGTTTCCCTGCTTGAACTGACTTTCCCGACGTTCGCGGCGGACCAGCTGCCGCCGGAACTGGCCGCGCTCCCCGCGACCAAGCCTGGTTCCTGACCTCGGCTGGGAGGGTGGGGGAGGCGTTTTTCAGGCTGGCGGCGGGTTCCCCGTGCCCGGCCCGCCTTGTGCCTTGCGCCCCGGCGGTCCCTTGCCTACGCCCAACCACCGCTTTCCATGGACCGTAAGAACCTCTTCCTCGCCCTCGCCTGTTTCGGCGGCGCCCTTGCCTTTTATATCTTCGGCACCCCTCGGCAGGTCCCGGCTCCCGCCGCCGTCGCCCCGTCGAACCCGCCCGCCCTGACCGGCTCCGGCGCCCTTCCCGGGCCCGCGCCCGCGGCGGCCGGCACCCTCGACCGCGCCAAGGCGGACCGCGAGGTCCTCGCCAACGAGCATCTCCGCGTCACGTTCACCACCCGCGGCGGCGCCATCGAGCAGGTCGAGCTCCTCAAGGAGTTCGCCGACACCGACCGCAAGGAGAAGGTCGTCTTCAACCGCGGCAACCCCGACGCGGCGCTGACGCTGGTCGTCGAGAATCGCGCCACCCGCGCCTGGGAGCAGGTCCTCGGCGAGTTCAAGGTCGCCGCCAAGACCAAGGACAGTCTGACCTTGGTCGGCACGCTGCCGGATGGCGGCAAGGTCGAGCGGACCTACGCCCTGGGAGCGACCGCGGAGCCGTACTCAATCCGCTTCACCACGCGGCTCCTCTCGCCGGGCGCCGGCGTCGCGGCGCCCGCCTTCGCCCAGACCCTAGGCAGCTGGCGCCCCACCGTGGGCGACAAGGCCAACCAGTTCCTCTCGGTCCTGACGCATGACGGCGAGGACACCATCCGCACGGGCGTCGATCCGTTCCACGACTCCAACGGGCTCTTCGGCCTCGGCGCCAGCCGCGCCGTCCCGACCGTCGAGCTGGCCTCCGCCGGCAAGCCCTACTTCTGGGTCGCCTCCGGTAACCAGTTCTTCGCCTCCATCATCCACCCGCTCAGCGTGGAAGCCCGCGGCGCCCGTTCGCAGGTCTCTATCCGGCCGGTGGCCTTCCCCGAGGGTGCGGAGGGGCTCGACGGCGTGGCCTCCTGGGCCACCGTCGTGAAGCCCGACCTCTCGACCGAGCTCACCGGCGACTTCTTCGTCGGCCCCAAGGAGTATGCCCGCGTCTCGGCCCTGCCGGACAACCAGGTCTACGTCCTCCAGTTCTCCAAGCTCCTCGGGTTCATCCCGTTCGCCGCCATCTGCAAGCTGCTCCTGGCCTGCCTCGGCGGCGTGCACGCGCTGCTCGAGTGGAGCGGGGCGTGGTCGTGGGGCTGGGCCATCGTCGCCCTCACCCTCCTGATCAAGCTCTTCACCTGGCCCCTGACCGCCGCCCAGCAGCGTCAGGCCAAGAAGATGGCGAAGTTCTCGAAGCCGCTTCAGGAGATCAACGAGAAGTACAAGGATAACCCGGAGAAGAAGCAGAAGGAGCTCATGAAGCTCTACAAGGACCACGGCATCAACCCGCTCGCCGGCTGCCTCCCGATCCTCATCCAGATGCCGATCATCTTCGGCATGTACACGGCCTTCCAGACGACCGTCGAACTGCGCCTCCATTCCTTCCTCTGGGTGCAGGACCTGGCCGCCCCCGATACGCTCTTCGTGCTCGGCGACATCCCCTTCAACCTGCTGCCCATCCTGATGGGCGTGACGATGTGGCTATCCATGAAGATGACCCCGACCCCCTCGGCCGATAGTTCCCAGAAGACGATCATCCTCGTGATGACCCTGATGTTCCCCCTGATCTGCTACACCATGCCGGCGGCCCTGACCCTCTACATGACGGTCCAGAACCTGTTGACCATCCTGCAGGCGGCCGTTACCAAGGATGAACCCGCGGTCGAGGTAATCCCGCCGAAGAAGGCCAAGGGCTGATTTTCAACCCCATCCCACCATGTCCGGTCATAGCAAGTGGCACACGACCAAGCGGCACAAGGCCGTCATCGACGCTAAGCGCGGCAAAATCTTCTCCGTGCTGGCCAAAGAAATCACCGTCGCGGCGCGCGCCGGCGGCGGCAGCCCCGAGTCCAACGCGCGCCTGCGCACGCTGATGGACAAGGCCCGCGCGGCGAACATGCCGACGGACAACATCAAGCGCGCCGTCCAGAAGGGCACCGGCGAAATCCCCGGCGTGATCTACGAGGAGATTGTCTACGAGGGCTATGCTCCCGGCGGCGTCGGCCTCATCGTCGAGGTCACGAGCGACAACAAGAACCGCGCCGCCGCGGAGGTCCGCCAGGCCTTCAACGACAACGGCGGCAACATGGCCCAGTCTGGCGCCGTGTCGCATAGCTTCGCCCGCAAGGGTCAGATCCTCATCGGCGCGACCCAGGTCACCGAGGACCGCCTCATGGAAATCGCCCTGGAGGCCGGGGCCGACGATATCGTCAACCACGGCGACCACTTCGAGGTGCTGTGCCCGATTCCGGCTTACGACACGGTCTCCAAGGCGCTGCAGGAGAAGGGCCTCAAGCCCGAGTCCAGCGAGCTCGCCTACGTCGCCTCAATCCCGGTGCCCGTGGCCGACGCCGCCGTGGCCAAGCAGGTGCTCGAACTGATCGACGCCCTCGAGGCCCTGGACGACGTGAAGGCCGTCCACGGTAACCACGAGATCGACGACAAGTTTCTCGACGCCTGAGGCGGTCGGTTTGCGCTTCACCCGCGACGGCTTCCGTCGTACGGTAGGGCGTGTCTCCTTTCCGTCTTCCCGCTGGTCGCGGTACCTCGGCTGTCCGCACGGCGGCCCGGGCCGTCATCCTGCGCGAAGCGTCACTCTTGGTCGTGCGGATCCGGACCCAGGAAGGGGAGTTCCTCGTGCTGCCCGGCGGCGGGCAGGAACATGGCGAGACGCTGACCGACACCGTGCGCCGTGAGGTGATGGAGGAACTGGGGCTGGCCGTGACGCCCCGCGGCCTCATGTACGTGCGGGAGTACGTCGGCAAGAACCACGCCATGCACCGCATCCATGGGCACTTCCATCAGGTGGAGGCGGTCTTCCAGTGCGACTGCGCGGATTTCGGCCCCATCGGCGAAGGCCGGGAGCGGGATCGGCGGCAGGTCGGTTTCGAGTGGCTCCCGCTCGCCAAACTTGCCGATTTCCCGCTTTCCCCGCCTGGGTTGGGGGAGGTCATCGGCCGTTTCCTCGCTTCCGGCGGGGCGATCTACCTGGGGGACGTGCATTGAAGGCTTGCCAGCGGCGGAACCGCCCGCTTTGTTCACCATCCCTTTTTCGGGGGTATAGCTCAGTTGGTTAGAGCGCCTGATTGACATTCA
>JBEELT010000088.1:0-7900 GCA_041167995.1 Verrucomicrobiota bacterium | reverse complement strand
TGCGCCCCGCAAACGTCCGCCTACGGTGCCCTAATGTCCGCCTTCGACGTCGCGACCGTGCGCCCAGACTTCCCGATCCTCGGGCGGATGGTGCATGGCCGCCCGCTGACCTACCTCGACAACGCCGCCACCTCGCAGAAGCCGGCGGTCGTGATCGAGGCGCTCCGGCGTTACTACGCGGAGCAGAACGCCAACGTGCATCGCGGCGTCCATTTGCTGAGCGAGGAGGCCACCGCCGCCTACGAGCGCGCCCGCGAGGTCGTGGCCCGGTTCCTCGGGCTGACCTCATCCCGCGGCTGCGTCTTCGTCCGCGGCGCCACCGAGGGCATCAACCTCGTCGCCGAATGCTGGGGCCGGACGCACCTCCGGGCCGGGGATGAGATCCTCCTGACCCAGCTCGAGCATCACGCGAACATCGTGCCCTGGCAGGCCGTGGCCGAGCGCACCGGCGCCAAAATCGTCGTCGCCCCCATCACCCCGTGCGGCGACATCGACCTGCTCGCGTTCCGCGGCCTGCTCTCGGCCCGCACCAAGCTTGTCGCGTTCGCGCATGTCTCCAACGCCCTCGGCACGGTGAATCCGGCGGCCGAGATGACCCGCCTCGCCAAGGCCGTCGGCGCCACCGTCCTCATCGACGGCTGCCAGGCCGCCGCCCACTTCCGGGTCGACGTTCCCGCGCTCGGCTGCGACTTCTACGCCTTCTCCGGCCATAAGACCTTCGGCCCAACCGGCATCGGCGTGCTGTGGGGACGCCCCGAGCTCCTGGACGCGCTGCCGCCTTACCAGTTCGGCGGGGACATGATCCGCAAGGTTGACTTCGCCGGCACGACCTACCGCGAGGCCCCGGAGCGTTTCGAAGCTGGCACGCCGGACATCTCGGGCGCCATCGCCCTGGGCGTCGCGTTGGAATACGTGATGCCGATCCAGGCCGCCGCGCACGCGTATGAGCAGGCGTTGCTCGCCGCCGCGACCGCGCGCCTGCGGGCCATCCCCGGCCTGACGATCGTCGGCGAGGCCGCGGAGAAGGTCGCCGTCATCTCGTTCAACCTCGCCGGCGGTCATCCCCATGACGTCGGCACGCTGCTCGACGCGGACGGCATCGCCATCCGCACCGGCCACCACTGCTGCATGCCGCTGATGAAGCACCTCGGCCTGCCCGGCACCGCCCGCGCTTCGTTCGCGTTCTACAACACGCTGGAGGAAGTCGACCGCCTCGGCGCCTCGCTCGAGAAGATCCGGCGGATGATGGCCTAATCCGGCGTCGGCGCGCCCGCGTTCGTCCGTCGGATCACATCGAGGATACCCTGCACCTCCCAGTTGCGGGCCGGTCCTTCGAGCCCGAGGAGTTGGCGGGCCTCGCGGACATCCTCCGGGTGGTTGCCCGGCGGCCAATTCATCCAGACATCCGCGAGCGGCGCGCGGGGCGCGGTCAGCAAGGGCAGGAGCGCGTTGATCGCCAGGGTGTCCGCGCGACCGTCTGGCAACACATGGCAAAGGAGCTCGTCGATCAGCCGACGGCGATGGCCGGGCAGGGGCACCGCGGGCAGGTCCGCGCCCCAGGCCTTCAGTTCGATGCGCCAATCGGGACGCAGGCGGTTCAGTTCGAGGTATTGGGCCAGCCGGCGGTAAGGGTGGCCCGCCGGGCGCAGGCCGCGTAGGCGCCAGCGACCGCACTTCTCCATGTAGAGCCCGTCGAGCCCGAGCAGCAGCATCTCCGCAGGCGCATGGCTGCGGGCCAGCTCGCACATCGGGCCCCGGTTGCCGCCGAGCCCGAGCGACTCCATCACCAATTCATGGCAGGCGGCCTCCCAGCCGACCTCGCGGATCCGCTGCCGGGCCAGGCGCTGTTTCGCCGCCCAGCGCAGGGTCGCCCTGCGCCGCAGCCCGCGCGTCAGTTCTTCCTCCGCCGCGCGGACGCGCCTAGCCACCTCGCCCGCCCGGCCGCGCAGCTCCAGCAAGGCATCCTCCTCGGCGAGGTCCTCGAGGTCGCGCGGCAGGTGCGGGAGCAGTACGACCGCCTCGGGCACGTGGCCGCTCGCCGTCTGCACCGTACGCAGGCCGGGGAGCAGCACCGCATGCAGCACCACGCCGCCGAAGCGCGGGTCCTTCTGGTGTCCGTGGGCTTCCCAGTCGCCGCAGCGCAGGTGAATCTCGACATCCCCGCGGACCCGGCGACCTCCCACGCGCAGTTCCGCGCCCAGGAAATCGGGTCCAGCTCCGCGGTTCCAGTCGCCCGGACTCACGACCTCGACCGTCGCCCCCGAAGCGGCGGGCATCGGGCCGCGCACCTCGCCGGAGGCCCACAGACGTTGGATCGCCCGCTCGCCGATGGCGAAGGGACCATAAGGGCCCTCGATTTCTTCCACGCGGTCGCAGGTGCTCATGCGCGCAGACAAGCGGACGAAGCCTCGCAGGGGAAAACAGGAGAAAGACCAAGGGTAATCCTCCGAATCCGCTTGAGAGGAAACCCCGGCGACCCTTGAATCCTCGATACGGAGAGGTGGCAGAGTGGTCGATTGCACCTGACTTGAAATCAGGCGAGCCGCAAGGCTCCGAGGGTTCGAATCCCTCCCTCTCCGCCAGTTTCGAAGAGGCTCGGAGGCCCAGAGGCTCCGAGGCTCAGATTAGTTGAAAATCAAAGAGGGATGAGAACTTCCCCAAATAGCTAATGATGAAAGGCTATTGTGGCTGGGTTGGCCTTGCGGCTTGAACCTTATAGGAGGGATGGTGTCCTAAGGGATACGGATGCCGCCCCTGAATCCGAAATCGCCCCGGCGACGTCTGTTTGCCCTGACGTCAGGGTTGCTGTTGTCCGTCTCTTTGCTTCAGGCCGACGACTACGCCGAGAAAGTCCTGCCGATTCTCAAGGACTCCTGTCTGAACTGCCACTCGACCAAGAAGCAGAAGGGTGACGTGGACTTGGAACGTTTCGCTTCGGTCGTGGATATTCGCCGGTCTCCGAAGGTCTGGGAAGAGGTGCTGGAACAGGTCGCCAGCGGCGAGATGCCGCCGAAGAAGGAGAAGCCTCTCTCTGCGGCCGCGAAGAAGGTGCTGCTCGATTGGACGCGCACGACGCTCGATGAGATCGCGATCGCCAACGCCGGTGATCCGGGGCCCGTCGTGCTCCGCCGTCTCTCCAACTCCGAATACACCTACGCGATCCAAGACCTGACGCGCGTCCCGTCACTCGACCCGGCCCGTGAGTTCCCAGTCGACGGTTCCGCCGGCGAAGGCTTCACGAACGTCGGCGCGGCCTTGGTGATGTCGCCGGGGTTACTTTCCAAGTATCTCGACGCGGGCAAGGACGTCGCCCAGCACGCGGTGCTGCTCCCTGATGGCATCGCTTTTTCCGAGAAGACGACCAGGCGCGACTGGACCAACGAGAAGGTCGCCGCGATCAAGGCCTTCTACGCCCGCTATTGCGGGACGGCCAAGGGGGAGACCCGCCTCGTGCAGGGCATCAAGGTGGACGTGGCCGGCGGGGAGGGGCGCCTCCCGCTCGCCCCCTACCTCGCCGCCACGGTGAGGCATCGCGAAGACCTAAGCGCCGGCGCTGAGTCAGTCGCCCAGTTGGCCCGGCGACTCGACCTCAACGCCAAGTACCTCGGGCAGCTCTGGGCCGCGCTCACCGACGCCAAGCCCTCGCCCTTCCTTGAACCGATTCGTTCTTCGTGGCGCCAGGCCAAGCCGGAAGACGTCCCGGGTTTGGTGGCGGCGATCAATACGTGGCAGGGCTCGCTTAGCCGTTTCGGCGCGATCGGCCATATCGGTAAGGTCAACGGACCCGCAGGGTGGCAATTGCCGGTGAATCCGATCGTCACCACGGAGGACTTTCGGGTGGCGGTCCCCGGGGGCGCCGCGCCCAAGGCTTACCTGGTCTCGTTCGCCCTGCGCAACGATCGGCCGCCGGCCAAACTCATCTGGGGTAAGGCGCGGGTGGTGGTGAAGGGCCGGCCCGACATCGCCGTCGCCCTGCCGGTGGACTCCTCCCGCGCGGTCATTGAGGTGACGTTGCCAGGCGGACTGCCCAAGGGAGCCGAATTCTTGGTCGAGTGCCGTCTGGACCGGGACGCCCCCGGGGGGGCTTGCCTGCAGGCGAGGGTGCTGACCGTCCCGCCGGCCGCGGCGGTTTCGTTGGTCCCGACCGGAGCGCCCATCAGCAAGAAGAAGGGCGGTCTTTGGAGCGACGGCGAGGGGGCGATGGGCTTCGCCGCGCCGCTGCTCGCGACGGAAGGCGGCGAAGCCCGGCGGGAACTACTCCGCGCGGCCCAGGAATTCCGCGAGGTGTTCCCCGTCGCGCTCTGTTATGCCCGCGTCGTGCCGGTCGACGAAGTCGTCACCCTGACCTTGTTTTACCGCGAGGACGACGTCCTGCGCCGGCTGATGCTCGATGATAAGGCCGCCGCCGAGCTCGACCGTCTTTGGTCTGACCTGCGTTTCATCAGTCAGGAGGCGTTCCTGCAGGTAGAGTCGTTCGAATCCCTCTACCAGTTCGCGACGCAGGACGCTAACCCCAAAGCCTTCGAGCCATTGCGTGAGCCGATCAAGCGCCGCGCGGCGGAATTCCAGCAAGAGCTCCTCGCCGCTGAACCTAAGCACGTCGACGCGGTCGTGCGCCTGGCTGCTGACGCTTGGCGGCGTCCGCTCAAGGACGGCGAAGCCGACCAGCTCCGCGCCCTCTATCAGGAACTCCGTAAGCAGGAGTTGCCGCATGACCTCGCTGTCCGCAGGCTAATCGCGCGCGTACTGGTCTCGTCGGCTTTCCTGTACCGCGGAGAGAAGGCCGCCGCCGGTGAGAAAGCTGCGCCGGTCAATGACTGGGAACTCGCCACGCGTCTCAGCTTCTTCCTCTGGTCTTCCGCGCCCGACGCCGAACTGCGGGCTCTCGCCGCCTCCGGTAAGCTCCATGAGCCGGCTGTGCTCGCCGCCCAGATGCGTCGTATGGTCAAGGACGCCAAGTCGGAGCGGCTGGCCCGTGAGTTCGGTTGCCAGTGGCTGCACGTGCGCGACGTCGCTACGCTTGATGAGAAGAGCGAGCGGCACTTCCCGACCTTCGTCTCGCTCCGAGGCGCCATGCAGGAGGAGGCCGAGCGCTTCTTCGCCGACCTGTTCCAGCAGGACCGCCCCGTGCTTTCGCTCATCAATGCTGACCATGTCTTCGTGAATGGCCCGCTTGCCCGTCACTACGGGCTCAAGGTGACTGGCGAAGGTTGGCAGCGTGTCGATGGCGTCCGCGCGCAAGGGCGGGGTGGCGTCTTGGCCTTTGCGTCCACGCTCGCCCGGCAGAGTGGCGCTTCGCGGACCAGCCCCATCCTCCGTGGGAACTGGCTGACCGAAGTCCTGTTAGGCGATAAGCTTCCGCGTCCGCCCAAGGACGTGCCGATCCTGCCCGAGACCGCGCCGCAGGGCCTCACCGAGCGTCAGCTCATTGAAAAGCACAGCAGCGACCCCGCGTGCGCGAGGTGCCACCAGCGCGTGGACCCGTTTGGTTTCGCCCTAGAAGGTTTCGACGCCATCGGTCGGGCCCGCTCCAAAGACGCCGCTGGTCTGGATATTGATACCCGCACCGTGCTGCCCGGCGGCGTGTCCGTCGACGGCTTGAACGGCCTGCGGGATTACCTCCTCACGCGTCGCCAGGATGACTTCCTGCGCCAGTTCAGCCGCAAGCTGCTCGGGTATGCGCTCGGTCGGGCCGTGCAGCTCTCCGACAAACCTCTCCTCGACGCCATGGTCGCCCGGCTCAAGACCGGCGAAGGCCGAGTAGGCGGGGCCCTCGAGGTCATCGTCCTCAGTTCGCAGTTCCGCGAAGTACGTGGCCGTGACTTCAAAACGAATCACTGATTTTATGAACAAGCACCAATTCAGCCGACGGACTTTCTTACGAGGCATAGGCGTGACCATGGCGTTGCCGTGGCTCGAGTCTGCCAACGTCTGGGGTGATGAGCCCAAGAAGAACCGCCCTGCCAGCGAGGCGCCTGTGCGCGTCGCCGCGCTCTTCTCCGGCAACGGCTTCCACTCCAAGGAGTGGTGGGCGAAAGGGGAGGGTAAGGACATGGAACTCGGCCAGGTACTCGCGCCGTTGAACGATTTCCGTACCAAGCTGCTCTTCGTCAAAGGCCTCTACCACGAGGAAGCGCGAAAGGGTAATATCCATAGCTCGCAGACGGGTAATCTTCTCTCTGGTGCCCCCATCACCTCCGGTGGCGAGATCCGTTCCGGCACCAGCTTCGACCAACTGGTCGCGCAGAACTATGGCCGTTCGACCAAGGTGCCCAGCCTCGTGCTCGCATGCGAACGCTCGTTCCCGGGCGTGCATAAGAACTACTCCATGCTCTACAGCTCACACATCTCGTGGAGCTCGCCGACGACCCCGACCCCGCTGGAGATCTACCCCGCGTTGGCCTTTGACCGCCTGTTCAAGGATGCCGCTTCGCCTGGCGACCGCAGCGTCCTCGACGCTGTGCTCAACGACGCTGGCGATCTCCGCCGCAACGTCAGTCAGGCTGACAAACAGAAGCTGGACGAGTACCTCGATTCTGTGCGCGACGTCGAGAAGCGCATCGAATCCGCCGGCCAGCGGGGCGAGCTGCAGGGCTGGCGTCCGACGCTCGACAAGCCGAACATCAAGCGCCCGGCGGACGGTATCCCGCAGGACATCGCCGAGCACATGCGCCTCATGTGCGACATCATGGTCCTCGGCTTCCAGACCGACACCACGCGCGTGACCACGCTCAAGCTGAACAACGACCACAGCGCGCTGCGCTTCCCTAATATCAAGTCCCTGCAGCAACCCGGTAACGGCATCGACTACATGATCCACCACCTCTTGTCGCACTCCGACGGACAAGATTGGCTCAAGATCAACCAGTTCTTCATGGAGCAGGTCGCGTACCTCGCCCGGAAGATGGACTCCATTCAGGAAGGCCCGCGGACGTTGCTCGATAACACCATGCTCGTGTATTGCTCCAGCATGATGGCCGGGGCGAAGCACGACAACGACCAGCTCCCTGTCGTGGTGCTTGGTGGTGCCGGCGGCCGGATCAAAGGTGGCCGGGTACTGGATTACACGGGCAAGCCCGATCGTCAGCTCTGCCGCCTCTTCATGTCGCTCATGGACAAGGTCGAGGTCCGCCCGAAGACCTTCGGGGATGCCAAGCAGATGCTCCAGGAAGTCTGAGCTGGCAGGGCGAACGGACAATGCTTCGTTTAGGGCCAGGGTCAGGGCTAGGGGCAGGGACAGGAAAAGCATCGGGTAGGGCTGACCGTCCCGGTCGGCCGGGTGTCTACCTGGTCTATCGCGGAGGAGCAGGGACGCTCGTCCCTACCTGCGCGAACCGCCTCTGAATTGGCATCAGGTCACCTCGATTCAGCACTCGATTCAGAACTCGACGCAGCACTCCGTGATTTTCACCTGTCCCTTTCAATCGTCTCTCTCTTCCGTACTCTGTCATCCGTACTCAGTACTCTATCTTTATGGTCGGCCGGGTGTCTACCTGGTCTGCGGCGGACGAGCAGGGACGCTCGTCCCTACCTGAAGACAACCGAGGCAGCCGCGACCTGTTTCCTGACTCTGCTCCTGACCCTGACCCTCTCTCATTCCCCTCCCTCATTTGACAACCCTTTCGCCGACGGCAGACCGCTGGCCTCCCGCCTATGCCCCGCAAGAAGAACTACCCGGCGACCTTGGAGGCCGCCGTCGCCTACTGCCTTAAGACGCTCCCCGTGAAGACGCTCGACGCATTGCTGCAGCCGCCGCACGAGGAGCTCGTCATCAACCACCATTTCGGACTGGGGATGTGGATCCGCAACCGCCTCGGACTTTGGCAGGGTAACCGCGCCTTGCTCGCGGCCGTCGGCGCCTGGGATCCAGACGATGCCTCGGAGCCGATCCTCGAAGCCT
>JBEELT010000087.1:0-7994 GCA_041167995.1 Verrucomicrobiota bacterium | reverse complement strand
CATGGTGCTGGTGGCGCTGATCACCCCCATCGCCGAGCCCATCTCCCTGCTCGTCATGACCGGGGTCCTTTTCGGCTTCTACCTCGCCGCCGTGGCGGTCGGCTACTACGTCGTGCGCCGCAAGCGCGTGGCCCGCGGCGACAAGCCTAACCCCGAGGAAGACGACCTGCCGGACGACGATGACGAGGACGGCGACGCGGTCGACGTCGACGAGGATCGTCCGCGCCGTCCCTCCGGTGGGTCCTCTTCCCCTGCCCCTTCCGCCGAGACCAAACCGGCGGACCCCAAGCCTGCCGCCCCTAAGTCGACCCCGCCGCCGGCCGAGGGAGATCTGAGCTCCCTCGATTGACCTTCCCCATGAGCCCGTCCCTCGCCCGCCGCCTCCTGCCCGCCCTCCTACTCACCGCGGCCGCCGTCGGCGTCGAGCCGGAAGCGCCAATGAAGAAGGAAGCCGAGGCCCCGGCGACGGCCCCCGCGCCCGCCGATACGGCGAAGCCGGCTACCGAAGCGGCTCCCGCCAAACCGGCCATGACGGAGAAGCCCGCCGAAGCGGCTCCCGCCAAACCCGCGGCCGATGGCGAGATGAAGAAGGAAACGGAGAAGGACCCCAAGGCGGAGGACCCGGAAGCCGTGACCATCACGCCCTTCCGCTCCGCTCGCCTACCGGTCGCCAAGGAGACGCGCACGTTCCACCTCGCCAAGCTCAACAAACCCCTCGCCTTCGAGACCACCCGGGAACTTCAGCGGCTCTTCGTGGCCTTCGCCTCGCAACACGTCATCGATGCCGCGACCGGGGGATTCTCCAAGGCGCCTGGCTCGATGACCGCGATTACCTACACGATCGTGCAGGACCTGGGCGAGAACCGCTTCCTTGCGAAGGGCAACTGGCCCGCCCTCAACGGGGACCCGCTACTCGAAGGCAAGGACTCCTTCGTCGTGCTGCTGCTCGACAAGCCCGCCGAAGTCGGCGCCGCCGGGCGCTGTACCGGCCTGCACGTCGGCATGGTCGCCGTTAGCTTCACCGCCAAGTTCGCGCCGCTCGAAGGCAAGAAGCTGACCCTTCGTCGGGAGGCCTTCCTTCAGTGCACGCCCGTGGACGAATCCAACGCGGCCCTGCAGAAGTTCGTCGAAACCATCCAAAAAGGCGCGGAACTCAGCGTCATCACCACGGATCGGATCGCCTGCAAGCCCTGCGGGGGCCTGGGCTTCACGCGCGAAGCCCAGAAGGGTAAGATCGAGGACAAGCGAATGCCGTGCAAGGACTGCGAAGGCACCGGGAAGATTCCGCTGGTGACCGAGACTAAGTTCGCCCCCTGAGACCGGTCATCCTGCGCTTGCGCCGGACGGAAGCGGGCGACACAGTCCGCCCGTGACCTCACCGTTGCATGCCGGACTCGACGCCCACTTCGCGGCGCTGGAGCGTTTCCTGCGCGAGCAGGTCGACGCCTTCGAGCCCGAGGTACGCCCTATGGTGACGGAGGTCCTCGCCCACCCGGGCAAGCGCCTGCGCCCGCTGCTCGCCTTCTCCTCCGGGGCTGGCGGGGAACCCACCCTCTCCTTGGTCCGCGGCGCGGCAATCGTCGAACTGGTCCACCTCGCCACGCTCGTCCACGATGATGTCCTGGACGGGGCCGATACGCGCCACGGCGCCGACACGCCGAACCGCACGCACGGCGCGCACGCCGCCGTGCTCTTCGGCGACGCCCTCTTCGCCCACGCCCTGATGCTGGCCGCCGAGCACACGACCCCCGAACTTTGCCGGATTGTCGCCCGCGCTTCCCGCGAGGTCTGCTCCGGCGAAGTCTGCCAGACGTTCTCGCGCGGCAACGACCGCCTGAGCCTGGACGATTACTACCGGCATATCCGGCTCAAGACCGCGGAGCTGTTCGAGGGCGCCTGCCGCGTCGGCGCCCTGCTGGCCGCCCGCCCGCCGGAGCACATCGCAGCCTGCGCGACCTTCGGCCGCCACCTCGGCATCGCGTACCAGATCTACGACGACCTCGTCGACCTGCTGCAGGACGACGCCAAGGCGGGGAAGACGCTCGGGACCGACGCGGCCAGCGGTAAGCTGACCCTGCCGATGCTCCTCGAGCGCGAGCGTTCCGGCCCGGCCGTCCTGGCCGCGCTCCGCCGCGGTGAGGATCCCCGCACTTGCATTTCCGCCGAGACCTGGCGCGAATCATTCCGGCTCCTCGACGCCGAGATCGCGGCGGCCGAGGCGGCCCTGACCCCGATCGCCGGTAGCCCGTCGCCGTTCTTCCTCCTGCGTCTCACGGCCTTCCTGCGCGAAGCGGCGGCCCGGCTCACCCCGCGTGCATGAAACTCTTCCGCACGACGCGTTCGGAGCGGCTGGCCCTAGTTCTGCTCCTCACTCTGCTGGCCGGTGCGACCGCCCTTCGGTTGCTCTGGCGCAGCCTCTGAGCCTCAGGGCAGATAGTGGGTCGCGACGAACCCGCGCACCGCGAGACCTGACCTGAGCCCGGGCAAGTCGACCTTATCACCGGCCTTGACGCCACGGCGGGCGAACCAACCGGCGGCCATCTCGACGGCAAAACGGGCTCGTTCCGAGACCGAGGAGGTCGTGTTCGTGTCGCCAGCTTGCATCGTGCGGATCTCCAGGATCGTGCCGTCGGCAGCCACGAACGCGATGTCGAGGTCGAGCAACGTACCTTTCATCCAGAAGCTCATGCGCGTGTCATCCCGGTAAAGGAACGTCATGCCCTCGTCCTCCGGCAGGCTGGCCGTGGCCATGAGCCCGCGGGCCTTCTCCAGTTCGGTCACCGCCAGACGCTGGCGGGTGGCGACCGGCCCGATGCGGACCGGGAAACGGACCTCGATGCCGGCCTCTTCGGTCACGGTCGCAGCCGGGCGGGACGGACGGATATCACAGGCCGTCAGGCCGAAGAAGCATAGGAGGGCGAGGAGATGCCGGGACATGGCACGGAGTTTCCCGAGGATTGCCTTGCTGGCAAGTTTCGCTTACCTGCGCCCCGCATGGCGCGCGATCCACGAGCCCACTGGCAGGAACTGGCGACCGCCGTCGAATACGGACGCGCCGCCCTGCGCGTCGGCCTGTGGAAGTCCGAGGAACTACTGGTCGCGAAGTATTTCCGGCCCGAGGACCGTTTGCTCGAGGTGGGCTGCGGCGGGGGGCGGGTCGCCTTGGGCCTGCTGGCAAGGGGCTATCGGGACGTCACGGCGACCGACTTCTCTCCAGCCATGGTGGAGGTCGCCCAAGGCGTGCTGGAGCAAGCCCAAGCCGGCTGGGGCGCAAAAGTGGAGATCCAGGACGCCACCGCCCTCACCTACCCCGACGCGTTTTTCGACGGCGTGATCTACGCCTTCAACGGGCTGATGTGCCTACCCGACGCCGACCACCGGGCCCGCGCCCTGCGCGAGATCCACCGGGTCCTCCGCCCAGGCGGCATCTTCCTCGCCTCCGGCGCGGACCGGGAAAAGGGCGCGCTCGCCGGCGAATGGGCCGCGCAAGCAGCGGGGGAGATCCCCGGGGACCGTTGGCACGAAACCTCGACCTCCCCGGTCTTCATGCACAGCAGCACCGAAGCCGAAACTTACGCCGAGCTCCAGACCGCGGGCTTCGCGGTGCTGACCTCCCCGCTCAGCACCGAACTCGCCGCCGAGTCGGCGGAAGTGCGCGCGTTCTGCGGCGAGACGCGCTTCTACGTCGCCCGCAAAGTCAGCGGGTCGGCCGGACCTGTGCCTTGAAGAAACGGGCTATCAGTTCGGACGAGCCCTTCGGGTATTCGTGGCCGCCCGGGTGCAAGGCCGTCACCAGAGGCGCCCCGCGGTCGGATTCATAGATCGAGGCCTCGAGGACGCCCTCCTTGGCCCAAGGTTTGGCCGTGTCCACGCAATGGTTGAAACGGCGGATCGCGACGAAGGTGGCCTGCTGCCAAGCGAACTTCACCAAAGGATCGTTCTCGCCGGCGACATGGATGACGGGCAGCGGCGGCAGCTCCTTCACGTCGCCGCGCAGCGACCCGGCGACAGACCCGATCGCCGCCAGCACGGTCGGGCGTGCCTGCCAGAGCAAGTAACTGAAGGCGGCCCCATTGGAATGCCCCATCGAATAGATGCGGCGATCGTCGATCGCATGGGATTTGCGGATGTCGGCCAGCATGGCGTCGAACAGCTTCATGTCCCGCTCCCCTTCCCCGCCCACGGTCGTCTGCCAACCCGGCATCCGGCCCTCCTTGTCGACCAGCGGCGAAACGGTCGGCAAACCCTGCGGAAACACCAGGATGGAGGTGGTATCGACCTGCTCATAGCCCCAACGGCCCGCGGCCTGGGCGGCCCGGCCACCGTGGCCATGCCAGCAGAAGACGACCGCCAGCGGCCCCTTGGCATCCTTGGGGACGCGTACCAGGGCGGTGCGCTTCACGCCATCGACCGTCCAGGACTGCTCGACGAAGCCCTCGGGAGCCCTGCCCGCCAGGAGTTCGCGGAGTTTCCCCTGGGCCGGCAGGGAAACGGCGGTCAGCAGGGACAGGGCGAAGATCAGGAAAGGGCGCATAAACAAAGAAGCTCCCCGAGGGAACACCGGGAAGCCCCTCGAAGTTACGCTCGACTCAGGTCAGTCTCGGCGACCGGCGAAGAGGCGGATGACGTAGAAGAGCAGCGTGACGAAGGCCGAGAAGAGGATGAAGGCGGCCAGGACGTGCTGGTCGGTCTCGCAGCTGTCCTTGATGACCTGCGTCTGGTAGAGGATGACAGTGGCCATCAGCAGGATCATGATGATCGAGAACCAGTTGCCTAGGGGGCTGCTGAAGAGAATAGACACGAGGATGATGCCAAGGGCGCAGACGCCGCCGATGACGATGGCCACTCGCAGGAAGGAGAAATCGATACCCATCGTGAAGACGGCGACAGTCAGGCCGACGACCAAAGCGGCGGTGACGGCGCAGGCGGGGATGAGGACCTCGCCGGGGTTACCGCCAGTCTTGATGGCGACCATCACAATCAGGGGCACGAAGATGATGGCCTCGAGGACGACGTAGAGTCCAAGACCCAGGTACTGGGAGGGGCGGGAGGCGCGGTTCTCCGCCATCTTCTGGGCGACGTAGGTGCCGCCCCAGAACATGAGCATGACGACGAGAATGCCAAACCCACCCATGGAGCTCATGATGGAGCCGAAGCCCTGCATGATGGAGCGGGCGACGTCGGTCACGAAGAACGCGTAGAGCAGCAAGCCGAAGGCGGCGAAGGCGCCCGCGACGTGCAGGTAGGTGCGCTTGAAGAAGGCGACGCGGTCGGAGGCCGGGGCTTCGGAAACGATGAACGGGTTGGATTCCATACGTATACCTTTGGGGGGAAATCCTCCGACAGTCAAGTTCCCGACCGACCTACTGGGTTACAAGAATCGCACTTGCATCACGCGCCAGACCCGCCCCCAGCGTCCGTCCGGACGCAAGGCGGCGGTGCGTTGCAGGATCGCCTCGACGCCTTGGGCCCCGCGCCGACGAGGGTCGGTGAAGGAAACCTGCCCCACCAGGCGCAGGGTATCACCGCGCACCGTCAGGTGCGGGGCCCATTGTTCCAGCAGGTCGTCCTCCGTGACCGCGAGCCAGCCCTCAGCGGTCGCACCAGCCACATCGTTACAGTGGGCGGCGTTCAAGGCTCGCTTCAGAAAACCCGACTGGGCGAAGGCCTCAAGCGAAGCGAACGGCGCACCGACCTCAGACCGCAGCCGCACCAGTTCGCGCGCCAAAGCGGCGAGCTTCCGCTCATCCGGGAAACGCACCGGCTGTCTGGCGGAAAGCGCACCCGCCGCCTCGGGCTCGAGGCGCGACAGTTCCTCATCCGTCCAAGTGGGGACGCTCGCCGCCGCCCACTGCGCGAGGTGGGCGCCGGCCGGTTGCAGCGGCCAGAAGGGCCGACGGAGCGTCGCGGAGGCGAAGGGGCCGCCGGACTGGGCCTGCCAAGGCGAGGAGGAAGCCCGCAGCCAGCTTAACCAAGCCGCGGGGTCGGCGCAGTTCACGTTGAACGGCCCAGCCACCATCCAACCCGCATCCTCCCCTGCCCCCCCACTGCTAGGGAATAAACGGGGATTCTCCGAGTGTCGACCCGGCTCGGCGACCCGCAAGGGAGCCGAACCGAAGGAGTCGTCAAGGCGCGCCCAATCCATCTCACGACGCAGATGGCGCAACGCACCGACCGAGACGACCGGCAGACCAGGCACCCCGCGTAACCGCAGATCGGCGTAAGCCCCGGGGGTATTGGCCAGATGGAGATTGAGGGCGGCATCACGCAAGACCCCGACCGCGAAGGCGTCGGCCCCCTCGAACGGCGCCAACGCAGCCGCCAGAGGTTCACGCACTTCCCAAAGCGAAGCCTCCTCGGGCCGGGACAGATTCCAACGCTCGCGAAGCAACCCGTCGCGTCGCACCGCTTCCCTCATTTCCGCCCAGCCCCGCGGTATCCACGACAGGCGCAGGCAGGCCCGACGCTCCGCCAAGGTGTAACCGGCGCTGTCCGGCCGGGAATAATCACGGCCGGACAACTCACACTTGAAGTCCGGGAACCAGACCTGTCCGATCTCCTGCACGACCACCCCCGGGTAATCGCCGATCGGCAAGTCCCGTGCTGGCTCCCCCACGACCCGACGCAGCCGAAAGGTCAGCGGCGACACGAAGCGGACGGAGATCTCGATTCGGTCATCAGGCAAGAAGACCTGCGGCGAGGGCCGCCGCCAACCGGCGCCACGGGGAGCGGCTTCGTAGCGCCAGGTTTCGTTGGCAAGCACCCGCGAAAGGCCCTGCGGCTGACCCGAGGGCGACGGTCCCAGGAAGGCATAGCACTCACCGGGGAGCAGACCGCGGCGCGCCATCCCGTAGCGCGCCACATCGCCCACGTCGATCCAGGCCCAAAGACCCGCTTCGCGCAGGTACTGATTGAAGATGCCAAAATCCCCGACCGGCGAATCATCAAGGTCGACGGCGAAGCCGGCACCGCTGTCGACATTACGAACCGTCACTTCGGGAGCGCCGACGACTTCAAGCAGGTAGAGCCTTCCTTCCGCCTCGGCCAACAGGGGCGCTGAAGAAGGATTCCAAAGCAGCCCCGAGACATGGAAACGCATCCGATGCCGTCCGTCCGTACGCGCGTTGAAAAAACCGAGGCTCAGCCGTAGGTCCACCAAATGGGCGAAATGGCGCAGGGCGTAATCCGGACCCGCCGCCTGCATGACCGGCAGCCCCGCGGCGCGATTGTCGCGTAGGTCCGCCTGGGCCAAGGCGCTCGCGACCTCCGGACCGACCGTCACGGCTAAGACCCCCGGAGACCCTAGGTCCCGCTTCCAACCGCCAAGGACCGGATTGGTGAGCAAACCCCAGCCACCCCAACTTTCACCGGGCTGCGCCGGGAGGTTGGTCACGGATCGGTAGATGCCCTCATCGCCCCACTCCCCCGCCAGGGCTTCGGTGTCGCCCGGCAGCGAAGCCGCCGCGCCGGAAGCGAGCGACTGGCGCGCCACCTGACCCCGCGCCCATGGGCTCGCCCGGCGGGAGGCCGTCGCCTCGCCGCCGAGGTCATGACCGCAGGAGATGTCTTCGCACCGCCAACGCCAGCGGGCACCTTCGAGTGTCCGTTCGCCGGACAGGCGAACCTCCTCGCGGCCCGAGGGCGTGCGACGCGAAGCGACCGCGGCCTCGCCGTCCATCCAGGTGGCGACCTGATCCGCACCGGCGGCGGCCTGCACTTCGGCGAGCGCGAGGCGCAAAAGCGCCGATGCCTCCTGCCGCAAACGTGTCCGCTCCGCCGCCACCGTCTGCTCGGCAACCGCGACCGGCGACAACGCGACGAGTAGCGTGACAAAGGCCGCGAGCCCGCTCAAAAGCACCAGCACCAGCAACAAGGAGAAAGCGCGTGAGTGTCGCATGGATGATGAACCCCAGACCCTTTGCATTGCATCGAAGTTGGCAAAACCAGAGACACCTCACGCATCACCATGAGTCCTCCTCGCGTGAAGATCCGTG